>JAEZCZ010000093.1 GCA_023433305.1 Pseudomonadota bacterium | reverse complement strand
CTTCCCCCGATCGCGCATGAGCCGACCGACCTGACCGGCGTGAAGCACATCGCCGGCGCGATCTCGATGGCCCGCGGCGAGCCCGGCACCGCCAACGGCGACTGGTCGATCACGCTCTCGGCGCTTGTGGGCCTCGACGCCGATCCCACCTCGGACGACCCCGAACGCCGCGCCGGTTACGCGGCCTTTGGCCACGTGGTCGAAGGAATGGAGGTCGTCCGCAAGATCTTCGAAGCGCCGCTCGATCCCGACAAAGGCGAAGGCTGGATGAAAGGCGAACTCATCGCCGACCCGGTCGAAATCCTCAGCGTTCGGAGGCAAGCAGAGGAAAGACCACCGACGCGGCACCTTGAGTTGTTACCAATTTTTGGTAATATGCCGGCATGAGCAAGAATACCTCCGTCGCCCTAGGCGCGCCGTTCGTGGAGTTCGCTCGTAGAAAGGTCGAGTCCGGCGAATTCGGCAGTACCAGCGAGGTCGTCCGAGAGGCGATGCGGCGCTACATCGCTGAGGACGAACAGATCGAGGCACTGCGACGGGAAATCCAGAAGGGGCTGGATAGCGGCCCCGCGCGACCGTTCGATTGGGATATCTTCTTGGAGCGGAAGTTTGGCCCCAGCAGTGATGCGTGAGGTCATTCTTCGACCAGAAGCCGAAGCAGATATCGAGGAAATCGCCGATTACACGATCACGCAATGGGGGCGCGAAAGGGCCATCGAATATGTCGAAGACCTAAGGAGGACAATCGAGGCCCTCGCCGGAGCGGCGCTCTACCATCCGTTGCTCGACCGGGTGTATCCAGGCTTGCGTCGCATACGATGCGCGATGCACCACATCTATTATCTCGCCTTCGACGATCGGGTCGAGATCGTCAGAATCATGCACGTTAAAAGCGATCCCGGGCGTCATTTGCACTTGGAAGCGTGGCGCAACTGGGAGTGATGCCGCTGCGAGGCGGCCACCCTCAAAATCTTCCGTTGACGCGCCTCGTCGTCCGACTTGCCTCAATACACCCGCTTCTTCGGCTTGATGTAGTCGACATCGTCGGTGAGCGTATACTCGTGGACCGGGCGGTAATCGAGCCGCACGTTGCCGCCCTGGCCGCCCCATCCGTCGAACCACGCCGCGGTGTGCTTCATCCAGTTCGCATCGTCGCGCTCGGGGTAATCCTCGTGCGCGTGGGCGCCGCGTGATTCCTTGCGGTTGTGCGCGCCGTGCAGCGTCACCGTCGCCTGCGCGATGAGGTTATCCAACTCGAGCGTCTCGATCAGGTCGGAGTTCCAGATCAGCGAGCGATCGGTCACCGAGATGTCCTGCATCCGCCCATAGACGTCGGCGAGCTTGGTCTTGCCCTCCGCCATCAGTTCGTCGGTGCGGAACACCGCGGCGTGCGCGCTCATGGTCTGTTGCATCGCCTTGCGGATTTCGGCCGTGGGCGATCCGCCGTTGGCGAGGCGGAAGTGATCGAGCCGGGTCAGCGCGAAATCGGCGCTGTCCTTCGGCAACTCCTCCTGCGCGGCGATGGGGTTGAGCAGTTCCTTGAGCCGATGCCCGGTCGCGCGGCCGAACACCACGAGGTCGATCAGCGAGTTCGAACCCAGGCGGTTGGCGCCGTGCACCGAGACGCAAGCCGCCTCTCCGACCGCGAACAGGCCGGGCACCACGGTTTCCGGATTGCCGTCGGCGCCGATCGTGACGACCTCGCCGTGATAGTTCGTGGGGATGCCGCCCATGTTGTAGTGGACGGTTGGCACCACGGGCAGCGGCTGGCGCGTCAGGTCGACGCCGGCGAATATCTTGCCGCTCTCGGTGATCCCGGGCAGCCGCTCGGCCAGCACCTTGGGATCGATGTGATCGAGGTGGAGCCAGATGTGGTCCTTGTTGGGGCCCACGCCGCGCCCTTCGCGGATTTCCATCGCCATCGAACGGCTGACGACGTCGCGGCTGGCGAGGTCTTTCGCGCTCGGCGCATAGCGCTCCATGAAGCGCTCGCCCTCGGAGTTCGTCAGGTAACCGCCCTCGCCGCGCGCGCCTTCGGTGATCAGCACACCGGCGCCGTAGATGCCGGTCGGGTGGAACTGGACGAACTCCATGTCCTGGAGCGCCAAGCCGGCGCGCAGCACCATGCCGCCACCGTCGCCGGTGCAGGTGTGCGCGCTGGTCGCGGTGAAGTAGCAGCGCCCGTAGCCGCCCGTTGCCAGCACGACGGCCTGAGCGCGGAAGCGATGGATCGAGCCGTCGTCCAGCGACAGCGCTATCACGCCGACGCACTGCTTCCCGTTCGGACCGTCCTTCATGATCAGGTCGATCGCGAAATATTCGATGAAGAAGTCGGCGTCGTACTTCAGGCTCTGCTGGTAGAGCGCGTGGAGCATCGCGTGGCCGGTGCGGTCGGCGGCGGCGGCTGTGCGCTGCACGGGAGGGCCTTCGCCCATGTTCTGCATGTGCCCGCCGAACGGCCGCTGGTAGATCGTCCCATCGGCATTGCGGCTGAAAGGCACGCCCGCGTGCTCGAGCTCGTAGACCGCGTGCGGGGCCTCGCGCACCATGTATTCGATCGCGTCCTGGTCACCCAGCCAGTCCGAGCCCTTGACGGTGTCGAACATGTGCCAGGTCCAGTGGTCGGGGCTGTTGTTGCCGAGGCTCGCCGCGATGCCGCCTTGCGCCGCCACGGTATGGCTACGGGTCGGGAACACCTTGGTGATGCACGCGGTCTTGAGCCCGCTCTCGGCGCTGCCCATCGTTGCGCGCAAGCCAGAGCCGCCCGCGCCGACGACCACGACGTCATAGGTGTGGTCGACGATCTTGTACGAAGGGGCCGAGCCGAACGGGGTGGTCGGCGGCGTCAGGGGAGATTGGTTGTCGCTCACGCTGCAGCTCCGCCCAGGGCAACGCGGATCAGGCAGAGCAAGCCGAAAGCGCCGCCGGCGAACGTCGCCAGGTTCAACGTCAGGTGCGCGGCGAAGCGCCGGCCCGACTCGTGCACATAGTCATCGATCAGGATCTGCATCCCGAGCCGCGCGTGCCAGAACACGCTGATGATCAGGAGGGCCAACGCGAACGAAGGACCAAGACCCTTCAGCCAGCCGGTCATCGCTGCGTAAGAGAAGTCGTCCAGCAGCAGGAACGAGAACACGAGGTAGGCGCACGTGATCAGCGCGCCGGCGGAGGTCGCCTGCATCAGCAGCCAGTGATGGCCGCCCTGGTGGGCCGAACCCAATCCGCGAACCTGGCCGATTTCTGTGCTCTTGGTCATCTTGCCCCCGATTACAGCAGCAGGAGCGCGGCCCAGAAGGCCGCGGTCATCACGATTCCGCTCACGGTCGTCACGACCGACCAGCGATTGTTGGTATCGACTTCGAAGCCCGCACCGGTGTCCAGCACGAAGTGCCGGATCCCCGACGCCAGGTGGTTGAAGAACGCCCAGCTCAGGCCGACCAGGACCACGTATCCCGGGATAGAGGTCGCCGCCCACGTGAAGGTTTCATAAGCCTCCGGGCCGCTCGCCAGCGCACCGAGCCACCACAACAGCACCGGCAGGCCGACCAAGGTCAGGCCGTCTCCCGAAACGCGGTGCAGGATCGAGACCAGCATGGCCGGTCCCCATTTCCAGATCGACAGGTGCGGCGAAAGCGGGCGTGTGGCCATGGCTGTGTCCCGGCTGTGAGAGAGTGAGCCTCCCCTTAGCGAATGCACCGAGCGAGGCAAGCATGCCCTCCGAACCGCACATTGCGGAAAATGGACGACTGCTTTGACGTTCCGTTCAGCGGACCAGTCGCCCGTGCGGAGGACTCGCGTGTTGACGCAGCTAAGGCCCGGTCTAGGAACAATGCGATGCCGACAGTTCTCGTCACGGGCTCCAGCCGCGGAATAGGCCAATCCATCGCCGAATCCCTGCGCGCTCGGGGGGTCCGCGTAATCGGCCACGCCACGCGGGCAGCTGACGAAGAAACGATCGCCGCCGACCTGGCCCAGCCGCCCGCTCCGCAGATGCTGTGGGAGGAAGCGCTCGAGAGGGCAGACGGACGGATCGACGGCCTGATCAACAACGCAGGCCTGTTCGCGGCCAATCCGCTCGACTTGTCCGACATCGCCTGGCTCGATGTCTGGGAAGACACGTTGCGGATCAACCTCACTGCGGCGGCGCAGCTGAGCCGCTTTGCGGTGCGGCACTGGCTCGAACGCGGCCACGGGGGCCGCCTCATCCACATCGCCAGCCGAGCGGGGCATCGCGGCGATTCCCCCGAGCATTGGCACTATGCTGCGTCCAAGGGCGGCATGCTGGCGATGCACAAGACCATCGCGCGCGCCTATGCCCGGCACGGCATCCTCAGCTTCGCGGTCGCGCCGGGCTTCACCGACACTTCGATGGCCGACGATTATCTCGCCACGCGCGGCGGCCCCGACCTGCTGGCCGACATCCCGCTGGGCCGCGTCGCCACGCCCGAAGAGATCGCTTCGATCGCCGTCTTCTGCGCGCTCGACGCGCCGCCGAGCATGACCGGCGCAGTCCTCGACGCCAACGGAGCTAGCTATGTCCGCTAGGGCGCTTGCCCTATCGGCGGCGCTGCTTTCGGCGTCCTGCGCGCCGGCACCGCAGGTGGCGCCGCTTTCAAGCGCTCAGTGGGGGGAATGGACTCGCGCTTGCGCCGATTGGGACGATTGGGACAAGGCCGGGCCGCCCTTCCGCGTCCACGGCAACACCTACTATGTGGGTACGTGCGGCATCACCGCGCTCCTGGTGGTGGGTGACGATGGCCACGTCCTGATCGATGGCGGGACCGCGGCCGGCGCCGCCGCGATCGCCGCCAATATCGAGGCGCTCGGTTTCCAGCTCGCCGACGTGAAGCTCCTGCTGCACAGCCACGAGCATTTCGATCATGTCGGCGGCTTAGCCGAACTTCAGCGGCGTACCGGCGCTCGCCTGCTCGCCTCGGCCGAGGCCGCGCCGGTCCTCGCCAGCGGCCGCGAGTCCGCTGACGATCCGCAGTTCGGCATGCACGAGCCGTTTCCCGCCGCGCGCGTCGACGGCCCGGCCATTCCGGGAGAAACCGTTCGACTCGGCGATCTCGCGCTGATGCCTCTCGCCACCCCCGGCCACACGCCGGGTGCGCTCAGTTGGCAATGGCAGAGTTGCGACGGCGAGGAATGCAGAACCATCGTGTATGCGGACAGCCTCTCGCCGATCAGCAGCGACGCCTATCGCTTCAGCGACCATCCCGCTTACATCGCCGATTTCCGCGAGGGCCTGTTCCGCCTCGCCAGCCTCGATTGCGCGATCCTGCTCACCCCGCACCCTTCGGCTAGCGAAATGCGCAAGCGCCTTCTCGCGGGCTCGCTCGCCGAAGAGCCGCGCTGCGAGGCTTATGCGGCCGGTATCAGGTCGCGGCTCGATGCCAGGCTCGCCGAAGAAGAAGCCAAACCGTGAGCTGGAAGCTGGTCGTCCTCGCCCCGAAACCGGTCGTGCAGGCCGCGCTCGCCGCGCACGAGACGCTCGAGGATTGGGATCCGGAAATCGTGCTCACCGGCAGCGAGGTAGCGGAGGATCGGCCCGGCGAATGGTGTCTCGAGGCCTATCTGCCGCGCCGGCCCACCAGAACGGATCGCGATGCGGTGGCGGCCCTGTTCGGCGAAGACTCGCCGCCGATCACGGATGAGAGGCTGCCCGAAACCGACTGGGTGGCCGAAACGCAGAAACTCGTCGCGCCGATCCGAGCCGGCCGCTTCCACATCCGCACGCCCGACTTCGCGGCCGATGCTTCGCCGGGCACGATCGATCTCGTCGTCCCCGCCGCGCAAGCTTTCGGCACCGGCCAGCATGCGACCACCGCCGGTTGCCTGGCGATGCTCGACCGGATGAAACGCCGCGGCATCGTGGTGCGCAACTGCGCCGACATCGGCACCGGCACCGGGCTGCTCGCGTTCGCCGCGATGCGACTCTGGCCCCTCGCCGATGCGGTGGCGAGCGACATCGACGCGGTCTGCGAAGGAGTCGTCGCGGAAAATGCCGCGCTCAATTCGATCCCGCTCGGCACGGGGCATCGCGAACTCGCGATGGTCGTGGCCGAGGGCATGGATCACCCGCTTCTCGCGGGTCGGGCGCCCTACGATCTGCTGATCGCCAACATCCTCGCCGGTCCGCTCGTGGCACTGGCGGGAGATTTCGCCGATGCGGTCCCACCGGGAGGGCATCTGCTCCTCGCCGGATTGCTCGAGACGCAGGAACCGGCCGTGCGCGCCGCATACCGCACCGCCGGCTTCCGTCTCGCCGCGCGCCTCGTCAGCGGCGACTGGTCGATTCTGTGGCTAAGACGGCGCTCCGTCGCCTGAGCCGCCTCGCGGCCGCCGTCCTCGCCGGCCTCTCGCTGGCCTTGCTCATGTTCGCTCTTGCCGGTTGGGTCGGCTCGTCAATTCCCCGCAACGGCGATTGGCGTGAATCCGACCACGGCGTGGAGATCATGGTCGGCACCAACGGCGTCCATACCGAACTGGTCCTGCCGTTTGTGACACCCGAGAAGGACTGGCGGCCTGACTTTCCCTCCGCCGATTTGCCCGTTCCGCGTCCGGATGCCACCCACGTCGCGGTCAGTTGGGGCGAGCGCGAAGTCTTTCTCAACACGCCCACCTGGTGGGACCTGTCGCCCCGCACAGTTCTGCGCATCATCGGCTTGGGCGGCGAAGGATTGCTCCACGTCGCGCACTATGTCCGCCCTGCCCCTTCACACGACAACCGGCCGCTCATGCTCAGCCGGGCGGAATACCGCCAACTCGTCACCGCGATCGAGCGCTCGCTGCCGCGCGGTGAGCACGTCAGCTATGACGGTTACGGCCCGCATGACGTCTTCTACGAGGCCCCGGGGCGCTACACGGCTTCGAACACCTGCAATCAGTGGACGAGCGACGTTCTGGCGGCCGCGGGCGTGCGCACCGGCTGGTGGACGCCCTTCGCAGGCGGCGTGATGAAATGGGTGCCCGAACCCGGCGCGTGACAGGCCCGCATTTTCGTGCATGTTAGCGCTACCTACGGAGAGGGGCTCGAACATGGCCGAAGATAATCGCATTACCCGGCGTCACCTGCTCGCCGCAGCGGGAGCCGCGCCGCTCGCGCTCGCCGCAGGACGTGCGCTCGCTCAGCAAGCCGAAGGGCAACCGCTTCCCGCCGGAACCGTGCTGCCCGCGCCGCCCGGCGAACAGATGCGCTGGGCGATCGTCGGGCTCGGCAGCTTCGCTATCGGGCAAGTGATTCCCGGCTTCGGAGAGGCCCGCCATTCGCGCATGACCGCGTTCGTCTCGGGCAATCCCGCCAAGGCTCGCGATCTCGGCGCGCGCTACGACGTATCGCGGTTCTTCGATTACGCGAACTACGATACGATGAAGGGCGATGCAGAGATCGACTGCGTCTACATCGTGCTGCCGGTGGGCCTCCACGCCGAATACACCGTCCGCGCGCTCGAGGCAGGCAAGCACGTCCTGTGCGAGAAGCCCATGGCGTCGACCAGCGCCGAATGTGAGCGGATGATCGCCGCCGCCAAGGCCAACGGTCGCCAGCTCGGCGTCGCCTACCGCGTCCATTTCGAGCCGACCAATCGCGAGGCCTTGCGCCGGATCGAGGCCGGCGAGCTCGGAGCGCTCCGGGCGGTACAGAACGCACACGGATTCAACGCCAACCCGGAGTTCCCGCCGCACAAGTGGCGGCTCGAGAAGGCGCTCGCCGGCGGCGGCTCGATGTTCGACATCGGCATCTACGGGCTCAACACCTCGTTGATGATGCTCGAGGACGACACCCCGGCCTCGGTCTCGGCGGTCTACGCCTATCCCAAGGACGACCAGCGCTTCGCCGAAGTCGAGGGCGGGATCGAATGGCGCCTGACCACGGCCGGCGGTGTCACGGTCAGCGGCTCGTCGTCGTACAGCTACAGCCCCTACGTCTCGCGCCAGCACTACTTTGGCGCGACTTCCTCGGCCGAAATGCAGCCGGCAACAACCTACGACGACAACAACCTCACAATCGACGGTCGGCCGGTCGGGGCCGGCAACCCGATGAGCCAGTTCGCCGCGCAGCTCGATGGCTTCTCGGAGGCAGCGCGCGCCAACCGCCCCCATCGCACGCCGGGCGAGATGGGGTTGCGCGACATCAGGCTCATCGAGGCGATGTACCGCAGCGCCGATGCAGGGGGCGCCGTTATCGAGTTGTAAGGGGACGCGCCTCACTATGGACGAATTCGGAGGTTAGAGTCATGATGCCGAGGCTGGCGTTCCGTGCGGGATCGCGGAGCCGGCGCACTGGGACGGGATAATTCGATGGGCCGATGGCTCGCGGCACTGGCAGCCGCGCTGGCATTCTACTCACGCACGGGCGCGGCGGCGCAGACCGCCGAGGACGTCCACGCCGCCGAACGCGCTCGCTTCGGTTTCGGCGAGCTCCGCCGCGGCGCGAGCGGAACTCCGACCGATCCCAACGCCGCCAACACCGACGAAAGCAAGGTCGGCAAGTTCGGCCTTCCGCCGTTGTTCGCCGACTCCAGCGCGCCGTCTCCGGAACAATGGGCGGCACGGCGGGCCGAGCTCGTCCGACTGGTCGAGGACAACTGGGTCGGGCGCATTCCCGAAGTCGTAAATCAGTTCCGCGTCGTCTGGACCAAGGATCCGGCCACTTCACGGCGCGGCGCGACGAGCGAGCAGTGGGTCGGCCAGGTCATCGCGCCCGACGGCCGCATGGGCCCGACGATCGATGCGATCGTCACCTTTCCGCGCAATTCCGACGGGGCTCCGGCGCTGATCGACTACACCTACGTCTGGCCTGGCGGCCGCACGCCCAACTTCGGCGGGTCGCCCCCACCGGACTCGGTGCAGATGGCGCTCGATCGTGGCTTCGTCCACGTCGCCTATCGCCCGCAGATGCTGCAGGCCGACACGGCCGCGCAGATGGAGCAAGGCGTCATCGGCCTCGCCCGATGGCCGCGCGAGCAGAACGACTGGGGCGCTCTGCGCGCCTGGGCCTGGGGCGCCAGCCAACTGCGCGAGGAACTGGCCCGGGACGAACGCATCGATGGCGAACGAATTTCGCTCCAGGGCCACTCGCGCTTCGGCAAGGGCGTGCTCGTCGCGGCGGCGTTCGACCATGCCTTCGCCGATGCCAACGTCTCGAGTTCGGGCGCCGGCGGCGCCAAGTTGATGCGCCGCGACTATGGCGAGCGGTGGGAGAACATGGCCTCGAGCGGCGCCTTCCACTGGTTTACACCGAACGTTATGGCTTTCGCACGCGGCGACCAGACCACGGCCAACTTGCCGATCGATGCGCACACGCTGATCGCCTTGCGCGCTCCTCGTCCGCTGTTCGTAACCAGCGGCGTCTCCCACAAAGGCGATTCGTGGGTCGATCCCACCGGCATGTGGATGGCCGTCCGCGCTGCTCAGCCCGCCTGGGGGTTGTTCGGCTCCGCCGTGCCGACCGATGCGATGCCCGAAGCGGGCACCGACTTCGACGCTCGCTACAAGCTCGGCTGGTTCCAGCACACCGAGGGCCACGTTCCCTGGCCCGGCTTCGATGCCTTCTACGAGCACGAAGCGCGCTTTGCCGGCCCGAGCACGAGCCTGCTACCTTACAAGGATCCCGTGAAGCGCCACCGCAAGCGACGCGCGATGGCATCGTTCGATCCGTCCATCCCCGAAGCTGCCCGCCTCTAATCGACCTGCCGCTTGATGTGATTTCGGGTGCGGATTAGCATTCGGCCATGCCGCTCGCCTCCGCCCACACGGCCGCCACGTTGGGCCGCCTTGTCCTCGCGCTCATCGCGGGCGTTGCAACCGGCGCGGCGCTCGTTGCCGGCTTCATTTACAGCTCGCTCGGCGAGGCGCTCGTGTTCGAGGGCCTCTTCCTTGTGGCGCTGTTCTACGGGGCAGCCATCGCCGTCGTGTGCGTCCCCGTGTGGCTCAGCCTCGCGCGGGTCGGGTGGGATCGAGCACCGGCCGCAGCCGCGCTCGGCTTCGTCGCGACCGCCATCTTCGTGCTGCTGACGACTGCTGCTGGCAGCCACGAGCGGCTCGACCTGCTGGCCTACTCCGTCGTGCCTTACGCCGTCTGCGGCGCCCTCGCCGCACTGGTGACTTGGCTCGTGGGCACCAAGCTCCGAATCTGAGGGCGTCTGTCCAAGGTTGCTTGCGGCATGGCGGGGCAACAGGTCGCGCTGCGGCTTGTTCCGTTAATCACTCCAATCCTCGAGCGCTTTACGGTAAGCCTCGCGCGCCTCATCGCGCTTGCGCTCGAGCCGAACGATTTCCTTTTCCTGCTTGCTCCGAAGCGCCTCCATCCTGGCTTCGATTGAGGCGCGCTCCGCCTCGAGCTTGGCGATCGCAGCGGCATGCCCCTCGCGGGCTTCGTTGAGCGCCGCATCCGCTGCATCGACACGGTCGCGCTTGGGCGGAGGCTTCGGCTTGGCCGATGTCCGGGGCCTCGCCTTCTCCTTTCCCTGATCTGCCGGAGGAGTTTGCTTCCTCGCCTTGGCCTTGCGCGGTCCGAGCGCCTTCAGTTGGGCGGCGAGGTCGCCCCGCGACAGCTTGATGACCTCGCCCGGCCGTTCGAGCGGGGCGGCCATCAGCTTCGGATCGGTGATCCGCTCGGCCACACCGCGCGCAAACAGGTTGGCGTCGGCACCCCAGGCCTCGAGCGCGGCCTTCTGGCTCGGAGCGGCGACGTATGCGTCGTGAAACCCGGTGGTTGTGCGAAAGACCTTGAGCTTGCGCGGCATGACCCAAGAACCATGGAGCCGATGCCCGGTTTCCGAGTTGTGGGGTCACGGAGATAGGCAATGGCCGAGAACTCACTGTCAGGACGACGAGTCCTCGTTACGGGGGGCGCCGGCGGCGTGGGCCGCGAGACCGCCACACGCATGGTCGCTGCGGGCGCGCGCGTGCTCTCCGCCGACATTCCTGCAGCCACGCGGCACGCGGAAGGAACCATCACTTTCGCCGGCGACCTCGCCCGCCAGGACGACATCGAGCGCCTGTTCGCGCGTGTCGACGGCGATCTCGGGGGCCTCGACATCCTCGTCGCGTGTGTCGGTCTGCCCGCCGATCCACTCATGGAGATCGACGATGCCGGTTGGCGCGAGGTCATCGACGCCAATCTCGTCAGCTACCTGGCCTGCACCAAGCACGCGATCGAGCGCATCCGCGCCAGCGGCCGTGACGGTGGCCAGGTGATCCTCGTCGGATCGATCAGCGTGCATATCAAGGCGGTCGGAGAAAGCGTCTACAACGCCTCGAAAGGCGGTGTAGCGCTGTTCGCGGAAACACTCCGCAAGGAAATGATTCCGGAAAAGATCCGTGTCACCCTGATCGAACCCGGCGCCATCGCCACCCACCTCCAACCTTACGACGACGAGAAGCTGGCCGAGTTCGAGAAGGGCCTGGAAATGCTGCCCGCCGGAGAAGTCGCCGAGGCGATCATGTTCGCGGCGACGAGGCCTCCGGGCGTGGACGTGGTCACCCTGCGCATCGAGCCGCTAGTGCAGAAGATCGTCTGACCGCATCTTGCCGGCCGGCGCACACGCCCCACATGCCACGCAAGGGGGGTCCGATGATCGAATGGCTCGCTGCCGCCGCGATTCTGGTCGGAGTCATCACATTGATGCCGAGCATGCTGCGCCGAGCCCGCCGCAACCGCCGTGCGAGCGGCGGATCGGGGGTCTGGATTGCAGTCGGCCTAGCCGTGTCGATGATCTTCGATGCGAAAAGTTCGCATGCCATCGAGATGATCGACCGCAAGAAGGACGAGCAGGAAGACGAAGAGAGCGGCGACAAGCCGCAGGTCTAACCGGCTGCCTTCACGATCTCCGCCCAAGCGCCTTCGTCGATGACCTCGATGCCGAGTTCGGCCGCTTTCTTGAGCTTGCTGCCCGCTCCGGGGCCGGCGACCACCAGGTCGGTCTTCGGACTGACAGAACCCGCAGCCTTGGCTCCGAGCCGCTCGGCCTGAGCCTTGGCTTCGTCCCGACTCATCGTCTCGAGTTTCCCGGTGAACACCACCGTCTTGCCGCTAACCGGGCTTTCCTTGGTCTCGACCACGAACTCGCGCGGGTAGACCTCGCCGAGCAGATCGTCCCAGACTTGGCGGTTGTGCTCCTCGTGGAAGAAGTCGCCGAGCGCCTCGACCACGACCGGGCCCACGCCGTCGATACTGGTCAGTTCCGCGATCGCGTCCGCGTCGCCCGCACGCGCCCTCTCCGCCGCCTCGCGCAACACCGGCAAGGTTCGGAAACGCTTGAGCAGGTCGCGTGCGGTGACCGCGCCGACGTGGCGTATTCCGAGCCCGAACAGCAATCGCGCTGCATCGGGCTGCCGTTTCGCTTCGATCGATGCCAACAGGTTGTCCACAGACTTGTCCTGCCAGCCTTCGCGCCCGACGAGCTCGTCACGATGCCGGTGCAAACGGAACAAATCGCCCGGTCCTTTGGTCAGCCAGCCGAGCTCGAGAAACTCGAGAATTGTCTTCTCGCCGAGCCCTTCGATGTCGAGCGCGGCCCGGCTGGCGAAGTGCCGCAACCGTTCGAACTGCTGCGCGCGGCACACCAGCCCGCCGGTACAGCGCACGTCGACTTCGCCCTCCTCGGCGACGGCCTCGCTGCCGCACACCGGGCACTCGTCGGGAAACGGATAAGGCTCGCGCGGCTCGTCGCGGGTAAGGTTCTCAACCACCTGCGGGATGACGTCGCCCGCACGCTGCAGCACTACCCGATCCCCGACTCGGAGGCCGAGTCGGCCGATCTCGTCGCGGTTGTGGAGCGTAACGTTGGTCACCGTCACGCCTCCGACCAGAACCGGCCGCAACCGCCCGACCGGAGTCAGCTTGCCCGTCCGCCCGACCTGGATGTCGATCGCCTCCAGCGTCGTCTCGGCCCGCTCCGCCGGGAACTTGTGCGCCAGCCCCCAGCGCGGCGCCTTGGCGACGAACCCGAGCCGCGTCTGCCAGTCCAGCCGGTCGACTTTGTAGACTACTCCGTCGATGTCGTAGGGCAGGCCCTCGCGCCGCTCGGCGATCTTGCGATACTGGCCGAGCATCTCCTCAAGCGAATGGCAGCAAACGAGATCCGGTGAGATGGGCAGCCCCCACTCCTTGATCCGCTGCATCATTCCGAACTGCGTATCGGCCGGCACCTCCGAGGCAGCACCCCAGCCATGCGCGAGAAACCGCAACGGCCGCGAAGCCGTGACGCTTGCATCCTTCTGCCGCAAGGACCCTGCCGCTGCGTTGCGCGGGTTGGCGAACTGGCGCACCGACGTGGGATCGAAGTCCTCGCCTTTCGCTTCCGCTCTCGCGCGGCCATCCTCAATCAGCCGCGAATTGAGCGCGGCAAACGCTTGTTTCTCCATGTAGACTTCGCCGCGCACCTCGAGCACGGCCGGCGCCGCCCCGGTCAATCGCTGCGGGATGTCCGCGATATGCGCGACGTTCGCGGTGACGTTCTCGCCCACCAGCCCGTCGCCGCGCGTCGCGGCCAGCACCAGCGCGCCGTGCTCATAGCGCAGCGAGCAGGAGAGCCCGTCGATCTTGTCCTCGGCCGTGAACGCGATGGCCTCGCCTTCGGGCAAATTCAGATAGCGCCGCACCCGCGCCACGAACTCAGACACTTCCTCGTCGGCGAAAGCGTTGTCGAGGCTCGCCATCCGCACCGCGTGCTGCACCTTCGATAATGGCGAGGCGGCCACCTCGTGCCCCACTTTCCGCGACGGCGAATTCTCGCGCACGAGGTGCGGAAATGCAGCCTCCAGCTCCGCGTTGCGCCGAACCAGCGCATCGTACTCGGCATCGGAAATCTCGGGCGCATCTTCGGCATGATACAGCCGGTCGTGCCGCGCGATCTCCCGCGCCAGCCGCATCAACTCGTTGGCGGCTTCCGCTTCGGTAATCTCAGGCGTTGTCACTCGGCGATAACCCGGGGGTCCCCTGTGAACTGCCATGCACCTCCTTCGAACCGCATCGCGTAGCGTTTCGCCGGTGAGCCGGGCGCCGCGATCCATCCGGTGCATTGCTGCGGCGTGCGGCAGGCGAAATCGTAGAGCTGAAGGACTTGCGCCGGCTCATCGGTGATCGCGTCGCGCCAGGCGTCGCCGGCGGCGACGCAGCGGCTTGCGGGAGCCAGCCGGACGAAGCGGCTGATCAATGCCTCTTCCTGCTCGGCGCTCAGCGGGCCGGGTCGAAGCAGCGCGCAAGTCGTGGGCGGGTTCGCGCCGAACGCGGCGAAATAGCCGGTCAGCGCGTGCTCGAACAGCGCGAGCGCAGGCTGCTCGGGATCTTCGGCGAGCTTTGGCAAGGGCGGCGGCGCTCCGCCACCGGAGACGCAGGCGGCCAACGCGCTCGTTGCGAGCGCCATGGCGAGGCGAGTCACGATCATGCTCCGCATGGCGCCGACACTAGCGCTTCGTCAGGCGAGCGCCAGTATCGTGAAGGTCATCCGCGCACGGATGCGGAAACCCAGCTTCTCGTAAAGCGCGACCGCGCCGACGTTCGCCGCGTAGCAGTGGAGGAACGGCGTATCGCCGCGCTCCAGGAAGCCGCGCACCACGCGCCGCGTCAAAGCACCAGCAAGCCCGCGCCCGCGAAACTCGGGCCAGGTCGAAACCCCACTGAGCTCGGCGAAGCCCGGCAGCTTCATCCGCTCGCCCGCCATCGAGGCGAGCCGCCCGTCGATGCGGATGCCGAAGTAGTCGCCATAGAGGTGCGTTTTGCTACCCCACGGCCCAGGCTCGGTCGCATGGGCTAGCGCGGCCATTTCGGACGCGTCATCTTCCTGCAACAATTCGATCCGTGGATCGTCGGGAGCGTTGGACTCGGGGCCCTTGAAGATCATCTGCACGAGATCTCCGCCCCCGAGCACGCGCAAGCCGGACGGCACCGGCCATGCCTCGCGCTCGACGATCCCGATGCGATCCTCCGGCCCCTCGAGCGTGGCAAGCAGCGCAGCCAGCGCTTCCTCGCTTGTGTCGCGCGCCGCCGCGAAAGGCCCATACGCCGAATCCATTCGTACTGCCGCGCCGCTGCTTATCGCGAGGTCTGCCTGCCGCGTAGTCAGCGCATTCCACACCGGACGATCAAGCGGTTCGCTCACACCCCCTCCAGCAAGCGGTCCGCCTGCGCGCGCGCCTCGCTGGTGATTTCAGCGCCCGAGAGCATGCGGGCAATCTCTTCCTGCCGACCGGGCGCGTCAAGCAGCGTCACCGAGGTCCGCGTCACGGTTCCCTCGCTGGACTTGGCTATGAGATAGTGCATGCCACCGCGCGCCGCGACCTGGGGAGAATGCGTCACAGCGAGCAATTGCCCTCCGCTTGCCAGGCGCGCCAGCCGCTCGCCGATCGCGCTCGCCACCGCACCTCCGACGCCTCGGTCGATCTCGTCGAAGATCACCGTCGCCGCCCCGCCCTGCTCGGCCAGCGCGACCTTGAGCGCGAGGATGAAGCGCGACAGCTCGCCGCCGCTCGCGATCTTGGCGAGCGGCGCGAAGTCCGCTCCGGGGTTGGTTGAAATGAGGAATTCGACCGCATCGATGCCGTGCGACCCCCACCGCTCCTCGGGCAGCTCGGTCACCGCAGTGCGGAACTTGGCGGCATCGAGCTTGAGCGGAGCCAGCTCGCCGGCCACCGCTTCATCAAGGCGAAGTGCGGCGGCCACGCGATTGGCATGGAGCGCCTCGGCCCGCGCCCGATAGACCTGCCCCGCCTCCCGCGCCGCCGCTTCGAGTGCCCCGATCTCCACATCGCCCGCCTCGATCGCATCGAGCCTCGCGCGCAGCTCGCGCATCGTAGCGGGCAGCTCGTCAGGCTGGCAGCCGTGCTTCCTCGCCAGCGCGCGCAGCTCGAACAGGCGCGTCTCGATCCGATCGAGCTCGGCCGGATCGAACGTGAGCGCTTCGGCGGCATTCTCGAGCTTTTCCTCGGCTTCCCCCGCCTCGATCACCGCGCGGTCGAGTGCCGCCAGCGCCTCGGCAAGCAGCGGATGCTCCTCCGCGATCCGGTCGAGCCGCCGCGCCGCTCCCCGCAATTGGGCGAGCGCCGAATCCGAACCGTCCCACACCAGCCGCAGCGCCTCGAGATCGCCCGAGAGCCTCTCGCCCTTCTGCATGTCGGCTCGGGCGAGCGCGAGCCGCTCCTCCTCCCCTTCTTCAGGCTCGATTGCAGTCAGTTCGGCGAGATGCGCTAGCAGCAGGTCCTGGTCGGCTTTGGCCTGCGCAATGCCGGACCGCGCCGCCTCGAGCCGTGCCTCGGCCGCGCGCCACTTCGCCCACGCGTCCTCAACCCCCGCTACGTCGCCGCCTGCATAGCGGTCGAGCAAGGCGCGATGTCCGCGCGGATTGACCAGCCCGCGATCGTCATGCTGCCCGTGCAATTCGACGAGCGCGGGAGCAAGCTCGCGCAGAAGCGCCGCGCCGACCGGCTGGTCGTTGACCCAGGCTTTCGACCCCCCGTCGGCCCGCACGCGCCGCCGCAGGATCAGCGGCTCGCCCGGTTCCAGCTCGATCTCCGCTTCTGCCAAGGTTTCGCGGATGGTCCCGGGCAACGTCGCGAACTCGAACGTCGCGGTGACGCTCGCTTGCTCCTCGCCGGCACGGACCAGCGCCGTCTCGGCGCGATTGCCGAGCACGAGGCCCAGTGCGTCGAGCAGGATCGACTTGCCCGCCCCCGTTTCCCCCGTGAGAACGCCGAGGCCGGGCGCGAAAGCAAGGTCGAGGGCCTCGATCAGGACGACATTACGGATCGCGAGCGAGGTCAGCATAGCGCCCTCGCAGGCATACGGGAGCCCCCGCCTCCGCGCAACGTCGTGCCCCGCCCCACCTGCGCGCGCCGCAATTCATGTGCCCAAAAAGTGCTGTGGAAGAATTTGTTAACAAAGCTGTGACTTATTCGGACCAACGGGGAATGAAGGGTTGGTCGATGACAGTGCTGACTATCCGCGCGCACAGACGCTACGCCGTAAGGCAAATGGTGACGCTGCGCAGGCCGGGCCAGACGCCGGTCAGTGGGCTGATGATCGAGCTTTCTTCGGAAGGGTTCCGGATCAGCAATCTCGGCCGCCCCGGATTTACCATCGGAGAGGCTGTGACGGTCGATCTCGATGGCCTGACCTACCATGGCAGGATACGTTGGTCGCACGATGGTATCGCCGGCATCCGGCTTGATCATGCGCTGTTCTCGAATCAGTTGAACGACCTGATTGCGCTCGGACGAGGAAGTATGGGCGGCGAAACGCGCCGTTACGGGACCTGACGGTCTCTTCTTCTAGGCGCCAGCCGCTCAGCCGCCGACCGCTTCGGGCGCCTTTGTTTGCATCAGACGATAGGCCCGGTCATACCATTCGCTGCCGGGGTAGTTTGCCCCCAGCACCGCCGCATACTTTTTAGCCTGCTCCGGAATACCCAAGGCGAGATTTGTCTCGGTCAGGCGATATAGGGCTTCGGCAGTGTGGCTGGTGGTTTGGAAGCCTTCGACCACGTTCTGGAAGCGGATCTGCGCCGCTAGCCATTGACCGGTGCGCTCATAGAAGCGCCCGATCTCCATTTCCTTGCCCGCGAGGTGATCGTTGACGAGATCGGCCTTGAGCCGCGCGTCGGCCGCGTACTGCGTGTTTGGATAGCGGCGCTGCACGTCGTTCAGCGCGGTGAGCGCCTGCTCGGTCACCTTCTGGTCGCGGTCTACGTCGCTGATCTGCTCGTAATAGCTCAGCGCGATCAGATAGTAGGCGTAGGGCGCGTCCTTGTTTCCGGGATGGATCGAGAGGAACCGCTGCGAGGTCTCGATGGCCTTGGTGTAATCCTTCTGCAGGTAATAGCTAAAGGCGCTCATGAGCTGCGCCCGCCGCGCCCACGGCGAATAGGGATGCTGCCGCTCCACCTCGTCGAACAGCGCCGCCGCAACCCGCGCGTCGCCCCGGTCGAGCCGCTGTTTGGCTGCCGAATAGAGCGATTCCGCGTCGCGCGCGACATAGCCGGTCTCGCTCGGCCCCCTGTTCCCCCCCAGCATGCTGCAGCTGGCGGTTAGCGGAACAATGGCCGCTACGGCGGCGACAACGGCGATCCTGGCGGGGGAGCGAGCTTTCATCCGCCGCCCTATAGCCAGCGCCCGCGTGAACGCCAAGTGAAGTGACGAGCCTTCCCACGGGTCGCGTTCGACCCCGACTACGGATGTTCCCCTAGGCACCGCTTCATCCGGCTTATCGGGGAATCTGCGATGTTCTCGTCTCTTAGCGTTAGGACGAGGTAAGATGGCAGAGGGGGGCGAGCGCCTGGCCGAGCTTGAAGCACGCAATGCCGTGCTCGAGGCAGAGCTTGCCCGCTATCGCGAGACCGTCGAACACCTGCACCACGGAGTCTGCGTATTCGATCCCGACGGGCGCATCACTCTGACCAATCGGGCCTACTCAGAAATCCTTCGTCTGCCGCCCCATTCCGTGCGGCCCGGCATGACAGGCACCGACGTCGTCGCCTTAGGCATGCAGGCGGGCCATTATCCGGCGGGAAAGACGCTCGAGCAAATAAGCGCGGACATCAAGAAGCAGTTCGACCCGGGTGCCCCCGACATGGCGACCATGGTTCGCGACGGCCGCACTTATGCGATCAAGCACAACCTGACTCCTCACGGCCATGTGGTCACGACTTGCGAGGACATCACCCCGCAGATCGAAGCTCAACACGCGCTGCGCGACAGCGAGGCGAGGTTGGCAGCGATACTCGACGCGATGCCCGATTGCGTGAAGATATTCGACGAAACGGGCAGTCTCATTCACATCAATCCGAGCGGCCTCGAACTGCTCCAGGCGCCCGACATGGAAGCTCTGCGCCAGCCAGGCTACGTGGCGGTTCCGCCCGAATATCTCGACGATTGCCTTGACGTGCACCGCCGCGTCATCGCGGGTGAAAGCGTCGTCTGGACTTATGAGGTCATTGGTCTGCATGGGCGGCGGCGCCATGTAGAAGCCCACGCCGTACCCTTCAGGCTTCCGGACGGCGCCAAGGCTCACATGTGCATCTCGCGCGACGTGAACGAGCGGCAGGAAGCTCACGAAGCACTTCGGCGCAGCGAGGAACGCCTTCGGCTCGTCCAGGAAGCGACGGGCCTCGCCGATTTCGAATCCGGCGAGGATGGCCTTATTTACTGTTCGGACCGCTTTTTCGAACAACTGGGCCTCCCGGTGGACGGCACGAACGTCATCTCGAAAGCCTGGGCCGAGCATATCCACCCTGAGGATCGTGAGCGGGTCGAACGGGAGATAATTGCCAGCCTCGAGCGGCGTGACGTACTGTTCAATTCCGAGTTTCGCATTGTGCGCGCGGACAATGGTCAGGTGCGATGGCTGTCCTGCCACACCCGGATGGAATGGGACGAGAACGGCACGCTCGTCCGCACGATTGGCTCACACCTAGACATCACCGAAAGAAAGAATGCCGACGACGCCTTGCGCCGGAGCGAACGGCGCCTTCGGTTGGTGCAAGAAGCGAGCGGTCTTGCGGATTTCGAGGCCGATGCGGACGGACTGGCGCAATTTTCTCCCAGCCTTTTGAAGCAGATGGGTCTGCCGGCCGAACACGCCACTTCGATGCACTTCGACGATTGGCTTCCCTTGGTCCATCCCGACGATCGGGAGCGGCTGATGCAGTGCGAGCAAGCGTTGGCTTTCTCGGACGCGCACCAGCTCGAATTTCGCATCTGCCGCGCCGACACCGGGGAAGTGCGCTGGATCGCCGCCTATCTCCTAATGGAGCGTGACGAGGCAGGGCAGATCATCCGCAGCATCGGAGCGCATCTCGACATCACCGAGCGTAAGCAAGCCGAAGAGGCCTTGCGCGAAAGCGAAGAGCGTTTCCGGCTGGCCGCCGAAGCCGCCGGTCTCGGCGTTTGGGACTACGACATGGCGACCGATCGGCGCGAGTGGTCGGATCGGCTTCGGCAGATATTGGGTGTCGGCACCGACGACGAGCCCAGCCTCGCACTCGCCGAGGAGTGCGTCCACCCCGCGGATCGCGAGCGGTTTCGGGAGACTTTGCACCACGCCAGAAACAGCGACTTGCCGCGCTTCGAAGCCACGTTCCGAATCCGCCGCCCGGTCGATCGCAGCGAGCGCTGGATAACGTTGAACGGCTGGCGAACCGTGCGCCCGGAAAATCGCCAGCGGCGCATCATCATGACGATGCGCGATGTCACCGAGGAGAAGACGGCCGAGGAACGCATCCGTTGGAGCGCCAGCCATGACGCGCTGACGCGGCTGGCCAATCGGTCACTGTTCCACGAGAAGCTCGACGTTGCTTTCGAGAAGGCGCGCGAGAGCGGGCTCGCCGTCGGCGTGATGCTGCTCGACATGGACCACTTCAAGCAGATCAACGATTCACTGGGCCACGATGCCGGCGACATGCTCCTCAAGATGTTCGCCAAACGGTTGCGCGGAGTGGTTCGCCATTGCGACACCGTTGCCCGGTTCGGCGGTGACGAATTCGCCGTGGTAATGCCCGAGCTCGATGGCGAGCACAGCCTCTTGCGGGTTTCGCGCGCGATCCAGCAGCGTCTGCGCGAACCGTTCGTCCACGCCGGGCGCATTCTCGATTGCCGCGTCAGCATCGGCGCTAGCCTCTATCCTCAGCACGGCGGCTCACCTGCCGAACTGCTGAAAAACGCCGACGTGGCGCTCTACGCTGCCAAGGGCGCGGGTCGCGGCATCGTCACCGTGTTCGAGCCGCACATGCGCGAGAACGTGCAGCGTCGGAATTCGATGGTCCACCTCGCGCGTACCGCCATCGAAGACGACCGCATCGTTCCCTATTATCAGCCGAAGCTGGACCTGACCACGCGCTCCCTGGTCGGTTTCGAGGCGCTGCTGCGCTGGCGCAACCCACGCGGCCGGATCGGTCAACCCGCGGCGATCGAAGCCGCCTTCGAGGATTCCGACGTCGCCGCCCAGATCAGCGACCGCATGATCGAGCGCGTCATCTCCGACATGCGCGGTTGGCTCGATCGCGGCGTCGATTTCAAGTCGGTCGCGGTCAACGCTTCCGCCGCCGAGTTCCGCCGCGACAACTTCGCCGAGCGCGTTATCGAGCAGTTGCGACGCGCCGATGTGCCCACGCGCTGCTTCCAGCTCGAGATCACCGAGACCGTATTCCTCGGCCGCGGCGCCGAGTACGTCCATCGCGCGCTTGCCCTGCTCAACATGCGCGGGGTCAAGATCGCGCTCGATGATTTCGGAACGGGTTATGCCTCGCTACGCCACCTCAAGCAGTTCCCGGTGGACATCATCAAGATCGACCAAAGCTTCGTGCGCGACATGGCAATCGATCCCGGCGACGAGGCGATCGTCCGTGCAGTGATCAATCTCGGCCGCAGCCTCGGTATCAAGATCGTGGCGGAAGGTATCGAAACGCCCGATCAGGAGCGGCGCTTGATCGAGCTCGAGTGCGACATGGGCCAGGGCTTCCTCTACTCCCGCGCCGTCCCAGCAAACCGGGTATCCGCGCTTGTCGGTCTTTGGCCCGCGGCGAAGCCTGCCAGCGCAGGGCGGCCGCCGCTCGACCTCCGCCTCGTCGCCAACCGCGACTGATCGCATCTCACATCCGTTGAGTTAGGAACTCTCCGCATCATCCGGCCATTTTCGTGCGCGTCGCATCCGCAGGAGCACGAAAGCCATGAGCGTTTTCCGCAAGTACGCCTACGCTTGGATCACCCTCACCTTCTTCCTCGTATCGTTCGCGCTGCATTGGTGGTTCGGTTGGCAGGCATTCCAGGACGAAGCACGCGAACACGGCACGACGCCGGAAGCGGCGCAGTATCTCACTCAGATGTCGCGCGACACGTTCGAGAACTGGCAGTCGGAGTTCCTTCAGCTCCTGTGGCAGGTCGTCGGCCTCGCCTACTTCCTCTACATTGGCTCACCGAGTTCGAAGGAGAATGACGATAGGCTCGAGGCCAAGGTCGACGCGCTCATCCGCATCAATGCCGGTGACAAGGCTGACGCGCTGATCAAGAAGCTCGATCACGAATACGCGCGCGACCACGGGCACGCCTTGCCGCACAAGCATGCCGAGGAGGTCGCGCAGAACGCCGGGAAGGACACCCCTCACGTCTGCCAGACTAAATAGCTACGTCGCGGTCTGAGCGTTGCGCCCCACCCCGGTTACCCAAGCCAGCGCCTCGGCGCGTTCATCGGGCTCGTAAACCCGGTACTTGATGTTCGGCAGCAGCGCGCTTTCCAACCGCGTCCCGGCGCGGATCCATCCCTGGTCCGCGACGACTCCTACCCGGCCGAAACGATCGAGCTTGCCGAACAGCGGCAAAGCGCGCGCGATATAGCCGGGCAGGCTGGTCAGCTCGAGTCCATCGATGGCGTGAGTCTCGACGAACACATGGGTCTTGTCATGCTTCGCCATGAGTGCGTCGAGGCGGACCATGATCGCATCAAGATCGGCGCCGGTGATCTTGTGCGACACCCGAATGGCGAGCACGTCGTCGACGCTGTCGAGTTCTTCCAGCACCGGTCAGCCCTCCGCTTCGAGCGCGGCTTCGACCATCGCGCGCCAGGTTTCTACGTCGCCGGCCGAGGCCATTGTAGGATCGGGCTCGCGCAAAGTGTGCAGCACCGCGCGCGCATCGTCGACGTGCTCGCGCCAGGAATCGTCCACGACGTCGCCTGCCGAGGCAAGGTAGCCGTCCGCATTGGCGCTGGCGCGCTGTCCGGCGAGCACGCGCGCGATGCGCTCGATGATCGTGGTTTCGGATACGGGCATTGAAACGGCTCCCTTTGCTCTCAGGCTTGCTTGGAAAATCGCGCGCGCACGATGCGGTTCCGGCCGGAACGGGCGCTGGAGTCCAGGGTTGGAGAAAGGTGCCCGATCCCGAAGACATCGTCCGCAATGGCGCCCCGGGCCGATCGGTCGTCGGATGGAAGCTCGATCCAGCGCAGCGCGACGAACTGCTCAAGGAACTCAATCCCAGGTACGGCAAGGTCATCGCCGACCACGTCACGTTGGCCGCGAATGTCGCCCGCGACACGCCGCTGCCCGAGGGCGTCACCGCCCAGGCGATCGGACACATCGATGACGACCGCGGCGTAGAGGCGCTGGTCGTCGCGATTGCCGGCTCGACTGACCGACCTGACGGCAGCATTTATCACATTACGTGGTCGCTCGGCCCTGGCCGCCGTGCCAAGGAAAGCAACGACGTGCTCGCTAATGGGCCGTGGCGGCCGCTGCGCGAGCCGATCCCGCTCTCGCTCTCCCCCGCGAGGTGGCCGTGAGGCAGCTTTATCTCGACTGCGACGGCGTGCTGGCCGATTTCGACAAGGGCGCGACCGCCGTTCTCGGCCTCCCTCCGCGCGCGTTCGAGAAACGGCATGGCCTCGGCCGCTTCTGGCAGAAGCTCGCCCAGGCGCCCGATTTCTACTTCTCGCTTCCGCTGATGGACGATGCGATGGAACTGTTTGAGGCGGTCCGGCATCTCAAACCGGTCATCCTGACCGGCCTTCCGCGCGGCAAATGGGCTGCCGACCAGAAGGTCCGTTGGGCGGCTCAGCATTTCCCCGGCACGCGCATCATCACCACGATGGCACGCGACAAGCGCGATCACGCCAAGGAAGGTGACGTGCTGGTCGACGACCAGGATCGGCACCGTCATTTGTGGGAAGAGGTCGGCGGAATCTTCGTCCACCACAAGAGCGCGCGCCAGTCGATCGATGCGCTTCGCGATTATTTCCCGTTGAAGGGCTGAACCTCGCCTATTCCGGTGCGCGCGACTGATCGACGGCCTGATCCAGCGCCTGGATCAGGTCCTCGAACTTGTTGTCGTCCGGAATCGGGAATACCTGCCGCAGGCTGGTCCCCAGCATCCGGATATTCGTCTCGGTCAAAAGACCGACCGCAACAAAGGGATCATCAGCCATTACATGTCACCTTGGCGAATAAACCAGTATAGGTGCACGTTTGTTCCGGCATTCCGGACCCGGTTCGTCGCATGCGACGGGCCGATAGTTCGACGACGTCGATTTCAGAACACTATCTGACAGTTCGCAGGATACCGCGCCGTCTCGAGCTCAGTGCCGCTGGAGCACGCTCACTCCCAGAAGGCGACCGAGCGCACTTCGATGCTCTCGCGCACGTTGGCGTCTGGAAAGCTCGGGTCGTGGAACGCGGTGTGTGGGCAGCGCCAGGTCCGCGAATGGTCGCTGTCGTGGAACTTGAACAGCAGCGCGTCGTCACGCTCCATGTTCGAGAAATACCACCACCGCATGCTCGGATCGAACGACGGGATCGTCGCCGCCATCATCTTGTCCTCACCCTCGACCGGCGCGGTCAGCGCGTCGCCCTCGGGGAATTCGTCGACCACGAACAGCTTGTTGCTCTTCTCCTCGCCCGCGAAACTGGTGCGCCCGTCGCACAGCGCCAGCGGTACATCCTGCGGCGGAGGCGAGAAAGTGCGCCAGTAGCTCGTGATCAGGAAGCGCTTGAACCCCGGCCCATCGGGGAAATGCTTCTTGTAGGTGGCCTCCGCCATCCGCTGCGAGGTCGGCGTGTCGAGATCGATGTGCGCCTCGCCGGCGGGCGGCTGGATCCCGCCGATGTGCTGGTAGCCTTCGGTTTTCTCCTGCGCCCGGCCGGTGAGGTCGGCGCTTGTCCGCACCATCCACCCGCGCGCCACAACCTTGTCGGCGCCCGTTAACTCGCGGACGTGCTCTTCGACCTCGCGTTCGTAGATCCGGTCGACCTCGTCCTTGTCGTGGAAGTCCTTCACCGCCGTCGGCTGATGCGCGATGCGGAAGCCGTGAACGTCGAATTCGAAATGGTCGCGGATCGGCATCGCGTCGCGCACGACCACCTTGTGGTCCGAATAGGTGCCGGTGTTGATCTCGGCCCCGGCGCGCACATAGCGCCGCGTCACGAAGTCGCCCGGATCGACGAAGCGGATCATCGCTTCCACCGCGCGCGCGCCTTCCTCGATGGCGTCGGGTGAAGGGGCTGCTGGGGCAGTGGCCATGGGTACTCTCCGGTGATTCTATCGTTCGTTACGATTGTGCCACGCCTGGCCGCCTTGGCAAGCATGCATGCTTTGCGTTCCATCAAAGCCTGCTCCGGACGGCTGCGACACACTCCCCCTCGAGTTCGAGGGAGAGAAACGATGAAGCATATCCCGATCCTGGCGTTGGCGCCGGTTGCCCTCCTGGCGGCCTGCGGCTCGTCCGATCCGGAACAAGTGCTCGAAACCGTCCGCGCGACCGAGCAGGCGCAGATCCAGGCGATCGCGGCCAAGGACTTGCGCGGCGCGGTGCGCAACTACGCCGATGGGGCGGTGCTCGTGGTTCCGGGCAGCCCGCAGGCGACAACCGGGGAAGCGATCGCCGCGACTTATGACGCCTGGCTCAGCGACCCCAATTTCCGCATCGAGATGATCCCCGGCACCGGATGGGCGTCAGGCGCAGAAGACCTCGCGGTCACCAATGCGACCGGAACCCTGACCACGACCCATGCCGAGACCGGCGAGCCCGTCGCCATCCCCATCGCCAGCCAGACCGTCTGGACGCGCACAAGCGGCCAGCCCTGGCGCATCGTCTCGGAATACACTGTTGAGGCTTCGCAATAGCCCTGTAAC
Source organism: Pseudomonadota bacterium (assembly GCA_023433305.1). Classification (GTDB taxonomy): domain Bacteria; phylum Pseudomonadota; class Alphaproteobacteria; order Sphingomonadales; family Sphingomonadaceae; genus Croceibacterium_A. The sequence continues at coordinate 3,607 of JAEZCZ010000093.1, read as the reverse complement.
CCGCATGTAACGTCGCGATTACCGTAATTAACTTACGCGTACCGTCAGTCGCCGCTTTAGGCGGCTGATGACCAAGCCTCTCTCGTTTCACCGCCTGCTCTCGTGCGGCGGTTCCGCACTTGCGCTGCTCGCTCCTCTCCCCGCGGCAGCGCAAGTTGCGCCCCAGCCCTTCGCTGACACGGCGGCTGCGGACGAAGCCGATAACGTCGAGCAACCGACGATCTACGTTTACGGGCGCGGGGAACGCCGCATCGGCGAAGCCATCGCCGCGAGCGAAGGCGGGGTTGCCGGGGCCGACATCGAGGTTCGCCCGCTCCTTCGGCCTGGCGAACTGCTCGAGGCAACCCCGGGTCTCATCGCCACTCAGCATTCCGGCGGCGGCAAGGCCAACCAATTCTTCCTGCGCGGTTTCAACCTCGATCACGGCACCGACTACGCGCTCTACATCGACGACATGCCGGTCAACTTCCGGACGCACGGCCATGGCCAGGGCTACCTCGACGTGCAGGGGCTAATCCCGGAGACCGTGCAGCGGATCGATTACCGTAAAGGGCCGTACCGCGCCGACACCGGAGATTTCAGCTTCGTCGGCGCAAGCATGATCACCACTCGGGATCGGCTAGAGCCCTTCGCGCTCGCCGAGCTCGGCGAGTACGGCTACCGCCGCTATGTTGCAGGTGGCTCGATCGAACTCGGCGGCGGCGATCTCCTCGCGGTCGGCCAGGCCAAGTTCAACGATGGACCGTGGGAACTCCCCGAAGACTTCGAAGCCTACTCGGCCCTGCTCAAATATTCGGTCCCGCTCGGAACGGGCGATCTGCAAGCTTCACTCAGCATTTACGATGCAAGCTGGGCGCCGACCGAGCAGATCCCGCAGCGGGTGATCGGCACTCCGCTCTGCGAAGACATCTACTGCACGCTCGATCCGACGCTGCGCGGCCGCACCGAGCGCGAGATCCTGACGATCAACTACCGCGACCATGCCTGGCGGGTGACCGCCTACGCCCAGCACTACGACTGGAGCCTGCTCAACAACTTCACATTCTTTCTCGACGACCCTGTCCACGGCGACCAGCGGCGCCAGTACGAGGAGCGTTGGACATACGGCGGGCGGCTCGAGCGCACGTTCGACGTGCTCGACAACGTCTCTCTGCGCGCCGGCACCGAAGCTCGGATCGACGATATCTCTCCGGTCGGGCTCGACAACACCGCCGATGGTGCGTTCCTCAGCACGGTCGGCGCGTTCGACGTGCTTGAAAGCTCGATCGGAGTCTATGGCGAAGCCATCTGGAATCCCGTCGAACGCTTGATGGTGATCGGGGGCCTGCGCGGCGACTGGTACCGCTTCCGCACCCGAGCGCTCGCCGGCGCGACGAGCTGGAGCGGAATCGCCAAGGATCACGGCCTCGCGCCCAAGCTCGGCCTCAATTACGAAATCACCGATCGCGTCGCGCTCTATGCCAACTGGGGCGAAGGCTTCCATTCGAACGACGCGCGCGGTGTCACCAATCCGGTCGATCCGGCCCCTGGGATAGTCGAGGGCACCTTCAAGGAAATCGGCGCGCGGTTTGAGCGCGGCCCGTTCATTCTGACAGGAGTGTATTGGTGGTCCACGATCGAGAGCGAGCTGATCTACGTCGGCGATTCGGGTGCTGTCGAGCCCAGCGATCCCGGGCGGCGCCGCGGCTATGAGATCACCGGCTTCGTACGCCCGACGGAATGGCTCGCCATCGATGCTGTCTGGACCGGCTCGAAATCTCGATACCAGGGATTACCGGAGGGCGAGAACTTCGTGCCGGGTGCACTGGAAAGCTCGGGCGAACTCGGCATCTCGGCCATCTTCCCGGAGTTCAACGCCGCCGTACGCGCCCGCTATCTGGGCCCTCATCCGCTGATCGAGGACAACTCGCGGCGTGGGGAATCCACGTTGCTGATAAACCTTCGCGCTGCCTGGACCCCGAGCAACCTCGCCGGCTTCGAGATCTACGGCGAGCTACTTAACGTGTTCGACAGCAAGCGCCACGACATCGATTATTTCTATGCCACGCGCCTGCCCAGCGAACCGCCCGAAGGTATCGAAGACTTCAACAGCCGCGTGGTCGAGCCCCAGCAGTTCCGGGTTGGTATCAAGAAGACGTTCTAGCTATGTCGGCCCTTCCTTCGGTAGCAGCCGCGCGAAGCGGGAAAGGCTCAGTCGCCTCCCTCCTCAAGTTGCTCCGCCGACAGCGTCTCGAGCCGTCCTGCGCGCGACGCGGTGATATAGTTCCTCACCTGCACGTTGCCCTCGTGGCAGGCGTACTCGAAAAAGGCATAGTCCTCGTCGCGCGTCCAGTCGAAGCGCAGCGTCCAAGGGACGGAGAACACTTCGGGATCCGAGTACGTCATCTCGTAAGTGATCGTATTCTCGCCGATCATGGTTAGGCGTTCGGTCACTTTCGCGCGGGCACTCGTCGGGATGGTATTCCACGGCGGAATGCCGCGCGTCGCCATGTTGAGCGGGCTGCCATTGCGCGCGAACATGTCGTGCGTCGCGCTGTCGCCGGTCTTGATGTTGGTAGTTTCGATGACCAGCGTGTTGCCTTCCCAGCGCCCGCGACTGCTCCCCAGCCATGCCTCCACGGCCTCGGGCCAGGGCTCGAGCTGGCCGGCGACGGGGATAATCCGCGTCCCGAGCATTTCGAGCGCGATCGTCACATATCCCGGCGCCTGGTAGATGCGGATGCCGTTGTTATAGCGGAACGGGAGCATCGAAGCGGGAAACCCGCGGCTGACGCAGCGGTCCCAGCTATCGAAATCGGTCACCCAGTCGAAGTGCGTGTTCGGCGTCCAGCTCGACCGGCCCGCGCGGTAGAGCGCTTCCGCGTGCGGCGTCATTGCCGGCAACTTGCCGTTGCTGGGATCGACCACCATCGAGGTGCGGCGCTTGCCCGCAAGATACTCTATCCAGTGGCCGCTGCCGATCGTCTCTTCCTGCTCTTCCTTCTCGTAAGCCTGCTCGAGCTGCTCGACGCGCGCCTGTTCGGCCGCCACTTCCGCGTCGGTCTTCCAGAAGCGGTCCCCATACTGGTCGGGGCGGCTCACCGGCAGTTCGGCGACGTCGTTGATGGGCCAGGTGCCGCGCAGGTCCGGATCGCCCCACGCCGTGCGCTTGGGCTGGTAGTGGGTCGAAACCGGCGGCATCGTGGTCAGGTCCGCCGGCGCCTCCTGCGCGGCGGCCGGCGCGGCCAACGCGAGGACACAGGACGACAGCAGGCAACGGATTATGGCGCGATGATTCATGGCGACGCTTCCCTTGGGCCGCGGCTAGGGCGCGGCATTTCGAATGGTTCGCCCCACCCCTTGTGACAGCTCCGCGGGCAAATAAATGAGCAAATTGTCGCAGCTTTCGCACCCCGGCCGGCCGCCGACTGACACGCCATCTTGACTTCGGCCCGCCGGGGCACGACATCGAAAACCATGGCATACTTGCGTACCCGTTTTCGGCACCACAGCGGCCTATTGCTCGCAGGCCTTTAGCCCGGGCTCGCCAGACTCATCGGCGGGACTCGGGGTTTCCGGAAGAAGCGTACCCTCGGCCCGCACGGTGCGGGTCGCTCGCAGGATTCAA
>JAEZCZ010000033.1 GCA_023433305.1 Pseudomonadota bacterium | reverse complement strand
CCGCGGTGTTCTTCCTGAAGAGCGACGCGAGCGGCTGGGCTCCGGCCGGCGGCCCGTTCTCCCGCTGGGCCGAGGACGTGCCCGACGCGCAGGCGCCGTGGGTCCAGCTCGTGCGCGTCTATGCGGTCGCGGCGACGCTCCCCGAGCCCGACCGCGTCGCGCTGCTCTCCGACGAGCGGGAGGCGCTGATGGCGCGCACCGCCGAGCCGCTCGCGCAGCTCATGGCCGACGACCTCGCCCGCCAGGTCGGCACCGCCTCCGCGAGCGCGTCACCGGCGGCGAGTTCGTCGTTCGAGGATGCGTTTCGCGATCCCGCGAGCGAAAGCTCGGTCGACGCCGCGCTCAGGGCGATGCGCCAGGGCGCGGTCGAAGCCGGCAACTGACACGAAAAGGGCGGCGGTTCGACCCGCCGCCCCGTTCGTGCCGTTTACCGGACAGCTTATTCGCTCTCGCCGGTCTCGGTCTCGGTTTCGGTGTCCGCTTCGACGTCGGCCTGCGCGCCCACGCCGGCTTGCGCCGCCGGGGTCTGGGTACGCACTTCGGCGCCCGCATTCACGCTCGCTTCGGCGTCCGTCGCGTCCTCCGCGGTCTCGTGAGCCTCATGGACGGTTTCCTGGGCGTGTTCGGTCGCTGTTTCGACGGTGCTTCGTGCCGTATCAGACGCTTGATCCGCAACTCCGCCGACGCGGTCGGCCGCGGAATCGACGGTGGTGCCGACCCCGTTGGCGCTGCCCGAGGCCGATCCCGTCACCGCGCCGGTCGCTCCGCCAACGGTTCCCGTAACGTCGCCCGTCACGCCGCCACCGACTTGCGCCGACGCGGCGCTGGCGCCGACGAGCAGCCCGATCGCGGCCGCCGAGGTGAGAATGGTACGCATGTATTGACCCTCCTAGAGGTGTGAGTGCCCCGCTGCGACTTATGCGCGAGCCTGCATAGGGGTCCCGCCGCCGCGACCGAATGAGGCAGGAATAGGGCAGGCAGAGCTCGTTCATCTGAGGTTTAGCTACGAGGGCCGCCCGCCGGCTTTCAGGAAATCCACGGGGCTTCGCGCGTTCCCCCAACATGCCCTCGACGGTCATCCGCCGCTTCGACTACCATCCGGCCCACGCCGCGCTCGACGTCGAGTTCGTGAGCGGCCGCCTTTATCGTTATGCCGGTGTATCCGCGGAGGTGGCGAAAGCGTTTCGGTCGGCCTTCTCGAAGGGCGCTTCTTCAACGCCCGGATCCGCGACCATTACCCGTGCACCGAACTATCGCCCGAACCGGAGGACTGGACCGAAGAATGGGCTTGAACGCCCGCAGCCCCGGCCCATGTCGGGCCAGAGAACAGGAGAGCCCATGCGCACCGAATCCGAAGTCGCCGCCATGCAATGCCCGGTCTGCCGCGTCCCGCTCGCGATGAGCGACCGACAGGGGATCGAGATCGACTACTGCCCGCAGTGCCGCGGCGTTTGGCTGGATCGCGGCGAGCTCGACAAGATCATCGAGCGCAGCGCTCCGCCCGCGCAGGCCCAAGCGACGCCGGCCCCGTCAGGCCGCCAACCCTCGGCCCCGCTGCACCCCGGCGGGGGACAGAGCCCATGGTCGCCGGATGGCTATAGCCATGGCGGCTACGGGCACGGCGGCGGCCATCAGGGTTACGGCGGTAAGCCTTACAAGCGGCGCAAGAGCTGGCTCGAAGACATCTTCGACTGAAGGGAGACTGGGATGACCGAGACGACCATCGAAGACCGTCAGCGCGAGCTGCGCGCCCTGCTCGATCAGATCGAGGCGCATCCAGAGCGCGCCTGGACGCGTGAGCGCGAGCGCGTCGCCGTCCTCCAGCGGATGCTGGCGGCGGAGCGAGGCACGGCCTGACTCGGCGGAATCAGACAGTCCCCGGCGGATCGATGATGCCGAGCGCCCGGGCTGTCCCGTAGGAGTCGAACATCTCGAGGAAATGGACCGCGAGGCCGTTGCGCACCGTCCAGATATCCACCTTGGGTCCGTCGACGACGCGCAACGTCCGCACGTTGCGCCAGGCAGCGTGTCCGGTCCAAACGATTTTGTCGCCACGCGCGATGAACGCGTCGGTCCGCGCCTCAACCATTTCCCACGCTTCGGCGATGGCGGTGAAATAGGCCAGCGCGGCGCTCTTGCCGATGAAGGGCCTCCCCAACTCGTCAGGGAGCGATGCCTCGAGCACGGAGTGAAGCTCGATATTGTCGGCGTATAGTTCGAAGAACCGATCCGGCGTTCGACCACGGCTTTCGTGCCAGGACTTGTAGGCCGCGACGAGCCGCCCCTCGAATTCTTGATTATCCACCCATCCGCCCGTTCTGTTTTGTTGGCGACCCGGCGGCCCGCTAGGGCAAAATCGAAGGCGCTACTAGCCGCTCTCGACAAACGTGCCTCCTTGGCACGTGGGCTACTTGGGGAGCCGTTGCCAGCGGGAATGGCAGGTCCTAACAGCGACCCATGACCGCGACAGACGAAAAGCAGATGCTCATCAAGGCTGAAACGCTGATCGAGGCTCTGCCATATTTCCAGCGCTACGCTGGCCGCACCTTCGTGGTGAAGTATGGCGGCCATGCAATGGGCGATCCCGAGGCGGCGCGCGATTTCGCCGAAGACATCGTGTTGCTGAAGGCGGTCGGGATTAACCCCGTGGTGGTCCACGGCGGCGGCCCGCAGATCGGCGCCATGCTCAAGAAGCTCGGCGTCGAATCGCGGTTCGTCGATGGCCTCAGGGTGACCGACAAGGCGACTGCGGAAGTCGCGGAAATGGTGCTTTCAGGCGCGATCAACAAAGAACTCGTCGGCTGGATCGCGCAAGCAGGCGGCAAGGCGATCGGCATCTCGGGCAAGGATGGCGGCCTCGTCACGGCGAGCAAGGTGGAAAGGACCACGAAGGATCCCGACAGCCAGATCGAGGAGGCGATCGATCTCGGTTTCGTCGGTGAGCCCGCCTCGGTCGATACGACCATCCTCGATACTGTGTCCAAGGCCGGGATGATCCCAATCGTCGCACCGATCGGCGCCGGCCGCGACGGCCACACCTACAACATCAATGCCGACACGATGGCCGGAGCAATCGCGGCGGCGCTCGGCGCCGCCCGCCTGTTCCTGCTGACCGACGTGACCGGCGTGCTCGACAAGAACGGCAACCTGCTCACCGACCTGACCCCCGCCGACATCGCTCGGCTCAGGGACGATGGAACCATCAGCGGCGGAATGATTCCCAAGCTCGAGACATGCGTCAAAGCGGTGGAGGCAGGATGCGAGGCGGCAGTGGTGCTCGACGGCAGGGTTGGCCATGCGATGCTGCTCGAATTTTTCACTTCAAAGGGCGCCGGCACCCTGGTGCGCGCCCAATGAGCCGGGCGGTCCTGCCGTTCGCGGTAGCGTTGCTCCTGGCGGGCTGCGGTGAGCAGGCGGCTCCGGTCCCGCAAAAAAACGAAACGAGGGCTCCGGACCTGGGCGTGGGTGAGCTAGAGCTGCCTGCCCAGGTTGCCGATTTCCCGGCCCTTTCCAGCACCGATTGCGCTGAAGTGGCCGAGTTCTACTTCGCGGCGATCGCCGGGGATGAGTATGAGCGGGCGGCGCTCGCTTGGGACGATCCCGTGGTCGATAGCGCGCGGCTTGAGGCAGTCTTCGGACCCTATGGAGAAGCCGAGTTCGAAACCACCGGGCCCTCGCTCGAAGGCGCGGCGGGGTCGCTCTACTGCACGGTCGAGGGCACGCTGACTGACGCCGCCGATCCCGCCAGGCCGGCGAGCGAGGGCGCGATCGTGCTGCGCCGCGCCAACGACGTTCCGGGGGCGACCCCGGACCAGCTCCGCTGGACGGTGCAGTCCAGCACGTTCGTCGAGAACCTCGAAAGATCGAACCGCGGCTAGCCTATGACGCGCGGCTTGCCGCAGCGTCCCCGCCTCGGCTAGTCACAAGGTAACCAACAGGAGGCTAACCAGCCCGTGCTTTTCGTCACCCTTTCGCAGATCGTCGGATACCTGATCTCGGTCATCATCATCCTGGTGATCGTCCAGTTCGTGATCAGCCTGTTGTTCGCCTTCAACGTGGTGAGCATGCACAACCAGTGGGCCGCGGCGATCTACCGCTCGGTCAACGCGCTGCTCGAGCCGATCCTGCGCCCGATCCGGCGCATCATGCCAGATACGGGTGCGATCGACTTCTCGCCGCTCGTGCTCATCGTGCTGCTCAACATCGTCAACATCATTCTCGGCAACCTGGCACGAGCCAGCCTCGTATGAACCGCGCGGCACGTCCGCTTCTGCTGGGCGTGTTTGTCGCGTCCCTGCTCGCCGGCTGCGCTACGGGCGGATCACGGGGTTTCGACGGCGAATACGGCGACCGCGACCCCGACCGATTCCGCCGGGCCAACCCCAGCGCGGTCATCGCGGCCGAGCTCGCCTTCGCGCGCCTCGCGCAGGAGAAAGGCCAATGGACCGCGTTCCTCGAGACCTCCACCGGCAACGCCGTCATGTTCGTGCCGCAGCCGGTCAACGCGCACGAATGGCTGCGCCGGCAGACCAACCCGCCCGAAGCCGTGCGTTGGCAGCCGCACCAGGTGTGGTCTAGCTGCGATGGTACGCTTGCCGTCACCAAAGGTGCTTGGCAGCGTCCGGACGGATCGGTCGGCTACTTCACGACTGTCTGGGAGCGTCAGCGCAAGGGTGAATACAAGTGGGTCATGGATCAGGGCGACACCCTGACAGAACCGCTTGCCCCGCCCGACCTGATCGGCGCCACGGCCGCGACTTGCGGCTCGCAGCCGACGCCCCCGACAACGGTGCTCGCCGGCCCGGCCGATAAGCTCAACAGCGGCGCGTCCCGAGACGGCACCTTGCGCTGGCACGTGGTGACACGGCCCGATGGGTCGCGCGTGGTCGGCGCCAGCTATTGGGACGGGACTTCCTGGCAGGAAGCGATCGACGAGCAGGTTGCCGCCGGCTGACTGCCATGCTCGAGATATTTCTCTCCGCTTTCATCACCCTGTTCGTCGTGCTCGACCCGCCGGGTTGCGCGCCGATCTATGCCGGGCTCACCTCCGGCGCGACTCCGCAGCAAAAGCGTTCGATGGCGATCCGCGCCTGTTTGATCGCCGGCGCTATCCTGCTGGTCTTCGCGCTGTTCGGCGAAGGACTGCTCGCCGCGCTTCATATCGAGCTCGACTCGTTCCGCACAGCCGGCGGCATCATGCTGTTCCTGATCGCGCTCGACATGGTGTTCGAGAAGCGCACCGAGCGCCGGGAGGCCCGAGCCGAGAAGGTCCGCGAGACGCCCGAGATCGAGGACGTTTCGGTCTTTCCGATGGCGATGCCGATGCTCGCGGGGCCGGGGGCGATCGCCTCGATCATGCTGTTGTCGGGCGCCGCCGACGGGCTCGAGGAGGCATTGGTGGTGCTTGCCGCGCTGCTCGCCGTGCTGCTCCTGACACTGGTGGCGCTACTGGCGGCTGGCCCGTTGATGAAGCTCGTCGGCGCGCGGATCGAAACGGTGATCACGCGGTTGCTGGGGGTGCTGCTAGCGGCGCTGGCCGCGCAATACGTGTTCGACGGGATCAGGGGTATTTTCGACCTCTAGCGGCGCGCGAGGCGGGCGCCCATGGGCCGGCACCTACTGCAAAGTCACGCGGTCCTCGTCGGGGTCGCTCCGGCCGAAGAACTGCATGAGCTGGACGAGCAGTTCGCACCGTGTCGAAAGGTTGTCGGCCTCGAGCAGAGCCTGCTTGGCAGCGGCGTCGAAAGGGGCGATCTGGCTGACACCGTTGACGAGCATCGTATCGTCGAGCCGTTCGACCGATTCCCAATCGACGCTGTAGCCTTGCGCGCTCGCAAAACGGCGCGCTTCGCGTTCGAAACTGGCGCGCTCGGCGCTGCTCAGCGCCTCGTCTTCGGGGTCCGGCAGCAATTCGCCCTCGACCTGACGATACGGCGTGGAAACGTCGATCTCGCGTAGGAGGCGAAAGCGAGCCTCGCCCTCGAGCACGATATTGTACCGACCGTCGTCGAGCGCCTCGACGTCGCCGATCCGGCCGACACAGCCGATCCCGAACAAGGGGGCGCCTTCGGTCGTGCCTTTGGGCTGGATCATGGCGATCCGGCGGTCGCGCACCAGCGCGTCCGACACGAGCGCGCGATAGCGCGGCTCGAAGATGTGGAGCGGCAGTTGCAGGCCGGGGAACAGGATGGCCCCGGGCAAGGGAAAGATCGAGAGCCGCGTGGCCGTCATCCGAACAGGAGCAGCGATAGCTTGCGCCGCTGCGCGGACACCCACGGATCTTCGAGCCCCACGGCCTCGAAGATCTGCAGGAGCTTGGCCTTGGCCGCGCCGTCGCTCCACTCCGGATCGGCGCCAATCATGTGGAGCAGCGTCTCGGCCGCCTCATCGCGCTTCCCGGCGGCGAAGGCAGCCTGCGCGAAAGCGAACTGCGCTTCCATGTCCGCGGGGCGCTCGGCGGCGGCGGCGCGCAATGTTTGCAGCTCGCCCTCGTCGACGCCGCTCCCGGCCAGCTCAAGCGCGCTCGCGGCCTGCGCGACGAGCGGATCGCCGCGGAGGTCCTCCGGCAGCGCATCGAGCGCGGCGCGGGCATCTTCGGCTCGCCCGGCCGCCAGCAGCGCGCGGATCAGTCCGGACTGAACGGAGGCATTGTCAGGAGCCATCTCGGCGATCTGTGCGAAGATCGAGGCCGCGCGCTCGCCGTCGCCCTCGGCCAGGACCTGCTCGCCCATCGCCACGAGCTGCTCGATGTCCGCCTGCTGCTCGGCGCTGCCGCCTTGGACGGGCAGCTTTTCGAGCAACTGGTCGAGCATTTGCTTGAGCTGCGATTCGCTGCGCGCATTGGTGAGGTCCGCGATCGGCTGACCCTGGAAGATCGCGTAGACCGTCGGGATGGAGCGAACCTGGAACTGCGCCGCGATGAATTGCTCCTCGTCGACGTTGAGCTTGGCCAGCACCACGCCCTTGTCGGCATACTCTGTCGCGACATTCTCCAGCACGGGCGTGAGTGCCTTGCACGGCCCGCACCACTCGGCCCAGAAATCGAGAATCACGAGCTTGTCGCGCGACGGCTCGACGACCTGCTGCCGGAAACGGTCGACCGCCTTCTGTTCGTCGAGGTTTAGGCCCATGCTTGCCACGTTTCTGTACCTTCCTGCGTCGTTGAACGCCCGTGTGCGCCGTTTGTGCGCTGGTCAATGTGGCCCTAGCTATGGATTTGTGAAGGGCGCAAGGTTTGCCCTTGCGAGGTCCGTGCCCCGATGCTAACCGCGCGCCTCCCACCGGGACGCACCAGTGCCCCGGACGCCGGTGAGCGGGCGTAGCTCAGGGGTAGAGCACAACCTTGCCAAGGTTGGGGTCGAGGGTTCGAATCCCTTCGCCCGCTCCAGTTTTCATTCCGAAACTGAGGTTGTCGACACGTGTTCGCGTGGGCGATAGCTCTCTCCCGCGGCTATTGATTGGGACGGCACATGGCGATTCTCAACGGACAGGTCGCGCTGGTTACCGGGGCAGGGCGCGGATTTGGCCGAGCGATTGCCGAGCGGTTCGCGCAGCAAGGCGCTGCAGTGGCGCTGCTGTCGCGCTCGCTGGTAGAGTTGGACGACGTAGCGCAAAGAATTCGCGGGGCCGGAGGCCAGGCGATCGGTATTCGATGCGACGTCACCGACGACGGTTCCATCGTGCACGCCGTGGCCAAGGTGGAGGAGTTGCTCGGCCCGATCGACCTGCTGGTCAACAACGCGGGCGTGCCCGGGCCGTTCGGACCGATCTGGAAGGTCGATCCCGACGAATGGTGGCGCGCGCAGGCGATCCACATCCGCGCGCCGATGCTGTTCATGCACCACGTTCTGTCCGGGATGGTCGAGCGCGACCGGGGCCGCGTGATCTGCGTCTCGGCGATCGCGAGCCGAATCGTCGCGCCGCACCTGTCCGCCTACTGCACCGGTAAGATCGCACAGAACCGGCTCGTCGCCGAGGCCGCCGCCGAGCTGGCCGACACGCGCGTGGCGGTATTCGCGATCGACCCCGGCTTCGCCGCCACGCAGCTTGCGCGAGATACCGCCGCCAATCCGGACGCGCGCAAGTATTTCAAGCCGCTGATCGAACGGATCGAGAGCCATCCGCACGCCTATGGCACCGACCCGGACCTTGCCCGCTGCGCCCAGCGCTGCCTTGATCTCGCCTCCGGACGGTACGACGCGCTGTCAGGCGGCTATTTCGAGCTATCCGACGACCTCGACGCTAAGCTGGCGGAGCAATCCGCGTAAGAGTCGCGGCGTATCAGCAGTTCTGCGCGGCGTAGCGCCCCGCTTTCTCGGCTTCCGAGCGCAGCCAGACAGCCGCGGCGGCGGCTCCCTCGGTCCTGGCGCGCCGCTCGTATTCGGGGCGAAGCTTCTTGCGGACGGCGTCTCTGTCGCAACGCTCGTCGGTTGCGGCATGCGGCGCTTCGCCCCTACCTCGTGCGCGGCGCGCTTCTTCCGCAGCTTCTTCCTGGCCCGGGGCGGACTGCTGCTCGATGAGGTTGTTATAGTGCTGGATCATGGCTTGCTGGCCGGCATCGATCCATGGTTGCTGCGCCTGCACCAGACTTGGCAGCGCGATCAGCGGTCCGGTCAAAGCCAAGGCGAGCAGGCGCAAGCGCATGATGCGATCCTTCAGTAGCGTGCCTCGACCCTGCGAAGTGTCCGGCGTGCTCGCAAGCGAGATGCGGCCACGGGATGGCACGACGCGACGAACCTCAGCCCGCGTGCTTCTCCAACTCGTCGCCGACGAGCGTGACCACGTGAAGAAGGTTGGTCGCGCCGCTCACGCCGAACGGCACGCCGGCCATCACCACCAGCTTGCTGCCGGCGCCGCCGAAGCCATGGCGCAACGCCATCCGCTTGCCCTTGGCGATCATCTCCTCGAAGCTGCCGATATCCTTGATCGCGACGGCGTGCGCGCCCCAAAGCAACGCGACGCGGCGCGCGACGTTGGGTGACGGGGTCAGGACAAGAACGGGCACCGACGGCCGCTCGCGAGCGACGCGCCGCGCCGAGGAGCCGGTCGATGTGAACACGGTGATCGCGTTGATCGTCACCGTGTCGGAGATCGTCATGCAAGCATGCGCCAGCGCGTCGGCGGTGGTCGCGTCGGGCGGTGTGTCGAGCAGGCGCACGCGCTGGCGATAGGCTTCGTCGCGTTCCACCTGCCGGGCGATCGAATCCATCATCATGACGGCTTCCTCGGGCCACTGGCCAGCAGCGGTCTCCGCCGAAAGCATGACCGCGTCGGCTCCGTCGTAAACGGCATTGGCGACGTCGGAGACCTCGGCGCGGGTCGGGGCCGGGCTCTCGATCATCGATTCGAGCATCTGCGTGGCCACGATCACCGGCTTGCCGGTGAGCCGCGTCGCGTTGACGATCTTCTTCTGGAGCGGAGGCACTTCCTCGGGGTTCAGCTCGACTCCGAGGTCGCCTCGCGCGACCATCACGCCATCGGCCAGCTCGATGATGGCGTCGAGCCGGTGCACGGCCTGGGGTTTCTCGATCTTGGCGCAGAGCGCGCCGCGCCCGCCCATGAGCTTGCGCGCCTCGGCCAGGTCTTCGGGTCGCTGCACGAAGCTCAGCGCGATCCAGTCCGCCCCCTGCTCGACCGCAAAGGCGAGGTCTCGCCGGTCCTTGTCCGTCAGCGCGGGGATCGGCACTTCGGCATCGGGCACGTTCACGCCCTTGCGGTCCGAAATAACCCCGCCGACTTCGGCGATGCAAACGATCCGATCGGGAGCGGCCTCGGTGACGCGCAGGCGGATTTTGCCGTCGTTGACCAGCAGGCGCTGGCCGACCTCGAGGACCTCGAACAGCTCGGGATGGGGCAAGCAGACGCGTGTCGCATCGCCCGGTGTCGGATCGCGATCTAGCGCGAAGCGCCGGCCATGCGGGATGAGAGCCTGGCCGCCCACGAAGGTGCCTACGCGCAGCTTCGGGCCCTGAAGGTCGCACAGGATCGCGATCGGCCGGAGGAGCTGTTTCTCGAGTGCGCGTACCGCCTGGATCGTCTGCGCGTGGGTGGAATGATCGCCGTGGCTCAGGTTGATGCGGAACGCATCCGCGCCTGCGAGAAACAGGCGGCGTAGCATGTCGGGATCACTGCTCGCGGGACCGAGCGTGGCGAGGATCTTGACCTTGCGGCCGCGCGGTTCGAGCTTTGCCATGCTTCGCGCCTATGGCAGAGCGGCGCGACAAGACAAGGAGGCAAGGATGGCAGGCGCCGTCGATCCGCTCGATCAGCTCCCCGACGCCGTGGCAGCCGCCGCGTTCCGCCGGCTCGTGCGGCACCTTCGGCATCGCAGCGACGCGCAGAACATCGACTTGATGGGATTGTCGGGCTTCTGCCGCAACTGCCTCGCCGACTGGATCCGCGAAAGCGGCTACGAGGGTGACAAGGCGGCCGCGCGCGAGGTGATCCACGGCATGCCGATGGAAGAGTGGAAGGCCCGCTTCCAGAGCGAGGCCACGCCCGAGCAGATCGCCCGCATGGAAGCCAGTCTGGCGCGCAACCAGGGTACTTGAGGAAAAGTTTTCCACCCGGTTCACCGGCGTGATGCCGCTCGCTATCGAAGCGCCAACCGATTCTCAGACCACCGGAGTTTCCCACGATGGCCGAAGCCACCGACGACCGCCTGCGCCTCCTCATCGAACGCGTCGAACGCCTCGAGGAGGAAAAGAAGGGCATCGCCGACGACATCCGCGACGTCTATGCCGAGGCCAAGGCGGTCGGTTACGACGCCAAGATCATGCGCCAGATCGTCCGACTTCGGAAGATGAAGCCCGACGACCGCGCTGAGATGGAAGCGATCCTGGACACCTACAAGGCCGCTCTCGGCCTGGGCTGACGCAAGCAAGGGCGTCGGAACGCGGCGCATGGCCGCTCATTGGTCGGGCGAAAGGAAATCGCCATGGCCGATGACACCCGAACCGTCGACCGAGCCCACGTCGAGGAAACCGGCGAAGAGCCGAAGCTTCCCGGGCACGAAACCGAGCTCGAGCCCAAGCCCGACTGGGAGCCGCGCTATCCCGGTTCGGGGCGGCTGAAAGGGAAGGTTGCCATCGTCACCGGCGGCGACAGCGGGATCGGCCGCGCGACCGCTGTCCTGTTCGCGCGCGAAGGCGCTAAGGTCGCGATAGCCTATCTCGAGGAGCATGACGACGCGAAGATCACCGCCGAAGCGATCGAGCACGAGGGTAGCGAGGCGCTGACCTTTGCCGGCGATCTCGGCGACCCGGAGGTGGCGAAGAAGCTGGTCGAAAAAGTCGTCGACCGCTGGGGCCGGCTGGACGTGCTCATCAACAACGCCGGCGAGCAGCACCCCGACAAGGACATCGCCGACATCACGGTGGAGCAGCTCCAGCGCACCTTCCAGACCAACATCTTCTCGATGTTCTACCTGGTCCAGGCAGCGCGGCCGCACCTGAAGAAGGGGGCCACGATCGTCAACTGCACCTCGATCACGTCGTATCAGGGCAGCAAGGAACTGCTCGACTATTCGAGCACTAGAGGGGCGATCACCGCGTTCACCCGCGCGTTGAGCGAAAACCTCGTCAGCGAAGGCATCCGCGTGAACGCGGTCGCGCCAGGACCCATCTGGACTCCGCTCAATCCCTGCGGTGGAGCCAGTCCGGAGAAGCTGAAGGACTTCGGCAAGAACACGCCGATGGGCCGGCCCGGCCAGCCGAACGAGGTGGCGCCCGCTTTCCTCTTTCTCGCCTGCGAGGATTCCTCGTATATGTCGGGGCAAGTGCTGCACCCGAACGGAGGAACCGTGGTCAATGGCTGAATCAAGAGGAGCCAGTCCGTGGAGCCGCGCGAGCGGCGGCATGATCGTCACCACCACGGCCGTGGTCGAAGGTAGGCCGGTACGCGATTATCTCGGAATCGTGACCGGCGAGGTGATCGTCGGCGCGAATCTGTTTCGCGACATCTTCGCCTCTATCACCGACCTCGTGGGCGGGCGCTCGGGCCAGTACGAGCAGGTTCTCGCCCGCGCTCGGCATGAGGCAATCGAGGAAATGACCGAGCAGGCGCGCCAGCTCGGCGGCAACGCGGTCATCGGGGTCGACATCGACTACGAGGTCCTCGGCAGCAACGGCTCGATGCTGATGGTCAGCGTCAGCGGCACGGCGGTGACGATCTGAGCGTCGCGGTCAGAAGGCTCGGGCCCGGCGATCTCGACGGGCTGAGGGAGCTCAACGAACTTTTCGGCACCGTGTTCGGCGAGCCGGATACCTACACCCGCCACCCACCTGCCGACACTTACTGCCGCGATCTGCTGGCGCGCGAGGACGTGCTGGCCGTGGTCGCACTCGACGGCGAGCGCGTCATCGGCGGCCTTACCGCTTATCTGCTGCGCAAGTTCGAGCAGGAGCGCAGCGAAATATACATTTACGACCTGGCGGTCGCCGAGGAAAGGCGGCGCCAAGGCGTCGCGACGGCGCTGATTGGTGAAGTCCGGAGGATCGGCCGCGAGGTGGAAGCCTGGACAGTGTTCGTCCAGGCCGACATCATCCCGGAGGACGAACCCGCCCGGGCACTCTACCGCAAGCTGGCAACGAGCGAGATCACGGCCCTGCATTTCGACATCACCCCTTGACGCGTTGCCGGAGCGGCGCGCCTTCGCTAGGAGGCGCCCGACGAGGCTCCTCGCTGCAGGGGCTCGATATGCAACACCGTTCGGGGGACCGATGGCCGGACATTCCAAATTCAAGAACATTATGCACCGCAAGGGAGCGCAGGATAAGAAGCGCTCGGCGGCGTTCTCCAAGCTGAGCCGCGAGATCACCGTGGCGGCTAAGTCGGGCATGCCCGACCCGGACATGAACCCGCGCCTGCGGCTTGCGGTCAACAACGCGCGCGCGGCCTCGATGCCCAAGGACAACATCCAGCGCGCGATCGACAAGGCGAGCGCCAACGAAGGCGATGACTACGAGGAGATCCGCTATGAGGGCTATGGCCCCGGCGGCGTCGCCCTGATCGTCGAGGCGCTGACCGACAACCGCAACCGTACCGCCACCAACGTGCGCACCGCGTTCTCCAAGAACGGCGGCAACATGGCCGCGACCGGCGCGGTCAGCCACGGGTTCGAGCGGATGGGCATGATCGAGTATCCCGCGAGCGCCGGCGACGAGGACAAGATCATGGAAGCCGCGATCGAGGCCGGCGCCGACGACGTCGAGAGCGACGAGGACGGTCACACGATCTGGACTGGCATGGACGGCATGCACGAGGTCGCCAAAGCACTCGAGGCGAGCCTCGGCGTGCCGGAGAGCGTCAAGCTGGCGTGGAAGCCCAACCTCACGGTCGATGTCGCCGAGGGCGACGCGCAGACGCTGATGAAGCTGATCGACGCGCTCGAGGACGACGACGACGTGCAAACCGTCTGGGGCAACTACGAGGTCTCCGACGAGGTCATGGAGAAGATGGGCTGATCGACGCGCCATGCTGATCCTCGGCATCGATCCCTCCTTGTCGTGCACCGGCTGGGGGATCGTGCGGAGCGAAGGGGCGCGGTTGAGCCATGTCGCAAACGGGCAGGTCGCGACCGACGCCAAGACCGCGATCGCCGAGCGCCTGCACCATCTCCACGACGCCATCGCCGCGGTCATCGGCCAATACGCGCCCGATCGCGCCGCGGTCGAGGAGGTGTTCGTCAACAAGAACCCGCAATCGACGCTCAAGCTCGCGCAAGCGCGCGGCGCGGTGCTGGCGGCGTGCGGCCGCGCCTCGGTGCCGGTGTCCGAGCACGCCGCGCGGCTTGTCAAGAAAGCCGTGGTCGGCACGGGCGGAGCGGAGAAGGCGCAAGTCCAGGCGATGCTCA
This sequence comes from Pseudomonadota bacterium, assembly GCA_023433305.1. Classification (GTDB taxonomy): domain Bacteria; phylum Pseudomonadota; class Alphaproteobacteria; order Sphingomonadales; family Sphingomonadaceae; genus Croceibacterium_A. The sequence continues at coordinate 12,019 of JAEZCZ010000033.1, read as the reverse complement.
AGGTTCTGCTACCGGGAATTGCCATCGAAGGGCCCGATGCCGCCGACGCGCTTGCCGTCGCCATTGCCGACGCTCACCTGGGAGGAGGCCGCTGATGTTCCTGGTCGTGTTCCGCAACCGCAAGCGCGCCGACATCGATTATCCCGCCTATGAAGCCGATGCCGAGCGCATGCTCGAGCTGGCCCGCGAGCAGCCGGGATACCTCTCGTTCAAGAGCTACGTCGCGGAAGACGGCGAAGTGATCGCCCTATCGGAATGGGCCGACGAAGCTTCGGCTCGCGCCTGGGGCCGCCTTGCCGAGCACGCGGTGGTGCAGGGCCGCGGACGCGCCGCCTACTACGAGACCTACACGCTGTTCGCGTGCGACAATCCGCGCATCCACCATTTCAGCCGGGAGGAGCAGGCATGACCATCTGCCTGTACGGAATTCCCAACTGCGACACCGTGAAGAAGGCGCGGGGGTGGCTCGATGCGCGTGGGCTTGGCTACGCTTTCCACGACTACAAGAAGGAAGGCACCGATCCCGCGAAATTGGCGGAATGGAGCGACGCGGCTGGCTGGGAAGCGCTGCTCAACCGCCGCGGCACGACGTTTCGCAAGCTCGACGAAGCCGACAAGGCGGACATCGATCGCGCCAAGGCCCTTCGGCTGATGGCGGCGCATCCCTCGCTCATCAAGCGCCCCGTCGTCGAGCATGGCGGCGGGCTGCTGATCGGCTTCGACGAAGCCGAGTGGCGGCGCACCCTGGCGTGAGAAACTACCGAGTCCGATAGCGTTCGATCAGCGTCGCCTCTGCCCGCAGCCGGGCGGCGTCCTCGGCGCACCGGTGCCGGTCGTAATCGGCCGCGGCCGCGAGCCTAGCCTCGATCTCATCCACGAGCAGCGCTCCCACAGCATCTTCGTCGAGCTGGCGGCGCGGGCGCTCGGCGGTCGCGTCGCCGAATGCGCGCGGCACGTAGGGGCCCGTTTCGGGGGGCACCGCTTCGGCGTTGTCGAGGGCGGCGATCAGTGCCCGGAGCACGCGCACCTCGTCGGCGGCCTTGGCTTGCATCGCAGTCTTGAGATCTTCGCGGAGGCGCTGCTTGAGCGCGGTCGCGCTCATGCGCGGGTGGCGGTGACGATATAGTTGAGCGAGAGGTCCGCCGAGAGGTGCATGCCCGCCAACGGCGACCAGGTAATCCCGCGCGGCTCGCTTATCGCGAGGCCGGCCTCGGCGAGCAGCTCGCGCAACTCTTCAGGCGTGGCGAAGTCGCTCCAGTGATGCGTGCCCTTGGGCACGGCGCCGATGGCCTCCGCCGCGCCGACGAGAATCAGGCGCGATTGCGGGGTGCGGTTGGGAGTCGAGAGCACCATTAGCCCATCCGGCGCGAGGTGCCGGGCCAGCTCGGCGACGAAGGCAGCCTTGTCGGCAACGTGCTCGATCACTTCCAGGCAAGTGATCAGGTCGAACTGCCCGAGCGAGAGCGTCGACAGCTCGCCGTGACGGTAGTGAATGGTCAGCCCTGAGCCTCGAGCGTGCAGCGTGGCCGCTTCGACATTGGCAGGGGCCGCGTCGACGCCGGTCACCTCGGCGCCGAGGCGGGCGAGCGGTTCGCACAGCAGGCCGGCCCCGCAGCCGACGTCGAGCGCGCGCTTGCCCGCTAGCGGTCGGGCGGCTCCAACATCGCCGCCCCAGTGCGCGTCGATCGCCTCGCGGATGAAGGCGAGACGAACGGGGTTGAGGCGGTGCAGCATCGCCGAGCCGCCCTTGGGGTCCCACCAGTCCTTCGCCAGCGCGGAGAAATGCGCCACCTCCTCCGGTCGGATGGTTGCGTCGTTGGTTACAGTTGCGACAGTTGCATCGGACATGGCTCCTGCCTAACAGCGCGCGGAACCCGAGACCAGCAGGAGCGCATTTCATTGGCCCGCATCGTGATGAAATTCGGCGGCACGTCGATGGCCGGGACCGAGCGCATCCGCCGCGTGGCGAATATCGTGCGCAAGCAGCAAGCGGCCGGCCACCAGGTGGCGGTAGTCGTCTCGGCGATGGCGGGGGAGACCGACCGGCTGGTCGGCTTCTGCCGTGAAGCGAACCCGCTGTTCGACCCGGCCGAATACGACGTGGTCGTCGCGAGCGGCGAGCAGGTCACGAGCGGACTGCTCGCGCTGACGCTGCAGGCGATGGGCTGCAAGGCCCGGTCGTGGCTTGGGTGGCAGATTCCGGTCCACACGGTCGAAGCGCACGCCAAGGCGCGGGTCGCCTCGATCGATGCGGAGACGATGGTTGCCGCGATGGAAGCGGGCGAGATCGCGGTGATCCCGGGTTTCCAGGGCGTGTCTAATGCCGGCCGAGTGACCACGCTCGGACGCGGCGGCTCCGATACCTCGGCGGTGGCGGTGGCGGCGGCGATCGGCGCGGACCGTTGCGATATCTACACCGACGTCGACGGGGTCTATACCACCGACCCGCGCATCGTCGCCCGCGCACGCAAGCTCAAGTACGTGACGTACGAGGAGATGCTGGAGCTGGCTTCGGTCGGCGCCAAGGTCCTGCAGACCCGCTCGGTCGGCCTCGCGATGAAGGAAGGGGTGCGCGTGCAGGTGCTCTCCAGCTTCGTCGACGACGATGCTCCCCTGGCTGACGAGCTGCCCGGAACGATGATCGTCTCCGACGAAGAAATGACCCAGATTTCTAAGGATTTGAACATGGAAAGCCAGCTGGTCACCGGCATCGCTCACGACAAGAACGAGTCGCGCATCGTGCTCACCCGCGTGCCCGACCGACCCGGCGCGGTGTCCAATATCTTCACGCCGCTGGCAGAAGCCGCGATCAACGTCGATATGATCATCCAGAACGTCGGCCGCGACAAGGGCGAGACCGACGTGACCTTCACGGTGCCGCAGGCCGACCTCGCGCGCGCGCAGGCGCTGCTGGAGGATCGACGCGACACCATCGGGTTCAACCGCATCATCACCGACAGCAAGGTCGCCAAAATCTCCGTGGTCGGCGTCGGCATGAAAAGTCACGCCGGCGTCGCGGCGACAATGTTCCGCGCGCTCGCCGATCGCGGCATCAACGTCCAGGCCATCTCGACCAGCGAGATCAAGGTCTCGGTCCTGATCGACGAGGACGAGACCGAACTCGCCGTGCGCGTGCTCCATACCGCCTACGGGCTCGATGCCGAGGACGCGGCGGAGTAAGGCGACCAACCCCGGACCCACCTTCTCTCCCGGACGTTTAGCCGGCGGGAGAACAGGTGGGAAGAATGGCCGCTGAGTTCCTCGATCACCGCAACCGTGTGCTCGGAATTGCCGGGACGGTGGCGGTGCACGTCGTGGTGATCGCTGGCCTTCTGCTGTTCTCACCGCGCTTTTCGCCCCTGCCCGCGCGGTCGGAGCCGGGTCTGGTCGCGGTCAACCTCGACGATCCGCCTCCTCCGGCTCCGCCGCCAGACGATGTCGATGAAGGTGCCGCCGCGCCGCCGAGCCGGGGCCGAACCGAAGAACCGTCTCCGCCGCCTCCGCCAGCGCCGCTCGCCTCGCCGACGCCTGCCGAAGTGGCGGTCGATCCGGGCTCCGCACGGGCGAGCGGCGCGGGCGCTGCGGCAGGTTCTGGCGCGGGCCAGGGCGGAGAGGGAACCGGCAGTGGCGCGGGAGGAGCCGGCAGCGGCCGCGGCGCCGGGCTGGTGACTCCGCCGCAACGCATCGAGGGTGCCCTGACCCATGCGGACTACCGCCGAGCGCGGGCACCCGAGGGAGCCGCAGGGACCGTGCGAGTCAGCTTCCGGGTCCGCACCGATGGGCGGGTCGATCGCTGCAGCGTGACCGCATCGAGCGGATATGCCGAGTTCGACCGTTCGACCTGCGCATTGATCGAGCAACGATTCCGGTTCCGGCCGGCGCGCGATGCCAGCGGTCGACCGATCGATTGGATAATCCGCACCGACTATACGTGGACGCCGCGGTGATCGCGATTGGTAAACATTCTGTCGCGCCGGAGCCTCGACTCGTCGCCTCGCTTGGCAGTTGGTCAGGACCGCAATGGTTAACGGTGGAACCGCCGTTGAAGGTCCACGTTTTGGGCGCGGGAGGCCAATCCGTGTGCTTGAGGAGCGGGGAGCCGCGCCGATGGCGCTTCTTAGGAGAAGCATCGTGAACAAGGCAGTCATTTCACTTATGGCGGCGGCGGCCCTTCCGCTTGCCGCATGTACATCCACCGACAGCAACGACGATCTCGCGACGGTCGGCACCGGCGCCGCCATCGGCGCAGCCGCGGGCGCGGGCGTTTCGGCGGTCGCCGGTACCGACCTGCTCACCAGCGCGGCGATCGGTGCCGCGGTGGGTGGCCTGGCCGGCGCCGTCTGGGCGGACCGCAATGGTGACGGTCGGGCCGACGGATACGTCTACAACGGTCAATACTACGAAGGTGCGCCTTCTGGTTATCAGACGGCTTCGGCGACCCGTTGTCCGTCCACGCTCGGTTCGGTGGCGACCGGTGCGGCCGCGGGCGGCGCGCTCGGTGCCGGCGCGGGCGCCGCGATCGGCGGTCTCGGCGTGCTCGAGGGTGCAGCGATCGGTGCCGCTGTCGGCGGTCTCGCCGGTGCGGTCTGGGCCGACTCCAACAACGACGGGTGCGTGGACGGTTATGTCCGCGAAGGCCAGTACTACTCCGGCAGCCCGGTCGTACAGCAGACCAACGTCGCCTACACGGGCGAACGCGGCTAAACAGCGGGTATCGAGCGGGGCATGAAGGTCAGATTCAAGGAGCGCCTGCTCCGCTCCATTCTGCCGGTCATGACAGCGGCGCTCCTTGCGCCGCTGTCCTTGACCGCGCCGGCGCAAGCCCAGTCGCGTAACGGCGACGGGGTCGCGCAATTCTCTCCGATCCAAGCTGAAATCGAGGAACGCGTCGGTAAGGATCTGCGCGCGTTCTACCGCGCGCGCGATTATCGGCCGATGTGGCTCAATGAATTCGGACGCCCTTCGGGCGCGGCGTCGATGCTGATGCATCATCTGCGTACGTCCGAGTTCGACGGGATCGAGCCGAAAGACCTCGGCTTCAACAAGATCGCCAAGCTGGTCGATCGCGCGCGGCGCGGCGACCGCGACGATATCGCCAAGGCCGAGGTCGAGCTGTCGGAAGCGTTCGCCGCCTACGTCCGCGCGATGCGCGCCGCGGACCGGGCGGGCATGATCTACGAAAGCGCTGCGCTCGCGCCGGTCGTGCCGACGCCGCGTGCCGCGCTAGAGGCGGCGGCCCGGGCGGATTCGCTCGAGCACTACGTCGCCGAGATGCGCTGGATGCACCCGCTCTACGCGCCGCTGCGCGAAGCGATGGAGGATCCGCGCTATTCGGAGGATCAGCGCAGGGACATCTGGACCAACCTGGCGCGCATCCGCGCCATTCCGGCGATGCCCGACGGTCGGCACATCCTGGTCGACACCGCTTCGGCCCGCTTGTGGATGTACGAAGACGGCAAGCCGGTCGATTCGATGAAGGTCGTGGTCGGAAAGCCCGACCTGCAGACGCCGATGATGGCGGGCTTCGTTCGCCACGCGATCCTCAATCCCTATTGGCACGTGCCCGACGACTTGGTGCGGACGACTATCGCGACCCAGGTGCTGCGGCGAGGTGTCGGCTATCTCAAGGGTGGCGGCTACCAGGTCTTTTCGGACTGGGGCCCAAATGCCGACCTGCTCGATCCGGCCAAGGTGGATTGGCGCGCGGTGCAGGATGGGACGAGACGCGTTCACGTCCGTCAGCTGCCGGGCGGCGATAACTTCATGGGCAAGGTGAAGTTCGAGTTCCCGAATCCGCTGGGAATCTACCTCCACGACACGCCCGATAAGCACCTGCTGAAGCTCGACGAGCGGCAGCTCAGCTCGGGCTGCGTGCGGCTCGAGGATGCGGCGAAGATGCACCGGTGGCTCATGCAGGAGCCGCTGCCGAGCCGCGTGCGCGAGGCGGAGAAATTCATGAACCTGCCGGAGATGGTGCCGATCTACATCACCTACCTGACGGCTATGCCGCAGGGCGGGACCATCGCCTTTCATGATGATCCTTACGGCCGCGACGGAGTCCAGCTAGCGGCGGTCGATTCCGACCAGGCGCGTGCCGATCGGCCTTGAGACTGGGTAATGGCGCCCCGGTGCGGACCGACCGCGTAGGAGCAAACCTTGCGTCTCCATTCGCAAATCGTCCCGGTCGGCATCGCCGAGCTGCGCGTCCAACAAGGCGGAGATGCACGCGGTGAGACGATTTTGCTCCTCCACGGAGGCCTCGGGACTTGTGAGGATTTCGCCGCGCTCCTGCCTTTCCTCGCCGACTATCGCTGCGTCCTGATCGACAGCCGCGGACACGGCGCTTCCACGCTTGGCGCCGAAGGCTTGCGGTACTCGACCCTTGCGGCCGATGCCGCGGCGGTTCTTGACACCTTGAAGATCGACCGCCCGTACGTGCTCGGCCACAGCGATGGAGGGATTGCCGGGATCCACCTCGCGACCAGCCGGCCGCTGGCAGGCCTCGTGACGCTGGGAGCCCAGGCGCGCCCACCGGCTTCCGAGGCCCTGGACACGATCTTCCGCCCGCTGACGGCCGAGATGTGGCGGAGGAAGTTTCCAGATGACGTCGCGCGCTACGAGCGGCTCAATCCCGCGCCCGATTTCGACCGGCTATTCGCCGCGGTTCACGACATGTGGTGCGACGACAGTTCGGGAAATTACCCCGGTGAAGCTGCGCGCGCGGCGGCTTGTCCCGCGCTCGTCATCGGCGGCGACCGAGATCACCTCGTCACCCGCGCGATGACGTTCGAACTCGTCGAGCTCATGCCGCGCGCCCGGCTGGCCATTCTCCCTTACGCCTCCCACGTGCCGCACCTGGAGATGCCGGCCCAGACCGCCGCGCTGGTCAAGGCTTTCCTGACCGCCTCGCCGGAGCCGGACGAGGCCTAGCCTACTCGGTCGTCTTGCCGTCGAAATGCTCGTGTGACGCGTTGGCCTCCTCGGGAGTCTTGTGGACCGTGCCGTCGATATGCTCGGGGGGACCATAGATCGTGTAGAGCTTGAGCGGCGTTGAGCCGGTCGCCTTCACGTTGTGCCGCGCGCCCTGCGGCACGATGACGGCGTCATCGTCTTTGACCGCGTGATCGACCCCGTCGATCGAGACGATCCCCTCGCCCGCTTCGATGCGGAAGAATTGATCGCGATCGTCATGGACTTCCGCCCCGATCTCCTCGCCGGGATCGAGGCTCATCGCGACGAGCTGGAGATTGTGCCCTGTATAAAGCACCCGGCGAAAGTCGTCGTTCTCGGTGGTCGCGCGCTCGATGTCCTCGACGTAGCCCTTCATGGGTTCAATCTCCTATTTTGTGTCGATACAAGGTTGCCCGGTCAAACTGGTTCCGCAATCATAACACTTGCTTGCACGTGGCTGCGACACTCTCCGCATAGGCAAAAAAAAGGGGTTCGCTGGAACCCCTTTTTCTACAAATTTTGACGGCGATTAGCGATAAACGACGCCTAAGAGCCATTCCCAGAAGCCACGAGCTTGTTGGGGCCTATGATTTCCTGAAACTCCCCGCCGAACGTTCGGCGCTTGCATAACCTTGCGACTCGACATGGCTTCCGCCCTCCTTTGTGAGGCGGTCACCATGCGTTAACCTTAACGCTATGTAAACAAGTTATGTTAATGCGAGGCGACTGATGTCCTAAGTTCTTTCGGTCGCAGCAAGTTTTCCATTTCCGAAATGCTCCCCGGCCTGGCCAAGGCATACCCCTGGACGTTCTCGCACCCGATCGATTTCAAAATTGCGAGCGTATCATCGTTTTCGACACCTTCGGCGACAACAGTAAGGCCGATGTCCCGGCTGAGGTTGATCAGCGACTGTACAATCTTCCTCGCCTTTGAGTCTTCTCTTATCCTTGAGACGAAGTTTCGATCGATTTTTAGCTCATCGAATGGGAGCCTCAGAAGAGTTTCCAAATTGGCAGCGCCGACTCCGAAGTCATCGATCGATGTGCGAACGCCCAAAGCTCGAAGTTTTCCCAACACCGCACGAGCTCGATCGAAATCGCCGATTCGGGACGTCTCTGTAACTTCGATCGTGATGCGTTTTGGCTCTAGACGAGAACCCGCCAGAGTTTGCTGCAGAATGTCGACTAAGCGTTCGTCGCCTAACATCGTCGCCGACACATTAATGGAGAGGCTGTAAGATCCTTCGGCGAAGCATGAGCAATCCATGGTCTGCGTGGCTTCTTCGAAGACCTTTCTTGTCAAAGCTTCCATGCGCCCAGCGTGTTCACATTGCTCGATGAAGTAGGACGGAGCGATCGGTCCGCGTTCGGTATCATTCCAGCGTACTAATGCTTCGAACCCGGAGATTTTTCCGCTGCACACTTCAAACTGCGGTTGATAAACGACGTATATTTGACCGCTCTTTAGGGCAGCGTCGATCTTCGCTTGAAGAGATATGCTCCACAGTCTGTCCGATGTCGACGAAGGCTGGGCCAGCATCACCGGGGCGTGCGATTCAGTGGTCCGGTCCACTACTGCGGTAGCAGACGTAATCTTTTGGGCCGGCGATGCCTCCCGGTTTGCATCGGCGCCAAACGTGATCCCGACATCGACAAGAGTGCCATTCACATCAAGGGGATTGGCGAAAACGGCACGCAAGCCCTGCAAGTGGGCCTCCAAATATGCCTGATCGTCAGCGCATTGAATCCATGCAAGATATCGCCCCGCGTTGCTGTAAACTTTGAGATCTTTCTCCGCGATACGAAAGCGCTCCGCCACTAGTCGAACATATTCGCCATGACTTTCTGCAGGGAGAATTGAGAGGACCTCGTCGAACCGGTGAATTCGCGCTACGACTACGCTGATTGGCGTTATAGGATCTTGTCGGCCAAGGTCCTTTTCAAGAGCACGGAAGCTCGGCAGGCCGCTGAGTTCGTCTGTCAAGGATGCATTGCGGCTACGGAAATTCCAGGCTCTGCCGATTCCGTAGATGAGGAGGAAAGTGACTGGCAGGGAAAGGTGCGCCGTCATCCGCAACTGTGCCGACAACACAAACCAAACGGGTATCGATAGAGCAACGAGGACATAACCTCTGTGGCGGTTTGCCGCGTCTCGGGTGCAGAGCAAAACAAGCGCAAGGAGAGTCGCGAAGAACAGGAACGTGATGACCCAGCCAACATCCGCAACTGGTCCGGCGCGCAGGGTTTCGCCTGCCAGAATGTCCACCATACTGACGGGAACTTTACGGTCTCTTGGAATAGCGGCGTACGCTGTGTCGCGATCGCCACCGTTTCCGATCACTACGAACTTGCCTTCGAATAGTTCGGCTTTCTCACCTGCCGCCAAAGCCGATAACGCCTGAGGCATCGAAATCGACGGGATCGATCGATGATCGATTGAATAGTCGATTCTGAAATCCGCAGCGAGCTCAGCGGGGTGGTCCGCAAGTGCCCCAGCAAAGCTCTGACGAAGAGTTCCGTCGTGCTCCCACCCTCGATTAGCCCACCAGGTCCATCCGAAAAGGTCAATCGGCTGCATTGCGACGACGTGCGGCGCTGGTTCAGCGAGCGAAGGGATCGTCGATTGCATCCTCAGTCCAGCAACCGTGGTTCTCAGCCGGTTTACCCAATATACGCGGTCGTTCGCTTCTATGGACCGCTTCAGAGCGTGATCTGCATCGGGCGAGGATTGCTGGTCCAGCCTCACATCCAGGAATATTTTTTCTGTGCCGGCAGCCCCCAACCGATCGACTAACATGGCAAGATCGCGTCGATGCTGTGGAACTGCTGCATCAGAAAGATCGTCGATGGCTCCGATGAAAACGATGTCGCCGGAAGCCTGACGCTCGAAAAGGCGTGCATGAGTTGCCCAAGTGAGCCAATCGAGCGGATTGAGAAAGCCGGTGACTCCCAGCGTTGCGGCAATGGCCAAGGCCACCAGGAAATGCCTGGCGCGTTCGATGCGCAAGAGGTCCTTCAGTCCTGTCATTATCTCTGCCCGGACTAGCGACCCGCCGGTTCTTTGCCTTGAATGCCGCGGGTTTCCTAGCACTGCGTGGTAAACAGACCGTTGCTCGCAGCGCTTTATCATCCGAGCAAACCCAGCCCAGCGTTTCTACCTAGTCGAGTACGCCAACGGAGTGTCCGCTGGTGGCCGGCTGAGGGCGCGCATTTCCCGTTCGCGCTTGCTGACAGGCGCATCGGTCCCTAAGCGCCGCGCGATGACGAGCTATCCGAAAACCGCCGCGTTGATGCGGCGTGGAGCCGAGTTCCTCGGCAGCGAACATGCGATCCTGTGCGGCGCCATGAGTTGGGTCTCCGAGCGCAATCTCGTGTCGGCGATCAGCAACGCCGGCGGCTTCGGCGTGATCGCCTGCGGGGCGATGACACCCGAGCTGCTCGACGCGGAGATCGCGGGGACGAAGGCGCTCACCGGCAAGCCGTTCGGGGTCAACCTGATCACGATGCACCCCGACCTGTTCGAGCTCATCGAGGTCTGCGCCCGACACGGCGTCGGCCACGTCGCGCTCGCCGGCGGAATTCCGCCCAAGGGCAGCGTCGAGGCGCTCAAGGCGTTCGGGGCAAAGGTGATCGTGTTCGCACCGACTTTGGCTCTGGCGAAGAAGCTGCTCCGGTCCGGCGCTGACGCGCTGGTCATCGAAGGTTCGGAAGCCGGGGGCCATATCGGCCCGGTCTCGACGAGCGTCCTGGCGCAAGAGTTTCTCCCCGCGCTGGCCGAGGATCATCTCGTGTTCGTCGCCGGCGGAATTGGTCGCGGCGAGGCGATTGCGGGCTACCTGGAGATGGGGGCGGCCGGCGTGCAGCTCGGCACCCGCTTCGCCTGCGCGACCGAGAGCATTGCCCATCCCGACTTCAAGAAGGCCTTCTTTCGCGCCGGAGCACGAGATGCCGTGGCGAGTGTACAGATCGATCCGCGCCTGCCGGTCATCCCCGTGCGCGCGCTCCGCAACAAGGGCGGCGAACTGTTCAACGCCAAGCAGCGCGAGGTTGCCAACCTGCTTGACGCCGGCGGCGTCGAAATGGCCGAGGCGCAATTGCAGATCGAGCGGTACTGGGCGGGCGCGCTGCGCCGCGCAGCGATCGACGGCGATATCGAGCACGGCAGCCTGATGGCCGGGCAATCGGTCGGCATGGTCACGCAGGAAGAGCCCGTTGCCCAGATCATCGCCACCTTGATGGCCGAAAGCGAAGCCGCATTGAATCGCCGCTAACGGTATTGCGGCTCGCTCCATCGCTCGCGACTGGAACCTAATCGGCGATTCTTCGCTCTATGCCTGAAGAAACAAGGAGTTCACCATGATCGGAAAGATTATTGGCGGCGTCGTCGGTGCGAAGGCGGCAGATCACATTCGCGGGATCAACGAGCCGGGCGGGGCACTGCTCGGTATTGGCGCGGCGGCGCTTGCGCGCCGGCTCAGCCTGCCGGCCATGTTGGCCATCGCTGCGGGCGGCTATGCGTACAAGCGCCACAAGGACAATGAAGCGAAACGCAAGACTGCGCGCCCCAAGGTAAAGCCGAGCGCTGCCTGAGGCCTCATCCTACCTGCTCGACCAGACGGTCGAGCAGGGGTGCCTGGCTTGGAAGAATAGCGGCCCGGGCGTCTTCGAGCGCGAACCATCGCGCTGCGGAGACCTCCGGAAATCGCTGCCTCATCCCGCTTCGCAGCGGCCATTCCATCTCAAAGTGGTTGCTGACCAGGGTTGAGCAATCGAAGTCCTGCTCGACAGCAAACGCGGTCACGAGCTTTCCGCCCTTCTGCCGAATCTTACCAAGGCTTTCCATCGGCCCTGTGAGTTCCAGACCGAGCTCTTCTTGGGCCTCCCTCCGTGCGGCAACCATGACATCTTCGCCCGCCCCGATTTCGCCCTTCGGGATCTGCCAGGCCCCAAGGTCCCGTCCTTCCCAATAGGGCCCTCCGGGCAGTACGAGCAGGACGTCGAGTTCAGAATGGCGGCGGCGATAGAGCATCACGCCTGCACTCCGGCGCATCGTCGCCCACTCCTGAAT
>JAEZCZ010000025.1 GCA_023433305.1 Pseudomonadota bacterium | reverse complement strand
GAGCGAACCGGGCGAGGCTCATTCGGGCGTCGGGGTCGGCTCGGGCTCGGGCGTGGCGGTCGGCTGGTCGCCGCCGGGCGGAACCGGGGTCATCGGCGTTTCGGGCAGCTGCTGGTCCTCGACCGCGGGCGCTTCGGGATCGGTGACGATCAGCTCGCCGCCGCTCTCGTCGACGTCGTCGGTCTCGTACGTCGTCTCCTCGGCCTCGCCGCCGCAGGCCGCGAGCGCGAATGCGCCGGCGAGGGGAAAAAGGGCCTTCGAAACGGTATAGCGCACGGTCATCGCGGGTCTCCTCGGTTCAGGCGCAGCGGAGGCTATCGGGCAGGAACGGGCGAGACAAGGCCATGTGCCCGCCCCTATGCCCACCGGGCGCGCTTTTCCGCTTGCTCGCCGCGCCGGGCCGCGCGCAGATGCGCCATGCCGACGCTGATCCTGCTGACCCTCTCCAATATTTTCATGACGGTGGCCTGGTACTGGCATCTCAAAGGTGGGCCGGAGGTCGCCAACGCGCGCCCGCTCGGCTGGGTGATCCTGATCTCGTGGCTGCTCGCGGGAATCGAATACTCGCTCGCGGTGCCCGCCAACCGCATCGGCTTCGCCAGCGGCTGGACCCCCGGCCAGCTCAAGATCGCGCAGGAGGCGATTGCGCTGACCGTGTTCGGGCTGTTCATGGTGTTCGTGCTGGGCGAGGCGCTGAGCTGGCGCCACGTCGCCGCGTTCGCCTGCATCCTGGCGGCGGCGGCGTTCCTGTTCGTGGGGCGGTGAGGGAGGGAGCGGGCGAGACAGGCCCACCCCTGACCCCTCCCGCGAGCGGGAGGGGGATTGTCGTTGCTCCCCTCCCGCTTGCGGGAGGGGTTGGGGGTGGGCTCGCGAGGGCTCAGCGCTGGCTGACGCAGAAGGTGCGCCAGGGGTCGACGATCGGGGTGCCGTCGGCTCGGCGGTTGTCCTCGCGCTCGAAATAGACCGCGGGCTCGCCGCTGTTGTCGGGCTCGAGCCGGCCGAGCGCGCCCGCCCAGGCGCCCGAGGACAGCCGGACCGCGGCGCCTTCGCGAGTGAAGCGGCCGGTGCCCTGCTGCGTTCGGTAGGTGCCGTCGGCAGACAGCTGGAGGAAGCCCATCAGGCTGGGACGGTTCTCGTAAGCGGCGATCTCGCCTGCGACGTTGCCGCCGATGCGCTCGCGATAGCCGCACAGCAGGCGCGCAGTGGGGAGCGCACCGGCAGCGGGGGCAGCGGCGGCTTTTGCCCCCCAGCGCAGCGCGCCGGTGAAGGTGCCGGTGACGCTCGGCCCGCCGTCGAAATAGCCGCTGATCTGGCCGGGGCCGAAGCTGTCGCTGTCGCACTCGCCGCTGAGCTCGAAGCGGTTGCGGCCCTCCTCACCCTTGAGGATGCAGCGGCCGTTTTCCATGTAGGCCGGGCCGGGCTTCATCGTGACGGTCATCGCCTTGCCGGCGAGATCGACCGAGAGCGTGCCGCCGATTTCGCCGCCCGAGAGCGTACCGGCGGCCTGCCAGGTGCCCTGGTTGCCGTCGCCATCGTCGAGCGCGCCTTCGCCCGCGAAAGCCCCGGCATTGGGCGAGAGCGGCGCGGCGGCGAGCGGCGCCGCGAGGACGAACGGAGCGAGCGCGAGCAGCGCCACGGCGGACGAACGAGCGATAGACATGTTTTGGCGACCCCCCTTTGGTGCCCGTGCTTTTAGCGTGGCCGAGGGGTTGCTGCAATTCGGCTGAGGGTCTCGGCTGGGTTTGGCGGGACCGAGCCGTTAGGTCCGAAACGGATGCGGTTGCCCGCCGGCGCGATGGACGCCCTTTCAGTCGTCCTGTACTTTCTGCTTGTGGCGCAAGACCGTTCCCTGTTCGGCCGAAGCGATGCCGTTGCCGAAGCCGAGGCTGATGCACGGGCCGAGGCAGACTTGGCGGACGGGCGGCTGATCGGACATCACACTGTGCACCGATGGCTTGGTTCATGGGGGTCCGGCGACCGCCCGCCGCGCCCGCGCCTCGGACTTGATCGCGCGGCAAGATGCGGTGCTCAGGCCGCGCCATCTTGAAAACCCATCCCGATAGGTTATGTGGTAGATGGTCACTCTGCATCGTGAAGGAGGGCTGCGCTTCGTCATCTTTACCGACGACCATGAGCCGGCCCATGTCCACGTGATCGGCGACGGCTCAGCGAAGATCAATCTTGCGGGGCCCGACGGGCTGCCCGAGCTGGTCCGTAACGATGGGCTCAAGGCGGGTGACCTCAGGAAGGCGATGCGCCTCATCGGCGAGCGGCAGGCGGCGATGCTGGAGCGATGGAAGGCGATACATGGTTGAGTTGACCGACGAACAGATCGAAGCGGCCAATGCGCGCGGGCGCATCTTCCGCGAGAGCCACCCGCACGCCAAGTCCGCCCGCTATGACGTAAAGGCCGGACGGGTCGTGGTCGAATTGGTCAACGGAGCGACCTTCGCTTTCCCCCCTCGGCTGATCGAAGGCCTGTGCGATGCCACCCCCGAACAGATTGCCGAGGTCGAAGTGATCGGCGCAGGTTATGGCCTGCACTGGGAAAGCCTCGACCTGGATTACACCGTCCCGGGCCTGATGAACGGGATATTCGGCACGGCGAAGTGGATGGCGGCCAGGGCAGGCCGGACAACCTCACCGGCCAAGGCGGCCGCCGCCCGCGCCAATGGAGCCAAAGGGGGAAGGCCGCGGAAGACGGTGTGAGGTGAGCGCAGGCTTTCTGCAGCCATCCGTAGGCACACAGGCTGTTCGTCAGCCAGCCAAGGTCCAGCCGGTGAACAACGCTGCCGCGAACAGCTGGAGGAGCGCGATCTTGTGCAGTTCGCGCGAGAATGGTTGCTTGCGGGTCTTGTGGCGGAACAGGTGGCGACCGGCGTACGCGCCCGGCGATCCGCCGAGGAATGCCAGCCCGAGCAGCTTCGCTTCGGAAATCCGCCATACGCGCGCTTCGGCCAGCATCTTGTCGATCCCGAACGCTGCGAACGCCGCGAAGTTGATCGCGATCGCGTAGAGCGCGAGGTTGAGCGGGGTGAGCAGGGCCGTGTCGTTCATCTGCGCGAGGGTACTGTGACAGCGGTTGCGGAAGGGTTATTCTCGGACCCACCGCCGTTCCGGAGAATGGTGCACTGTCACCGTGATCAAATGGCGCAGGCGGCGGGGGAGTTGGTGTTAGCGGGCTGTCTCCGAGCCGACTCGTCGTTCCCGCGAACGCGGGAACCTAGTTACAGGGAGAGCCTACCGGGTCCCCGCGTTCGCGGGGGATGACGAACAGGGTGGGGGGACGTGTTCAGGCGGTGTGTCCGCAATCGGCGGGACCGCTTTCCATGACGGAGGCGCGAGTCTAGACTTGCGGCGAGGGGGGAGGCCGATGAGCGAGCAACCGGGGGCGCCCGCGGGCGGGATCGTGATCAACGGGCCGACGCTGGTCGGCCTGCTGTATCTGGCGACATATTTCACGGTGGTTTCGGCGCCGGTCGGGGTGGTGCTGGCCTACGTCTGGCGACGGCAACCGGTGCCCGAGTGGCAGCGATCGCAGTTCACCTACCTGATCCGCACGTTCTGGATGGGCCTCGGCGGCTACGCACTGTTCGCCGCGGCGACGCTGGCCGCGATCACGGCCTTCGAGACTCCCGTCGGCACCATGCCCGACGCGGTGCAGGCGGTGGGCTTCGTCGTCTGCGGCGGCGGGCTGCTGGCGCTGACGGTGCTGCTGCTGGTCCGCTGCGCGCTGGTGATCGCCAAAGCCCAGCAGCGCGCGCCGATGGCGAATACGGGGAGCTGGTGGGTCTGAGGGCTGCGACGAGACTTCGGGCAACAATGGAGTTACGTGCACTGTCACCGTAATCGGGTCAGATCGGCTTGAAAATGCTCTGCGGGCTATCCGAGTGAAGTCTGCCATAGAATTCTAAAGCGTACCGATCCGTCATGCTGGCAACGAAATCCGATATCACCCTCATTCGCGAGGTCGCATTGGCTTCAAATCTTTTGAATAACTCACGAACGTCGTCCGGCATTAGCAGATATCCCTTGTTGCCTGAGAGCGCATCAAAGATGCCGGCGACTACCTCGTAACCTCTGAACTCGGCGACCTTCAGCCGAGTGGAAAATATCGTGGCTTCATAGCTGAAGTTCTTTAGCGTCTCGACTTTTCGTCGGACGTCCTCTCGCAATCTAACCGTGCTCATCGCCGGGTATTTCTCGTCGATCTCGACTTCAACACCCCCGATAAATTCGCCGACGAGCTGGGCGGTAAAGTCCGTTCGAAGGTAGCCATCTTCCGCAAGCTTCTGGGACCTGTTGAAGGCGTTGATCAGCGTCAAGAGTCCGTCCGACTCTGCATCGCTCAAGTCTTCCGCTAGACCCTCGAACATGTCCCAGAAGATCGACAACACGTCTGCAGCAGAGAACGTCGGTTCCTTGATCGCTCTGGAGACCTTTTCTGCGACTCTCTCGAACAAGTCCTCATCCGACGCGAGTATGGATGCTGGGGTGAGGAACCCAGCCTTAAGCGAATCTTCTAGATCGTAGGTTGAGTAAGCTATGTCGTCCGCGATATCCATGATCGCGCATTCAAGCGTCTTGAATGGCTTTCTGCGGAGCTTCCATTTCGGCTCTACAGCAGCCTTGATGTTGGCTACGAGCGAAGCGTCGTCGGCGTAGTATCCCTTCCGAAGCCCGTCTTCCGGCCCCCGTACATGGTCTATCTCAGTATCATATTTCAGGGCTGCAGCTAGGACGCGATATGTTAAGTTCAGGCCACGGCGATTATCGTGAAGGGGATCATCGGTAGGGTCAGTTCTGCGCTTCTTCTCCAATCGAGAAATGATCCGCAATGTTTGCGCATTTCCTTCAAATCCGCCGTACTGTTTCATCTTATCGTCGAGTGCATGTTCCCCGTTATGTCCGAACGGCGGATGGCCAATATCGTGTACCAAGGCCGCCACCGCGCACACCCGCGGTTCAATGGGGTCTCTCTGGAAGAACGGGATTTCCGAGTTCAGCTTGTACGCGATTGACTCGGCAATCTGAGCTACTTCGAGTGAATGCGTAAGTCTATTGCGAAAGAAATCGCTCTCGTGGCCCGGAAAGAGCTGCGTCTTTCCTTGCAAGCGCCGAAAGCTTGGGGAGTGGATCACCCGAGCATAATCGCGGCGACAGTCTTGTCGATATGATTCAATAGGCCCGCTTTCGGCTAGCGGGCGATTCCAGTCCGTGTCTCGATAGAGGCGGGGACTACTTTTTCCTGGTGCCTTTGGCTTCCTCTCGCGCGTGCCCTTCACCACCACCAGCCGTTTCCCCCCGCTTGCGCTGCGCGACTACACGTACAAGTTTGAGGTCGCGGTCTGACCAAGATCGTGCCTCGCTGATCGCCCTGTAGCTCGTCGCCATAACCGTCTCCTCGTTCTATTATATAGTACGTTGACAAGGAGTCGGTGTCTACATTTGTTCCATGCGGGGCGGCATGCTGTGCACAGCATGCCATGCGCTGGAGCAAGTACTCAATAGCGCTACTCCGCCGCCTGCACCCCCCTAACATCCCCGAACAGCCCCGGCCCGTCGTCCTCGGCCTCGTTCGCCGCTTCGCCCTTCTTAGCCTTGTGGCGGGCGTCGAAGCTCGCCCAGACGTCGTTCCAGTTCCCGCGGGTCGCGGCCTTCGAGTACTCGGTGGCGCGGGTTTCGAAGAAGTTGGCGTGCTCGACGCCGTTGATCAGCGGGGCGAGCCAGGGGAGCGGGTGGTCCTCGACGAGGTAGATCGGCTGGAGGCCGAGCTGGCCGAGGCGCCAGTCGGCGATGTAGCGGATGTAGCGCTTGATCTCCTTGGCGGTCATGCCGGGGACCGGGCCCTGCTCGAACGCGAGGTCGATGAAGGCGTCTTCCAGCCGCACCGTCTTCTGGCACATGTCGAGGATGTCTTCCTTGACCGCCTTGGTGAGGCAGCCGCGTTCCTGGCAGAAGGCGTGGAACAGGCGGGTGATGCCTTCGCAGTGCAGGCTCTCGTCGCGTATCGACCACGAGATGATCTGGCCCATGCCCTTCATCTTGTTGAAGCGCGGGAAGTTCATCAGCATCGCGAAGCTGGCGAAGAGCTGGAGCCCTTCGGTGAAGCCTCCGAACATCGCCAGGGTACGGGCGATGTCCTCGTCGCTGTCGACGCCGAATTCCTGCAGGTAATCGTGCTTGGCCTTCATCTCCTCGTACTCGAGGAACATGCCGTATTCGCTTTCGGGCATGCCGATCGTGTCGAGCAGGTGGCTGTAGGCGGCGATGTGCACCGTCTCCATGTTGGAGAAGGCGGCGAGCATCATCTTGATCTCGGTCGGCTTGAACACGCGGCCGTACTTCTCGTGGTAGCAATCCTGCACCTCGACGTCGGCCTGCGTGAAGAAGCGGAATATCTGCGTGAGCAGGTTGCGCTCGTGATCGGAGAGCTTCTGCGCCCAGTCGCGGCAGTCTTCGCCCAAGGGCACTTCCTCGGGCATCCAGTGGATCTGCTGCTGCCGCTTCCAGAACTCATAAGCCCAGGGGTATTCGAAGGGCTTGTAGGTCTTGCGGGCTTCGAGCAACGACATGTTGTGTCTCCGACGGAGTGTTCTGGCGAAGTTCCAGCATAGGGAATCATGCCGGCGATTCGAAGGCAAGGGATAAGATTCGCACGGGGATAACCGGTGGACGGGGAACGCCTGGGCGGGGCCGGACATTGCTCGAACGAGGGTTCAAGGGGCGGAGCGGGACGGCTCCGCTCGCGAGGAGTTCGAGAGATGACCTGGTTGAGGCACCGCCAGCAGCAGCAGCGCGGGGCGCAATTGCACAACAAGCCGCGCACGCCCGGCGAGGCGCCGGCCGAGGCCGTCGAGGGCCGCGAGGCGCAAGACCACGACCGCGCCGACCTCGACGTATCGGGCGCCGAGCCGCAGCGCGGGATCGACTACCCGGCGAGCGGCCCCGCCGACCGCGAGGGCGACATCACCCCGAGCGCGCCCGAGCCGAGCGTCGACTGGGACGAGGTGGTGCAGCCCGAGCGGCGCGAGAGCGAGCGCGGGGGCGAGCGCGGGAAGGCGGCTGACGACCTCCCCCTACCGGAAGGAAAATGACCATGGGCGAGTACGAACCGAACGATTCGCGCGACGTGACCCAGAGCACGCACCGAGCGCCCGGCGAGCCGGCGCGGACCGGCCCGCAGGAACCCGCGACGCGTCGCCAGCCTCGGCAGTCAGGCGAGACCGAACTGGAGCAGGACGAACGCGGCGAGAATGCCGAGGCGACTCTGAGCGAGGCGGATGCGAACGCCGAGGCCGAGCTGCGCGAGGCGGCGATGCAGCGGGACACCGACGAGCTGAACGAGGCCGAAGCCGGGCGGCTCGACCGCAACGACTAGCGGCGGGTCAAGGCCTAGACCTTGCGGAAGCGATCGACGCGGCGGAGGATTTCGAGCGCGATCAGGATCGGCGTCGACCACAGCCACGTCATCAGCGTGGATTCGATCCAGCCGCGCCCCTCGCCGAGCCGGCCCGAGCAGGCGTAGACGTCGAGCAGCGATTCGGGCCGGCAGGTCGAAGGCCAATAGGCGTTGGACAGCAGGTACGCGCCGAGCACGAGCCAGCCGATCTGCGCGAGGTAGAGCGTGAAGTAGCGGCTGACCGCCACCTCGCCCTTGCCGTGCATGTGCGGCTGCCCGGGTTTCGCCTTCGCGTTCATGGGCCGGAAGCTATTGCGGGAATGGTAAAAGAGCGCTCACCAGGCGTGGTTAACGCTTGCCCGCCTTCTTCGCGCTGAAATGCGACCCGCCGCCGAGCACGGTCACCCCGAGGAAGAAGCCGAAGTCGTACCAGCCGCCGTTGTTGGGCACCGCATAGACCGCGATGTCGGGCGAGAACAGCGAGCCGATCCAGGCGAACGGGAACACGAACCCGTGCCACAACCCCAACAGGAAACCGGGCGTATCGGCGGCATGCTCGACCGCCTCCGGCACTTGCCGCGCGCAGGCGGCGAGCAGGATCGCCAGCCCGACGGCGGCGGCGATACGAACGGTTCGGCCCATGCTGTCCCTCCGGCATTTGCGCGCAGGCCTGCATCCATTTGCCACCTGGCGCGTTGCACTATCGACCCCAGCAGGAGACTGACGCATGACTGACACAAGCGCAATCCGCGAGGACATGGTGGTGATCGGCGCCGACGGAGCGCGGGTCGGCGTCGTCGACAAGGTCGAGGGCGAGCGCATCAAGCTGACCAAGGCGGATTCGAACCCGCAGGTGGAAGGCGGCGAAGGCGCGCACGCGGGGCACCATCACTACATCTCGCTCGGTCTCGTGGCCGGGGTGGAAGGCGACCAGGTCCGGCTCAGCACGACCGGCGCGAACGCCGTCCTGTTCGAAGAGGAGGAAGGCGACTAGCGGCTCGGCCGCCCGCGGAGCCCGCCATGCCCGACTTTGGATTCTACCAGGCCTTGCTGCTGATCTCAGGCGCCCTGTTCCTTGCGACGGCGGCCTGGCTGATCGCCAACCTCGGCGCGGTGGTGGCGCTGTTCGGCCACCGCGGCCCGCAACACGGCGACCTCCAGGCCGACGTGCACGGCCGCCGCCGCCAAGCCTCGCGCGGGGCCGTGATGATCGCGCTCGCGTTGCACGTCGCGGCGATCGTCGGGCTGCTGTTCGGCGGCTACAACGCGACCTGGGAGATGACCGACACCGCCCCCGGCCGCGAAGGCCTGCCGGGCGAGATGGAAGTGCTGCCGGACAACTAGGCTTGCAGTCGCCGCTAACAGGCGCCTCGCGCGTTCATCGTGGCGACGTAGTCGGCCAGCGGGCCCAGCCCCTTTTCTGCACGCAGGACATCAACCCGCGCAGCATCTTCCAGCGGAAGCGCTTCGCGCCGTCCATCGACACAGGTCAGTTGCGTGCCATACCGCTGCACGCTCGACAGCTTTAGCGAAACGCGGTCGTACAACAGGGCGAAATTGCCTGCATTCACTTCGCCCTTCGCGGCCAGAGGCTCCATCAGCTTCAATGCGCGCAACTGGAACTCGGGGTCGAGATCCGAATGCTGGGCGAGCAGCCAAGCGGATTGCGCGCCGCGCTGACCCGCTTCCGAGACGGTCGGCCAGTCGTGCTCGGCAACGTACGCCTTGAGCCACTCGGTGTTGGCGAGGTCGTGCGCCAGCGCCGCGTCGTTGAACAGGCTGGCCAGCACCGCGTTCTCAGCCTCGTTCAACCCGGCGAACGGTTCTCGGCGGCCCCACGCGAGAATGAGCGCGTTGCGAAGCACCTGGTCCCCGAGCGAGCGCGCCTGGAGCTGCTCGCCAATAGTCGTCGCGTTCGAAAGCGCCCAGCTCTCGGCACGATCGGCAGCCGCCATGTAGCTGTCGAACAGCGGCTTGACCCGGGCGCTCGCTGCCTCAAGCTGCGCGTAGTCCGTGAACGCTTCGAGCTTGGGCGGATAGGCGGTGCGGCACAGCAAGGAGCCGCCGGAGAGGTTTCCATCGGCGGGCAACACGGCCCCGAGCGCGGCGACCTCGGCAGCCATGGCACTGCGCGCTTCGGCCTGGCAGGCTTCACGCCAGGCGACGATGGATTCGTAAGCCGCCTTCTCTTCGGCGCTTGCCCCATCGAAGGCACCGCGCACCCAGCCGTAGTCGCCGGCACGGAGCCTGCCATCCTCGACATAGGGCAATAAGGCAGAAGGTGGCTCGGCTGCCAGGGCCGGTGCGGCCAGCAGCAGCGCAGCTCCGAGAAAGGCGAGACCTTTCATGGCATGCTCCCCACGTGGAGCCATGGAACTTACGCTAGCTGGCCAGCGGAGCAAGGCGCGGCATGGCCCGGCCGTGCGGGGCCACGCCGCTTACTGGCAGGCGAGGCATTCCTCGTAGTCGGTCTGCTCCGTCGCCAGCTCGAACTTCGGGGCTTCGGCCGTGTTGTCGGCCTCGACCCCGCCGGCGAAGCCCGCGCGCTGCACGCTCTTCGAACGCAGATAGTAGAGCGACTTGATGCCCTTCTCCCAGGCCTGGAAGTGCAGCATCATCAGATCCCACTTGTCGACATCGGCCGGGATGAAGAGGTTGAGGCTCTGCGCCTGGTCGATGAACGGCGTGCGGTCGGCGGCGAATTCCAGCAGCCAGCGCTGGTCGATCTCGAAGCTGGTCTTGTAGACCGCCTTTTCCTCGGGCGTGAGGAAATCGAGGTGCTGGACCGAGCCGCCGCGCTCGAGGATCGAGTTCCAGACGTTGGTCGAATCCTTGCTCTTCGCCTGAAGCAGCTTCTCCAGGTAGGGGTTCTTGACCACGAACGAGCCCGACAGCGTCTTGTGGGTGTAGATGTTGGCCGGGATCGGCTCGATGCACGCGGAGGTGCCCCCGCAGATGATGCTGATCGAGGCGGTCGGGGCGATCGCCATCTTGCAGCTGAAGCGCTCCATCACGCCCTGTTCGGCGGCATCGGGGCAGGCGCCGCGCTCTTCGGCCAGGACCATCGAGGCCTCGTTCGCCTTCTGATTGATGTGCTTGAACATCTTCAGGTTCCAGACCTTGGCCATCGGGCTTTCGAAGCCGATGCCCTTGGACTGGAGGAACGAGTGGAAGCCCATCACCCCCATGCCGACCGAACGCTCGCGCTCGGCCGAGTACTTGGCCCGCGCCATCTCGTCGGGAGCGCGGTCGATGTAGTCCTGCAGCACGTTGTCGAGGAAGCGCATCACGTCTTCGATGAAGCGCTTGTCGCCGTTCCACTGGTCCCAGGTCTCGAGGTTGAGCGAGCTGAGGCAGCACACGGCGGTGCGGTCGTTGCCGAGGTGGTCGACACCGGTCGGCAGCGTGATTTCCGAGCACAGGTTCGAGGTCGAGACCTTGAGGCCGAGCTCGCGGTGATGCTTGGGCATCATCCGGTTCACGGTGTCGGAGAAAACGATATAAGGCTCACCCGTGGCGAGGCGGGTCTCGACCAGCTTCTGGAACAGCGAGCGCGCATCCACGGTGGCGCGGACCGAGCCGTCCTTCGGGCTGGTGAGCTGCCATTCCTCGCCATTCCGCACCGCTTCCATGAAGGCGTCGGAAATCAGCACGCCGTGGTGCAGGTTGAGCGCCTTGCGGTTGAAGTCGCCGCTGGGCTTACGGATTTCGAGGAACTCCTCGATCTCGGGGTGCGAGATGTCGAGGTAGCAGGCGGCCGAGCCGCGCCGCAGCGAGCCCTGGCTGATCGCCAGCGTCAGGCTGTCCATCACGCGGACGAACGGGATGATGCCGCTGGTCTTGCCGTTGAGGCCGACCGGCTCCCCGATCCCGCGCACGTTGCCCCAGTACGTGCCGATGCCGCCGCCGCGCGAGGCCAGCCAGACGTTCTCGTTCCAGGTGCCAACGATCCCCTCGAGGCTGTCGCTGACCGAGTTGAGATAGCAGCTGATAGGCAAGCCGCGGTTGGTGCCGCCGTTCGACAGGACCGGAGTGGCCGGCATGAACCATAGCTTCGAGACGTAATCGTAGAGGCGCTGAGCGTGCTCCTCGTCGTCCGCATAGGCGTCCGCCACGCGGGCGAACAGGTCCTGGTAGCTTTCGCCGGGCAGGAGGTAGCGGTCGGTCAGGGTTTCCTTGCCGAAATCGGTGAGCAGCGCATCGCGCGAGGGGTCGGTGACGACGGCGAACCGGCGCGCGCGCACCGACTTGGAATCGTCGACGGCAGCCACGGCCGCGACCGCTTCCGCCATGGCCGAAGCCGCCGCGTCCGCGACCAATCCTTCGCTGCCTGCGTCCTTGCGATCCATCTTCACCGCCTTACCGCCTGCAGGCTTTTCGGCCTCGTCCTTCGAAGGCGCGGTTTCCAATTCCAGAGTGGCCGTCATGCCGTTCTCGTCCAGACCCATCGCCGCGTCATCCCCGTTTCGAAATTCCATCGTCTCGCAGCCCCTGACTTGCCCGGTCCAAGCGGACCCCCGCCCCAATGTTCCGCATGTGTTCGAATCAGCGGTTGCATCTGCAACCTAACCGTTCGCATGCAGCGGCAGGGAAAAACTTATCCCCCGGCCTGTCCCCAGCCGGGCTTGCAGGGGCGCGAAATGCCGCGTTTTCGGAGGCGATGGGCCCGGAGGCGCCTCGTTCCGAAAATCTAGGTATTGTGGGTAGCCCCGGCAACCCGACCACAATCGATAGTGAATCGGACCGAAATCGGACGCAAGAGGGTTAAGCCTTACTTAAGCGCCATCGCCGCTCGGCCGCGCGGGTGTATTGCCCTTCTCACACGCAGCGACGCGTGGGCCCACCAAGGCTGGCGCGCGGCGCAAGAGTCTAAATGCCTTCTCCAGAAATTTTTTTGTCCCCCGCCGGTTGTGAATCTTTCGAATCCGCCGGCGCAATTTTGCTGCCCGCCGGGACGGCCGCGGATGCGGATCGTAACCCGCGGCCCGGTCATCGTCCGAACCGATCAGCGGAACCTTGTGCGCCGCGCCCGCTTATCGGAATCGATGAAACCGCTCACCGAGCAGCATTT
This sequence comes from Pseudomonadota bacterium, assembly GCA_023433305.1. Classification (GTDB taxonomy): domain Bacteria; phylum Pseudomonadota; class Alphaproteobacteria; order Sphingomonadales; family Sphingomonadaceae; genus Croceibacterium_A. The sequence continues at coordinate 17,776 of JAEZCZ010000025.1, read as the reverse complement.
GGCGATGTTTCGCCGTCACATGGTCGAGATCGTCGACATGCACTTCGATTTGTCGAGCGACGAGATCGGCACCGACGTGATCGATCCCGATTTACGCCGCGTTCTGATGGACGTTCCGCGCCACTTGTTCGTGCCCGCCAACCTTGCCGTCATGGCCTATCACGACACCCCGCTACCGATCGGATTCGACAAGACCATCTCGCAACCTTTTATCGGCGCGCTGATGATCGACCTGCTCGAGCTGGAACCGCAGCAACGCGTGCTCGAGATCGGAACCGGGCTCGGATACCAGGCCGCGGTGATGGCCGAGCTGGGCGCGCAAGTGTTCAGCGTCGAGGTCGTGGAGGAGTTCGCCGAAGCGGCCGAAAGCCGCTTCAACGCGCTTGGTTACGACGTGAAGGTTCGCGTGGGCGACGGGGCGCGCGGCTGGGCGGACCACGCGCCGTACGACGCCATCCTCGTCACGGCCGCCGCGCCGGAGCCGCCGCGCGAACTGCTCGACCAGCTTAGCCCGGGCGGGCGGATGGTAGTGCCGCGGGGCGGGCCCGAGGTTCAGCAGTTGAGCGTGGTCCAAAAGCAGGCGGACGGAACCCTCGACATTCGCGCGGTGATGGCAGTCAAGTTCACCCAGCTCGAGTTGACCGGATGAGCCAACCTGGGGGCTAACACGTGGTGCCTACCAGTAGAGCCCAGTCTCCAGGCACTTCTCCCAGCGACGCACCGCGCTCATCTGACCGGTGGTGTCCGACGCGAGCGCTGCATCGGCTTCGTACTTCTGGCGGCATTCGAGGCGGCGCTGGTCGCTCGCGTTGGTCGGCGCGGCGACCGTGCTTTCGGAGCCGAGCAGAGCTTTCATCTCCGCCGAGGTAGCGAGGTGCGCGGCGGTTTGCCCGTCCTTGTTGCGCGCGCCGCTCTTGGCACCGTGCTGCAAGAGCAACTGCGCCAGCGCCACCCGGTCACGATCGGCCGCGACGTGGAGCAGCGTCCATCCATATTCGTCCGCGTCGGCGACTTTGACGCAATCTTCGAGCAGGCCCGCGAGCTCGTCCGAGTGATTATACCAGATGGCATCCTTGGCGGCGAGAAACGGGCGCATCGCCGGCGACCGATGCGAACTGGCGGGGTCGGTGCGTGCCTGTTCGCACATCCCGTTCGAACCGGCGGGAGTCGCGGCCACGGGGCCCGCGGGCGCTGGCGTGGCACCAGGCGCCGGCGAAGCTGCGCTGTTAAGCGCGGCCACGGCCTTGCGAATTTCCGCCTTGGCCATCGTTCCGACCGCCATCTCGTAGACCGAGAAGCCGCTGTTCGATTCGATGCGCGGGTCGGCGCCGCGTTCCAGCAACGCCCGGATCAGCGCTGCGTCGCCCATTTCCGCCGCATAATGCAGAAGCGTGTAGCCCTCTTCGGTCTGCATATTGACGTCGAACCGGCCGCTGTCGACAATCTCGAGCACCCGTTCGGTCTGCTTCGCCCCGATGTACCAACGCGCTTCGTCGAATGGATCCCCGGCGAGAGCGGCCGTCGACAGCGACAGGGCGACGAGCACTGCGAAAATTCGATACATGATATGCAACCCCCTGGTACGATCCCGACGCGGGACGGTGGGTCATCACTCGTGAAATCTGGGTTACTTCGCAATGACTTTCGTCAAGGCGACGCGGGGAGCGCTACTCCGCGGCGGATAACGCCGACCACGCCCCGAAGCTTGCGACCAGGAACGGAACGCCATACGTCAGCGCCAGCTTGCCCCAGTCGAGCGGCATGCCGGCCACTAGCCGGTCGCCTTGGTTGATGAGATTGAGGGCGGTGCCGACGATCACCGTCACCCACAGCGAGCGCGTGAGGATGGGCGGCCGCAGTACGGCGCGCACGGCAGCCGTTCGGGTGCTCACGGCACCAGCACGGTGTCGCGCGCGACCGGATCGGTTTCCGGATAGTCGAGCGTAAAGTGTAGGCCGCGGCTTTCGTGACGCTTGAGCGCGCTCTGCACGATCAGATCGGCGCATTCGAGCAGGTTGCGCAGCTCGATCAGGTCGGTCGTGACGCGGAAGTTGCCGTAATAGTCGCCGACCTCGCCCCGCAGCATGTTGATGCGGTGGCCGGCGCGCTCGAGCCGCTTGGTGGTGCGGACGATGCCGACGTAGTTCCACATGAAGCGGCGTATCTCGGTCCAGTTCTGACGGATCACGACTTCCTCGTCCGACTGGGTGACGCGGCTTTCGTCCCATTCGCGGATTGAAGGCACCGGATCGAGCCGATCCCAGCACTCGAGCACATCCTGCGCCGCGGCTTCGCCGAACACGAAGCATTCGAGCAGCGAGTTCGAGGCGAGGCGGTTGGCGCCGTGGAGGCCGCTTTCGGTGCATTCGCCCGCAGCCCAAAGCCCCGGCAAGTCTGTGCGGGCGTCGAGCCCGATCAGGATGCCACCGCAGGTGTAGTGTTGCGCCGGAACGACCGGAATCGGCTCCCTGGTCATATCGATACCGAGGCCGAGCAGCTTCTCGTGAATATTCGGGAAATGCTCGAGCACGAATTCGGGCGGCATATGGCTGATGTCCAGACGCACGTAGTCGAGCCCGAAGCGCTTGATCTGGTCGTCGATCGCGCGGGCCACGACGTCGCGCGGGGCAAGCTCGGCGCGCTCGTCGTAGTCGGGCATGAAGCGATGCCCTGTTTCGGGATGCTTGAGCTGCCCGCCCTCGCCCCGCACCGCCTCGGTGATGAGGAAATTCTTGACCTCGAGGTTGTAGAGACAGGTCGGATGGAACTGCATCATCTCCATGTTGGAGACGCGGCATCCCGCACGCCACGCCATCGCGATACCGTCACCCGTGGCGCCGCTGGGCGCGGTCGAAAAACGATAGACGCGGCCCGCGCCACCGGCCGCCATGATCGTCGCCCGGGCCACGTGCGCTTCGACTTTCCCGGTCGCGGTGTCGAGCGCGTAGGCACCCCAGACCCGCCCCGAGCCCGAATAACGCTCCTCGTGCCGGCCGGTGATCAGGTCGATGCAGCTCCGGTCGGGCAGCAGGGTGATGTTGGGATTTTCCTCGGCGGCCTTGAGCAGCGCGGCCTGCACCGCCCAGCCGGTCGCGTCGGCAACGTGGACGATGCGGCGGTGCGAGTGGCCGCCTTCGCGGGTGAGGTGAAGGTCTTCGCCGTCGCGGTTGAACGGCACGCCGAGCTCGCACAGCCGATCGATCGCCGCGGGCGCGCGTTCGACCACGAACTCGACCGTCTCGCGCCGGTTGAGGCCGGCGCCGGCGACCATCGTGTCACGAATGTGGTTTTCGAACGTGTCGCCCGTATCGAGCACAGCCGCGATCCCGCCCTGCGCCCAGGCGGTCGAACCGCTGGTGAGGGGACCTTTGGCCAGCACGAGAACCTTGAGCTTCGTCGCCAGCGTCAGAGCCGCGGTAAGGCCCGCCGCACCGGAGCCGATGATGAGGACGTCGTGCTGCATCATGCGGCTCCCGCCTGCGACGTCAGTTCGACGAAAACGTCCTCAAGGTCCGCCTCGCGCGTGGTCACGTCCTCGATCGCATAACCGTGCTGCTGGACGAGCGCGAGGACCTGGCCGGCGCTCGATGCGTCCCGGTCGTAGGTTATCTCGAGCGTCCGCGGGTCGAGGATATCGGCCTTGATGAAGCTCTGCTCCATCGGCGGACCGGCCAGGTCCTTGTCCACCGTGATGCGCACGATCTTCTCGCGCGCCATGCCGACCAGCTCGCGGGTGGGGCGGTTGGCGATCAGCTCGCCGTGGTTGATGATCGCGATCCGGTCGCAGAGCTGCTCTGCTTCCTCGAGATAGTGCGTGGTCAGGACCACGGTGACCCCTTCGGCGTTGAGCTCTCCAACGAGCTCCCAAAGCTGCCGGCGCAGCTCGACGTCGACACCAGCGGTCGGTTCGTCGAGCACGAGGATCGGCGGCGAATGGACCATTGCCTTGGCGATCAACAGGCGGCGCTTCATCCCGCCCGAGAGCGTGCGCGAATAGGCGTCGCGCTTGTCGGCGAGATGGACGGCGCGCAGCAAGGGTTCAGACCGGCGCAGGACCTGGGGGATGCCGTAAAGGCCGGCCTGGATCTCGAGCACCTCGAACGGCGTGAAGAACGGGTCGAATACGATCTCTTGCGGGACGATGCCGATCGATCGCTTCGCGTTGCGGTGGTCGCGGTCGATGTCGTGACCCCAAATGCGCACGGTGCCGCTCGACTTCATGACCATGCCCGCCATGATGTTGATCAGCGTCGATTTGCCCGCGCCGTTCGGGCCGAGCAGCCCGAACACGCCCCCTTCGGGCACGTCGAAGCTGACCCCTTTGAGCGCGAGCTTGGATGGTGCCCCGCCCTGCGCGGCGTACTCTTTAACAAGGTCGCGGATTTCGATGGCGGCGTCGGCCCCGGTCGCTGTCATGACACGCTCCTTAGGACCGGCGCCGCGGCGGCGCAAAGCCTCGATGCCGAGGGCCGATACTTAGAGCGGGATTAACCATGTTTCGTGCGCCCACCTTCACGGGCGCGCGGCTAGGCATTCACGGAATGCTAAGGGGAATTCCTAGGCGGCCACGCCCCGGCGAACGGCCGACGATGCGACGGTGCGCCTTCGGTGCGCTCATCGCCTCGCTGCTGCTCGCCCCCGTTTCCGCGCTCGCCCAGGCGAACGATCACGCGCTGATGCGGACGGAAATTCTCGACAGCCTGGTGCTGGAGAACGATGCGGACATGGATTTCGGCGATCTGGTTCCCGGCACGGCAGACGGCGCGGTGGTCATGACGCCGAGCGCGACCGCCACCTGCGGTACGAACAATGGCATCGTCCATTCCGGGGCCTGCCGCGCGGCGGAGTTCAGCGGGAATGCGAGCTTCTTGTTCCTGCTCCGTATTGAGCGGCCGGCGGGGAACCAGATCACGCTGGTCGGTCCGGGCGGCGCCACCATGCGGCTCGACACGTTCACGTTCGGCATCGGGTCGGGATTGACGACGTTCGCGAATGGCAATGGGCCGCCCAATCAGCAACGCTACCGGGTATACAGCTTCGACGGCAGCTTCACATTCTACGTTGGCGGAACGCTACGCGTGGCGCGTAATCAGGCGCCGGGCATCTACAACGGCACCTTCTCGATCACGATGAACTACGATTGAGCGCCGCGAAGCGCCCGCGGGCCATTGCCACTCACGCGCTTCGCTTTTATCGCCGGAGCGATGAATCACGTCCCCGAAACCACCATGGTCGAAACCCCGCGGGTCTGGTGCGACGGCGCCGGCGATATCCGCGGCGGGCCCAACTATCGCCCGGCCGCGCTCGGCCATCCGCGGGTGTACATGCAGATCGACGAGAAGGGCTACGTCGATTGCGGCTATTGCGACCGGCGTTTCATACTCGAGGGCGGTCCCGCCGATCGCGGATTGCACGAAGCGTCACCGGGCGACTTGCCGCAGCCCAACGCCCCACCGGCGGGCTCGGTTCAACCTTAGGGTTGCACGGTCAGCCGCGGTTCACCACATTGTGGCGATAATCCTTCGTCAGAGGGAGATCGCACCATGAAGACAGCTCTCACCATACTCAGCGGCGCCGCGCTGGCTCTTATCGGAGCAACTGCGGTCTCAGCCGAGACTCGCGCCGAGAAGTCCGAAGCGCAACTGGCGCGCATGCTCGAAGGCCGTACGGCCGGAGAACCGGTCCAGTGCATCAGCGCGTTCAACGGCAATCGCATCCGCGTGATGGAGCATGTCGGTATCGTCTATGATGCGGGCGACACGATCTACGTCGCGCGCGCGGTCGATCCGAAGATGCTCGATCACTGGGACGTTCCGGTCATCCAGCGGTTCGGCAGTCAGCTCTGTTCCAACGATGTGATGCGCACGGTCGACCGGAGCGCCGGGCACATGACCGGGCCGCTGTTTCTGCACGACTTCGTGCCGTACACCAAGAACGGCTGATCTTTGGCCGCCCCGCAGCGCCGCTGGGCGGCCGAGATACTCTACATCTGGTTTCACAAATTGCGTCCCCAGGACTGGTTCGGCCCAGAGCCTTGGGTCGACGAGATGCTGCGTGACCGCTTCCAACCCGAGCTGGAGGTTCTCGCCGGGCGAACCGCGACCGAGTTCATGACGGATCCTCGAACGGCCCTGGCGAGCGTTGTGCTGTTCGACCAAGTGCCGCGCAACATCTATCGCGGAACCTCGCGAGCGTTCGCCACCGACGAACTTGCCCGGGCGATCGCGCGAGGCGCACTCGACCGCGGGTGGGACGCCGGCTTGTCGTTTGCGCAGCGCCAGTTTCTGGCGATGCCGCTGATGCATAGCGAGGACATCCTCGACCAGGAGCGCAGCCTGAGCCAATTCGGACGGCTCCCGCGCCGCTACGGCTGGCCGTTCGCGGTAAGTCATCACCGGATGATCGCGCGCTTCGGCCGCTTTCCACACCGGAATGCGGTTCTCGACCGACCGAGCACGCCGGCCGAGGAGCGTGCCGTCGCGGCCGGGTTCGCCTGGTAGCGAGCGCCATTTACATCGCCGGCGAGGCCCGTAATCTCTCCACATAAGCCGGATGCCACGTAGCCGCCGGCAACATGGGGAGAGGGCATGAAATACGCCGTTTGGCTCGTGCGCCTGATCTACGCCGGCTGGATGATCCCGGCCGGCCTCAACCATTTCATCCAACTCTATCCGCAGCCGCTGGGCAATCAGCCGCTCAGCATCGAGGTGTTCACCGCGCTGCTCGACAGCGGGCTGTTCACGCTGGTCAAGGCGGTGGAGTTGCTGGCGGGCGTGGCGGTGCTGTTCGGGTTTCGCCTCCCGCTGATGCTGTTGATGGTCCTGCCGGTCTCTTTCACCGTCTGGTACTGGGATACCGAGCTGCAGGGCTGGTGGACGACATCGGCGGTCTATGGCTGGTCGGTGCTGACCTGCAACCTGGTCCTGTGCCTCGCCTACTGGCCCAGCTACCGCGCGATGTTCGCACGCGACGCCACGCCGAGCTGGCCACGCCTGGGAGCTCCGGCACCTTTGGACAGAGCCATGGAGCCGCAGCCATGACGCGCCCGCTGGAAGCCATGCGCGTGCTGCTCGGCGCGGCGATGGTGGTCATGGCGGCGCAGTATTTCCTGCCCTCCCTGTTGCCGTTCCTGCCGGCGTACGATTGGCACGATCCGATGGCCGCGCGGCTGATATCGGCATTCGACCGAAGCGGACTGCTCGCGGTGGCTCAGTTCATCCATATCGTGGCCGGAGCGCTGCTGTTGGCCAACCGAGCGGTCCCGTTCGCGCTTGCCGCGCTGCTGCCGGTCAACCTCTGCGGCGCGTTCATCGCGCTGTTCGTCGAGAGCGATCCGCTTCTGGGCGTGATCGCCCTTCTCGTCATCGGGATGAACGCCGTGCTGATGCTTGCGTACATGCCGTGGTATCGCGGCGTGCTCGAAGGAGGGCAACTCGCGGAGGGGGAAGCGCCCGAAGACGGGGCCAATTACGAGAGCCTGTTCGTCAATCCGTTCGCCAACGCATCCCCGGCGGCGTACACGCGCGCCGCCCTCGTGCTGGCGGCGGCGCTGGCGTTCTACTGGTTCGTCGTCCCCTTCGCCAACGGCACCACCGGCCTCGTCACGCTGGCCGTGCCGACGCTGATCCTCGCCGCCGGCTGGGTGCGGGCGCTTACTCGGCGAGCCTGAATGCAGGGCCGGATCTCGGCGCCTCAGTCGAGCGTCCGGCCCAGCGTGATCACACCCTGCACCTCAAAGCCGACTGCCTCGTAGAACTCTCTCGCCGCGGGATTGTCGTCGCGCACCATCAGCCGGATGCGCGAGCAGCCGAGCTGCCTCAACCAGTCTTCGGCGGCATTCATGAGGGCCCGACCGATCCCGCGCTTTCGGTGCGCCGGAGCGGCTGCCAGATAGTAGACCCAGCCGCGGTGGCCGTCGAAGCCGACCATCACGCTACCGAGCAAGTCGCCCCCCTCACGGGCAAGCAGGACGTCGGACGTCGGATTGGCCAGCGCCTTCTCGAAGTCAGCGCCGGGATCGTTCCAGGGGCGCGTCAGGCCAGCCGCCTCCCAAAGCGCGATCATGGTGTCGCGATCCTTGGGACTCGCGGGTTCGATCTTCACTCCCATTCGATCGTTCCGGGCGGCTTCGATGTGTAATCGTAGACGACCCGGTTGATGCCCTTGACCTCGTTGACGATCCGCGTGGCGACCCGGCTAAGGAAGGCCGCGTCGTAAGGATAGACGTCAGCCGTCATGCCATCGGTACTGGTCACCGCGCGCAGCGCGCAGACACTGTCGTACGTGCGGTAATCGCCCATCACACCCACGGTCTTGACCGGCAACAGCACCGCGAAGGCCTGCCAGATCGCGTCATAGAGCCCGGCGGCCCGGATTTCCTCCAGGTAGATCGCGTCAGCCTTGCGCAGGATGTCGCAGCGCTCCTTGGTTACCTCGCCGGGGATGCGGATCGCGAGACCCGGGCCGGGGAACGGATGGCGACCGACGAAGGCTTCGGGCAGGCCCAGCTCGCGGCCGAGCTCGCGGACCTCGTCCTTGAACAGCTCGCGCAGCGGCTCGACCAGCTTCATGTTCATCCGCTCGGGCAAGCCGCCGACGTTGTGGTGGCTCTTGATCGTCACCGAAGGCCCGCCGGTAAAGCTGACGCTCTCGATGACGTCGGGATAGAGCGTGCCTTGGGCGAGGAAATCGGCGCCGCCGATCTTGCGTGCCTCATCCTCGAACACGTCGATGAAGGTCTTGCCGATGAACTTTCGCTTGGCCTCGGGGTCGGTGACCCCGGCGAGGCCGCCAAGGAACATCTCCTCCGCGTCGACGTGGACCAGCGGGATATTATAGTGGTTGCGGAATAGGCTGACGACCTGCTCGGCCTCGCCCATGCGCATCAAGCCGTGGTCGACGAACACGCACGTGAGTTGGTCGCCGATCGCCTCGTGGATCAGGACCGCGGCGACCGCTGAGTCCACCCCGCCCGAAAGCCCGCAGATCACCCGGCCACTGCCGACCTGGGCGCGGATCTCGTCGATCTTGGTCTTGCGGAACTCGGCCATCGTCCAGTCGCCGGCGCAGCCGCAGACGTGGCGCACGAAGTTGGCGATCAGCTTGCCGCCATCGGGCGTGTGCACGACCTCGGGGTGGAATTGTGTGCCGTAGTAATGTCGCGCTTCATCGGCGATCACCGCGAAGGGCGCGCCGTCGCTGGTGGCGACGATGCGGAAGCCCTCGGCGAAGCGCGTGACCTTGTCGCCGTGGCTCATCCAAACCTGGTGGCGCTCGCCCACCTTCCACAGCCCGTCGAACAGCGCGCAGTCTTCGGTCACGGTCAGGAAGGCGCGCCCGAACTCGCCGCCTTCCCCGGTCTCATGACCCGGACGGACTTCCCCGCCGAGCTGGTGGGTCATCACTTGCTGGCCGTAGCAGATGCCGAGGATCGGCAACCCGCTGTCGAAAAGGACCTGCGGCGCCCGAGGTGACCCTTCGTCCGGCACGCCGGCAGGCGAACCGGACAGGATGACACCTTTCGGCTTGAGGCGCTCGAAAGCCGCTTCGGCCAGCGAGAACGGGGCGATCTCCGAATAGACGCCCGCCTCGCGCACGCGCCGGGCGATGAGTTGCGTCACCTGGCTGCCGAAATCGACGATCAGGATGGAATCGGGAAGGTGCTGGGCGTCCATGGCGGGCGGATAAGGAGCGGGGCTTCGGCTGTAAAGCGGCCGGGCGGGCGCACGCCCACCGCAAGCCCTGTTGCGACTTGATGAAAACGCCGATTGCGAAACTTGCAACTGCAGTTGATGTCTTCGCATTTGCACAATTTCATGGTGCGCCGCACAAACAGCGACGAGCCTAGTCGGAAACTCCGCGAGGCGGTCGAACTGGATGAAGGAGCCTACGCCATGCGCAAGTCTGTCATCGTGATTGCCGCGCTGCTCGCCTCGGGCACCGTCGCGGCCCCCGCAGCTGCCGAGAGCATCGCGGTAGCCGTGTCCTACGCCGATCTCGATCTGTCATCGCCGGCGGGCGCCACCGCGCTCAAGCACCGCATCGCCGCCGCGACCGAACGCGTCTGTCAGAAGCCGCATATCCGCGACCTCAAGGCCATGGAGCGCTGGCAGGCTTGCAAGGTGGCCGCGCGCGCGAACGCGGTCGAGCGTCTCACGGCTCACGAAACGCCGAAGGGCCGGCTGCTCGCCACGCTCTTCTGACCGAAACCGTCTAAAATCCTTCTGGAGCTTACCGTGATCACTTTCTTCAAGCGCGCCCTCGACTCCTACATCACAAGCGCCGGAAAATACCCGCTGCCGATGATGTGGACCTTCTGAGACCGCATCTCGCTGCATTCCGAAACGGCCGCCTCGAGGGGCGGCCGTTTTTCGGTGGAGCGCCGCCCTGTCGAGCGCGGTGGAAAACGCCCGGCCACGCTTGGGTTGTCGGGGATGAATCCCTATATGATGGTCATGGCTGAACCATCCGAAAACACTCCCCAAAAGGGCGACTATGGCGCCGATTCGATCAAGGTCCTCAAGGGCCTCGATGCCGTCCGCAAGCGGCCTGGCATGTACATCGGCGATACCGACGACGGATCGGGCCTGCACCACATGGTGTTCGAGGTCTCCGACAACGCGATCGACGAGGCGCTGGCGGGGCATTGCGATCTCGTCCTGATCGAGCTCAATCCCGACGGCTCGGTAAGCGTCGAGGACAACGGCCGCGGCATTCCGGTCGGCATCCACAAGGAAGAAGGGATCTCTGCCGCCGAGGTCATCATGACCCAGCTCCACGCCGGCGGGAAGTTCGAGAATACGAGCGAGGACAACGCCTACAAGGTCTCGGGCGGCTTGCATGGGGTCGGCGTCTCCGTGGTCAACGCGCTGAGCGAATGGCTCGAGCTGACCGTCTGGCGCGACGGCAACGAGCACTGGATGCGCTTCGAGCACGGCGATTCGGTCGCCCCGCTGAAGATTGTCGGCGACGCGCCGGCGGGCAAGAAGGGCACCCGCGTCACCTTCATGCCGTCGACCGATACCTTCAAGAACGTCATCGAGTTCGATTTCGAGAAGCTTGAGCATCGTTATCGCGAGCTCGCGTTCCTCAATTCGGGCGTGCGCATCCTGCTGCGCGACGCACGCCACGACGAGCCGGTGGAGCATGACCTCTACTACGAGGGTGGGATCGGCGCCTTCGTGAAGTATCTCGACCGCAACAAGCAGGCGCTGCTGCCCGAGCCGATCGCGATCTCCGCGGAGAAGGACGGCATCGGCATCGAGGTCGCGCTCGAATGGAACGACAGCTACTACGAAAACGTCCTCTGCTTCACCAACAACATCCCCCAGCGTGATGGCGGCACCCACCTCGCCGCCTTTCGCGCAGCGTTGACCCGCACGCTAAACGGCTATGCCGAGCGCTCGGGGCTGCTGAAGAAGGAGAAGGTCGGCCTCTCGGGCGAGGACATGCGCGAAGGCTTGACCGCGATCGTCAGCGTCAAGCTCCCCGACCCCAAATTCTCCAGCCAGACCAAGGACAAGCTGGTCAGTTCCGAGGTCCGTCAGCCGCTCGAAAGCCTTATGGGCGACAAGATGACCGAGTGGCTCGAGGAGAACCCGGCGCTCGCCAAGGAAGTGATCCAGAAGGTCGCCGCCGCCGCCGCCGCGCGCGAGGCCGCGCGCCGCGCGCGCGAGATGAGCCGCAAGGGTGCCATGAGCGTCGCTTCTCTGCCCGGCAAGCTGTCGGACTGCCGAGAGCGCGATCCGGCCAAAAGCGAACTGTTCCTCGTCGAGGGCGACAGCGCCGGCGGCTCGGCCAAGTCGGGCCGCGACAGCCAGTACCAGGCGATCCTTCCGCTGCGCGGCAAAATCCTCAACGTCGAGCGCGCGCGATTCGACCGGATCATCGGCAGCAAGGAAGTCGGTACCCTGATCCAGGCCATGGGCACCGGCATCCGTGACGAGTTCAACCTCGAGAAGCTGCGCTACCACAAGATCGTCATCATGACGGACGCCGACGTGGACGGGGCGCATATCCGCACGCTGCTGCTGACGTTCTTCCACAGGCAGATGCCGGAGATCATCAAGGCCGGTCACCTGTTCATCGCCCAGCCTCCTCTGTTCAAGGTCAGCAAGGGCCGCAGCGAGGTCTACCTGAAGGACCAGGCCGCGCTCGATCGTTACCTGGTCGATGCCGGGCTCCACGGTCGCGTGCTCGAATCCGCGTCGGGCGCGCGTGGCGGAGAAGACCTGCGTGCACTCGTCGAGCATGCGCTGCGGATGAAAAGCCTGATGGGATTCATCCCGCGCAAGTACGATCCGGCCATTGTCGAGGCGATGGCGCTTGCCGGCGTGCTCAGCCCCGACGCCACGGCTGATCAGCGGCGCTCCGCGCTCGAAACCGCCGCGCGGCATTTGCAGATGGGCGATCCCGAGGCTGCATGGAGCGCCGAGCTCGCCGCCGACGGCACGATCACCTTCGCGCGCGTGTGGCGCGGCGTGACCGACGCGCATCTGATCGAGCCCGGCTTCGTCGGCAGCGCCGAGGCGCGCAAACTGCACAAGCTCGCGCAAGAGCAGGCCGAGGCCTATGGCTCGCCAGCCCAGCTCTCGCGAGCCGGCGCCGAGCCCGAGCCCGCCAGCGATGAAGAAGGTGAGGAGGCCGCCGCGACGCCTGTTTCGGTCGAAGGCGCTGTCACGCGGCCGAGTCAGCTGCTCGACGCGGTACTCGCGACCGGTCGCAAGGGCCTCTCAATCTCGCGCTACAAGGGCCTCGGCGAGATGAACGCCGAGCAGCTCTGGGAAACCACCCTCGATCCCGACAATCGCGTGCTGCTTCAGGTCAAGGTCGAGGATGCCGACGTGACCGACGAGATTTTCACGCGTTTGATGGGCGACGTGGTCGAACCGCGCCGCGACTTCATCCAGCAGAACGCGCTCAACGTGGCGAACCTCGACGTCTGATAAGCGACGCCGGCTCGATGCGAGCCGGCGTCGTCATCCTTGATCCTATTCCTGCACTCAGTGCGTGCGGGTGCGAGGCTTCACCGGCTGCCTCTCATCGTCGTGTGACACTTCGTTGACGAGATCGTCGAAAAGCGCCTCGAAATGGATCATCGCCTGGCGCAGGTCCTCCGTAGTTGCCTGCCCACGCTCATGCTTCAGCGTGATTTCGTGGCCGTCGCGATAATGCCGGGCGACTTCGCCGTGATCGACCGTCAGATCCTCGTAGCGGCGTTCGAAATCCGCCATCGGGTATCCCCGGGTCGTCATGATCTTGGCGAGCAGACGGTCCGCATGATGCACCGCCTCCACGGGGCTATCGACGAACACGGCCTTGACCTCGCGCCATTCGACGATAGCCGCCTCGCGGGCAGCCGGGTCGAGCGGGCGAATGTCGAGCTTCGAGACCCGCTCCGCGCGCTCCTCCAGGGCAGCTTCGGCTGCGCCGCGCTTGCCGTGTTCGTGAAGCGTCCGGTCGTATTCGTCCCCGTACTTCTCGCGCAATTGAGTGGTGTGCCGGCGCCGCATCGCAAACCACACGGCGATGGCTGCCAGCAAGGCGATGCCGATCAGCACCGCAATCATGATTTCGCTTTCTTGCATCGAAGGTCTCCGAATCGAGCCCTCCCGACATGTCCTTCCCGGTGAACGGCCCGGCGTTCCAGGCGTTCCAGCGGCTATTTCCGCCTACATACGGAACACGCCGAACCGAGGTGCATCGGGGATCGGCGCCTCGAGGCAGGCCGCGAGCGCCAGCCCCAGCACGTGACGCGTCTGGACCGGGTCGATGACCCCGTCGTCCCACAGGCGCGCGGTGGCGTAATAGGGATTGCCCTCGGTCTCGTACTTCTCGCGGATCGGGGCCTTGAACGCCTCGGCGTCTTCCTGGCTCCAGGTGTCGGCGTCGCGGTGCACGGTCGCCAGCACGCTCGCCGCCTGCTCGCCGCCCATCACGCTGATCCGCGCATTGGGCCAGGTGAACAGGAAGCGCGGGGAGTAGGCACGGCCGCACATGCCGTAGTTGCCCGCGCCGAAGCTGCCGCCGATGACCACCGTGATCTTGGGCACTTGCGCTGTCGCCACCGCGGTGACCAGCTTGGCGCCGTGCTTGGCGATCCCTTCGGCTTCGTACTTGCCGCCGACCATGAAGCCGGAGATGTTCTGCAGGAAAAGCAGCGGAATGCCGCGCTGGCAGGCGAGCTCGATGAAATGCGCGCCCTTGAGCGCGCTCTCCGAGAACAGCACACCGTTGTTGGCCAGGATCGCCACCGGCATGCCCCAGATGTGGGCGAAGCCGCAGACGAGCGTCGAGCCGTAGAGCGCCTTGAACTCGTGGAACTCGCTGCCGTCGACGATCCGCGCGATGACCTCGTGCACATCGTAGGGCGCGCGCACGTCCTCGGGGACGATCGCGTAGAGTTCCTCGGCATCGAACCTGGGCGGGCGTGGCTCGTGCAACTCGAGCCTGGCGCCGTCGTTCGCGCCCAGGTGGCTGACAATGTCGCGCAGGATGGTCAGAGCGTGTTCGTCGTTCTCGGCGAGATGGTCGGCGACGCCCGACTTCCTCGCATGTAGCTCGCCGCCGCCGAGATCCTCTGCGCTGATCTCCTCGCCCGTCGCCGCCTTAACCAGCGGCGGGCCGGCGAGGAAGATCGTCCCCTGGTTGCGCACGATCACGCTCTCGTCGCTCATCGCCGGGACATAGGCCCCGCCCGCGGTGCACGAGCCCATCACGCAGGCGATCTGCGGGATCTGCAGCGCGCTCATCTGCGCCTGGTTGAAGAAGATGCGGCCGAAATGGTCACGGTCAGGAAAGACCTCGGCCTGGTGCGGCAGGTTGGCCCCGCCGCTGTCGACGAGGTACAGGCACGGCAGCCGGTTCTCGCGCGCGATCTCCTGCGCCCTGAGGTGCTTCTTGACCGTCAGCGGATAATAGGTGCCGCCCTTCACCGTCGCATCGTTGGCGACGATCATGCACTGCCGCCCCGAGACCCGCCCGATGCCGGCGATCATCCCCGCGCCGGGGACCTCGTCGCCATAGAGCCCGTTCGCGGCGAGCTGGCCGATCTCGAGGAAGGAGGAGCCCGGATCGAGCAACCGCTCGACCCGCTCGCGCGGCAGCAGCTTGCCCCGCGCGGTATGCCGCTCGCGGCTCTTCTCCGAGCCGCCAAGCGCCGCCTCGGCCACCTTCGCGCGCAACTCCTCCGCCAGCGCCCGGTTATGCGCGGCACGGGCGCGCGCTTCGGCCCCCTCCAGGTCGAGCGAACTGGAGAGGACCGGCGCGCTCATTACTTGGCGAGATGCATGGCGAAGAAAGGCAGCACCACGTCGGCGAAACGCTCGCCTATCTTGTCGGTGTGCGTGCCGGGATAGACCGCCCACTCGTGCTCGATCCCGAACTTTTCAAGCTCTTCGTGGATCAGCGTGTCGTCACGCACGAGGCCGTCCTTGTCGCCAACGTCGAGCCCGATCGCGTCGAAGCTTTGGAGCGCGCCGACATGGCTCGCGACCATCGCCAGCGGGGAGTTGTTGGCCCACTTGGCAATCACCAGCGGATCGACCGCGCCGTCCTGGATCGGGAAATCGACGTAGTACGGCGGGTTCTTCGGGTTCGGCGCCCAGGCCACCGCCGAGGCGAGCCCCGCGCGCATGCCGAAGCCCGCGTTGTCGACGGTCTCGTAAGGCACCGCGGCCATCGCAGTCGCGGACTTGACCGTCTCGGTGCGCGGGCTGACGCAGCAGGCGCTCTGCGCCCAGATCGAATCGAACACCTCGGGGTAAGTCATTCCCACGACCCAGGTCCCGTACCCGCCCATCGAATGGCCGGCGAGGCCGCGGCCTTCGCGCGATGCGATCGTGCGGTAGGTCTTATCGATGTAATCGACGAGATCCTTGGCAACGAACTTGCGGAAGTCGCCCGTCGTCACCGAGCTCGAGTACATCGAGCCGCCCATCTTGGTGAGCGTGTCGGGGATCACCACGATGAACTCGTTCCCCTCGGCGGCGTTCTTGGCGACCGCCTCGGGCACCTTCATGTAGTTATAGAAGTTGCGCCCGTCGATCGCGAACCCGTGCAGGTAATAGACCACCGGATAACGCTTGGTCGGGTTGGTCTTGTAGCTCGGCGGCAGCACGACCATCGCCTCGCGCGCGGTGGCGTTGCCTTCGAGGTTGCCCTCGAGCGACGGCCCCGGGACTTTCGGGCTCTCGACCGTGATGCCCTCGGGAATGGCCGGAGCCGGCGCGGTGATGTTCTGTGCCTGCGCCGGCAGGGCGGCTAGAGCCAGGGCGGCGGCCGCGGTTGCAAACAATGCCTTCAACATGTCGATCCCTCTCGAATTCTGCTCCCGGTCCCGGGCTGCCTCAAGGAATAGTTCGTTGCAACAACTAATCCGGGCAGCCCGAACGCTCACCGATCGAGGTGCTCGCCGAAGAACGGGAGGACTTCGGTGCGGATCCGTTCGGCGATGCGATTGCCGTGGTCGCCTTCGTAAAGCTCGAACTCGTACTTCACCCCGAAGCGGTCGAGTTCGGCGCGGAACAGCCGGTTGCCTTCGAGCAGGAAGTCCTTGTCGCCGATGTCCATCGCGAAGGCCTCGAGCGAGTGCAGCGCCGGCAGGTACTGCGGCACGAGCACGACCGGCGAGTTGGCGGCGAGCCGCTGGTTGACCAGCGGGTCGATCGTGCCGTCGGGCGTGAGCCCGGTGTAGACCTTGAGGAAGCCGTCGTCGCTGGGATCGGGCGACCAGGTCGCCAGCGTCGAGACCGCGGCGAGCTCACCGAACTGCGCGGCGGCGACCTGCTCCGGGGTCATCGCCTCGATCGCGCGGGCCTGCTCGGGCGTCATCTGCATCGGGTCGAGGCAGCACGCGCTCATCATGTAGATGCTCGAGAACACCCCGGGCCGTTTCATCGCGATGCGCGCGGTGCCGTAGCCGCCCATCGAGTGGCCGGCGAGGCCGCGCGAGGCCGGCGCGGCGCTCGTGCGGTAGTTGTCGTCGACCCACTTCACGAGATCGTCGACCACGAAGCTCTCGTAGTCGCCCACGGTGGGCGAGCTCGAATAGAACCCGCCGCGCAGCTTGGAGAAGCCGTCGGGCATGACCATGATCAGCGGGTTGCCGGCCTCGGCCGCTGCCTGGACCGCCTCGTGCAGCTTGAAGCCCTCCTGCTGCGCCTCGACCGGCGCCCAGTAGCCGTGCAGGTAGTAGACCACCGGGTACTGCTTATTCGGGTTCTCGTCGTAGCCCGGCGGGGTGACCACGAGCACCTTGCGCTCGGCGGTGTTGCCTTCGAGGTTGCCTTCGATGGCAGGGCTATGGACCTCGACCCAATTGATTCGGGCTCGGTCCTGGGCCGCGGCGGGAACGGCGGTGAGTGCGGCCAGCGCGGTGGCGCACGCCAGGATATGCTTCAGCAATCGACCCTCCCAAGTCCTTATGCGCCGATCAGCTCGCGGCCGATCAGCATTCTGCGTATCTCATTGGTTCCAGCTCCGATGTCCAGCAGCTTGGCGTCGCGGAGGTAGCGTTCCACGGGCCAGTCGGTGGTGTAACCGGCGCCGCCAAGCGCCTGGACCGCTTCGCCCGCCACCCGGAAAGCATTCTCGCTCGCAAGAAGGATCGCGCCCGCCGCATCATGCCGGGTGGTCTCGCCGCGGTCACAGGCTTTCGCGACGGCATAAGTGTAGGCGCGTGCCGACTGCAGCGCCACGTACATATCCGCTACCTTGGCCTGAATCAGCTGAAAGCTGCCGATCGGCCGGCCGAACTGCTCACGCTCTCGAACGTAGG
>JAEZCZ010000126.1 GCA_023433305.1 Pseudomonadota bacterium | reverse complement strand
GGCGGGCTGCCGCCTCCCGACTGCTGATTACCGGATGCCCTGGAGCGCAGACGAGTGCATAGCCGCGGGCCAGCGGCGCCTTGGGATCGAGCTGGCGGCGGAGCCGCTCAAGAGCGGCCAGCCTGTCCCGCCGTTCCGCCATCGGGCGGGTCAGGAGGACCGGCTTCAGGCTTACGGCGTCGAGGCGGTCCTGGGCCCGGCCGATGCGGGCCCGCAGCAAGGGCACGGAGAGCCGTGCGGCATCGTCCTGCAGCCGCTCGCGCGCCTTGGATGCGCGGTCGGCGAGCCCCCGCCGCAGCCGCTCGGCGAGATCGTCGAGCTTCTGCACGGCCTGCGCCGCCAAGGCCTCCGGCTTCGGCAGCCGCGCGACCCGGGCTTCGAGCCTCTCGCGCCCGAGCTCGACCGGGCGCAGCGCGCACTTCCGCTGGCGGAGCGCAAGCTCGTCTAACGTCGCGGCAAGCTCGCGGCGCACCGGCACGGCGATCTCGGCGGCGGCCGTGGGCGTCGGCGCTCGGCGGTCTGCCGCATAGTCGGCGAGCGTGGTGTCGGTCTCGTGCCCCACGGCGCTGATCACCGGAATCGGCGACGCGGCGATGGCGCGGACGACGACTTCCTCGTTGAAGCACCACAAGTCCTCGATCGAGCCGCCCCCGCGCGCGACGATCAGGAGATCGGGCCGCGGGATCGGGCCGTCCGGGTCGAGCGCGCTGAAACCCTGCACCGCCGCCGCGATCTGCTGCTCGGCGCCGCGACCCTGGACGAGCACGGGCCAGACGAGCACGCGGCTCGGAAACCGGTCGGCGAGCCGGTGGAGTATGTCGCGGATCACCGATCCGGTGGGGGACGTCACGACGCCGATCACCGCTGGCAGGAACGGGAGCGCGCGCTTGCGCTCGGGCGCGAACAAGCCTTCGGCTTCGAGCCTGCGCCGCGTCTTCTCGAGCAGCGCCAGTAGCGCGCCTTCTCCTGCGATCTCCATCGATTCGATGACGATCTGGTATTTCGAGCGGCCCGGGTACGTCGTCAGCTTCCCGCTGGCGACGACTTCGAGCCCATCCTCAGGCACGAACGCCAACCGCTGCGCGCCGGTGCGCCACATCACCCCGTCGATCACCGCGCCTTCGTCCTTGAGGCAACAGTAGAGATGCCCCGAAGCGGCACGTTTCACCCCCGACAATTCCCCGCGCAGCCGGACGAAACCGAAGCGGTCTTCGACGGTGCGCTTCAGCAGGTTCGAAATCTCGCTGATGGTCAGCGGCGCGGCGTTGTCGCCGGCTTGTCCCTTCGCTACCAGCCCCGCGGCGGGCATGGCACCGTCGTCATCGTCAAGAGAAGGATCGGGCATGAACATCCTGCTGGTGGGATCGGGCGGGCGCGAACATGCGCTGGCATGGAAGCTGGCGCAATCCCGACTGATCACCAAGGATGGGGGCAAGCTCTATGCATCTCCGGGCAATCCGGGGATCGCGCAGCATGCCGAGCTGGTGACCCTTGAGCTGACGGACCATGCCGAGGTCATCGCCTTCTGCGGGGACCAGCGCATCGGCCTGGTCGTGATCGGACCCGAGGCGCCCTTGGTCGACGGGTTGTCCGACTCGCTGCGGGCCGCGGGAATCTCGGTTTTCGGACCCTCTCGGATCGCGGCGCAACTGGAAGGCAGTAAGAGCTTCACCAAGGCGCTGTGCGATCGAGCTGGCATTCCGACGGCGGGGTATGTGTACGCGACTTCAATCGAGCAGGCGAAGGCAGCGCTCGACCGGTTCCGCCCGCCTTACGTGCTGAAGGCCGATGGCCTCGCGGCGGGCAAGGGCGTGGTCATCGCTGCCACCCGCGCGGAAGCCGAGGATGCTTTGCGCGACATGTTCGGCGGAGCCTTCGGAGCTGCCGGCGCGGAAGTCGTGATCGAGGAATTCATGGAAGGGGAAGAAGTCAGCTTCTTCGCCCTGACCGACGGGGCGATCATCGTGCCGTTCGGGAGCGCGCAGGATCACAAGCGGGTAGGGGATGGGGACACGGGTCCGAATACCGGCGGGATGGGCGCCTACAGCCCGGCGCGAGTTCTGACTCCGGATTTGCGCAGCGAAGTAATGCGGCGGATCATCGCGCCGACGGTGAGGACTCTCGCGGAAGAGGGAACGCCTTATTCCGGAGTACTTTATGCCGGACTGATGCTCACCCCCGAAGGCCCGAAACTGGTCGAATACAATTGCCGCTTCGGCGATCCCGAGTGCCAGGTACTGATGATGCGGCTGGAGAGCGACCTCGGAGAATACCTCCTCGCGTGCGCCGATTGCAGCCTCGGCGCGTTGCCGCGGCCACGGTTCTCGGACGATCGGGCGCTGACGGTGGTGATGGCCGCCAACGGCTATCCCGGAACGCCCGAAAAAGGCGGTGAAATCAAGAATATAGATGCTGCGGAGGCCCGCGGCGGAAAGGTGTTCCAAGCGGGCACAGCGCTTCGCGACGGCCATCTCGTAGCCGCGGGTGGAAGGGTGCTCAACGTGACCCAACGGGGGCACACGGTGGCAGAGGCGCAGCACAAGGCGTACGAGGCCGTGGAGAAGATCGACTTCCCGAGCGGCTTCTGCCGCCGAGACATCGGCTGGCGGGAGATCGAGCGCGAAGCGGCCGGCGGCTGACCGCCGGTCGCCGCGATCAGCTTGCCTGCGGCAGCCCGCAATCGCTTTCGCCGCCGCAGTTGGCGAGCGTGTGGACCGAGCGGACCTTGCCGTCCTCGATCCGCAGAGTGACGCTGCCGGCCCGGCGCTTCTCGCCCAGGCGGAACTGGACGTTCACGGCGCCGAGGACTTCGTCGACGACCGCCTGGCGCTCGGCCGCGGCGAGATTGCTCGGCAGGCCCTCTTCGCAGCTCGCGGCCATCGTGCCGCCGTCGAGGCGCGTGCAGCCTTCGGCCCAGGCGACCTGAGTTCCGGGATTGCTCAGCCTATCGAGGTAGGCATTCGCGATGGCGAGCAACTCCTGGCGGCTGTTGCGTTGGCCCTCGGGGATCGGCACCCACTCTTCGGCGCCAACGTGCTGCAGCGTGGCCGCCGCGTCGAACTTCCAGTCACCGGTCGTGCTGACGATGTTGCTGATCGGGCTGACGCCGAAGAACCCGTTGGTCAGCACGGTCGAGAGCACCATCGGCTTGTCCGCATCGAGGATGACGGTTTCGACCATGACCTTGCAGGCGCCGGTGTCGAGCAGCGCGCGGTGCCAGTCCACCTTGCGCGGCTTGTCGAGGAAAGCGCCCATCGAGCCGAGCTCGAGGTTGTTCTGGAACTCGACCCATTCGCCGAGCTTCATTTCGAACCCGCTGCCCTTCTCGAGTGCGGAGATCCAGTCTCCGGCAATGCCTTCGAGCAAGGCACGGTCGCACCCCCCCTGAGCAGCGGCGGGCGAGGCGACCAAGGCTCCGACGAGCGCCAAGGTGCCGCAAACGATACGCTTCATGATGTGAATTCCCTCTCGAATCCAAACGCTTATGTCAGCCAAGGCGGCTTTCGATCAAGGCCTTGAGGTCCGCTTCGGGACGCGCGCCGTAGTGGCTGATCACTTCCGCCGCGGCGATTGCTCCCATCCGCAGCGAGGTTCCGAGATCGCGCCCGCGCGCATGGCCGAACAGGAAACCTGCTGCGAAGAGATCGCCCGCACCGGTCGTGTCGACAACTTCGTCCACCGGCTCAGCTGCAACTTCCGCGCGCTCGCCTCCAGAAAGTGCCACCGCGCCCTTCTCGCTGCGCGTCACCACCAAGAGCGGCACTTGCGGGGCAAGCTTGGCGATGCCTTCTTCGAAGTCGCGGCAATCGGTGATCGCGGCCAGCTCCGCCTCGTTAGCGAAGAGAATGTCGATCATCCCTTCGGCGATGAGGGCGAGGAAATCGTCGCCGTGTCGAGCGATGACGAACACGTCGGACAGCGTGAGCGCGACCTTGCGGCCGGCAGCGCGCGCCGTCTCGATCGCCCGGCGCATCGCGGCCCGCGGCTCTTCCGGATCCCATAGGTAGCCTTCGAGGTAGAGGATGCTCGCCCCGCCGATCGCCTCTTCGTCGAGCGCGCTCGCCGGAAGGTACTGCGAGGCGCCGAGGAACGTGTGCATCGTGCGCTGGCCGTCGGGCGTGACGAAGATCAGGCAGCGCGCGGTCGATGGCTCGCCTTTGCGCGGCGGGGTGTCGAAATCGATACCGACGGCGCGGATGTCGTGCGCGAAGACCGCGCCGAGCTGGTCGTCGGCGACCTGGCCGATGAAGGCGCACTGCGCGCCGAGCGCCGAGAGCCCCGCCAGCGTGTTCGCCGCCGAGCCGCCCGAAATCTCCCTCGCCGGACCCATCGCGTCGTAGAGATCGGCGGCCTGGCGCGCATCGACCAGGGTCATCGCCCCGCGCGCCATGCCAAATTCCTCGATCAACTCGTCGGTACAGGGCGACATCACGTCGACGATGGCGTTTCCGATGGCGATGACGTCGTATCTGGCTTCCTGCATGGGGCCTTCCGAGGTTGGATGAGACCGGCCGGCCGGACGGCCGCCGTTGCGCGATTGACTTGGCCTGCCGCGCGCGCAATCGCAAGCACCGATGCCCCCAGGTATGCCCAGCGTCGCCACATCTCTGCTGCTTGCGCTACGCCAACTCGGCGACCCGCAGGTTCTGCGCATCCTCGCCAAGAGCCTCGCGGTGTCGCTCGTTCTCTTCGTGGGCGTGGCGATCGGGGGCTGGTATGCGATCGATTTCCTGATGGACTGGATCGGCCTCGACGCGGCCTTGTTCGCGGGCGCGGACGAAGTCCGCAGGATCGCGTCGTTGCTGATCGCAATTCTCGGCGTCTGGCTCGCATGGCGTATCGTGGCGATGGCAGTGATCCAGTTCTTCGCCGATGACGTGGTCCAGGCCGTCGAGGCGCGGCATTTTCCAGATGCGGCGGCCCGGGCGCGAGACCTGCCCGTGACCGAGCAGTTCACCACCAGCTTGCGAGCGGCGCTGCGAGCGCTGCTGGTGAACCTCGCCGTGCTGCCGTTCGCGCTGATCCTGCTGGTCACCGGCGTCGGGACCGCAGTGCTGTTCTGGCTGGTCAACGCGCTGCTCATCGGACGCGAGCTGCAGGACATGGTCTGGCTGCGGCATCGTCACGGCGCCGGGCACCGCGCGCCGGTAGGCGGCGGCGAGCGGTTCCTGCTGGGCGGATCGATCGCCGCGCTGCTGGCCATACCGTTCGTCGGGCTCATCGCCCCCATCCTCGGTGCCGCGGCGGCGACGCACCTGATCCATCGCAAGGACCCGGCTGCCCATGCTGCGTGATTTTCGTATTCTCGTTTCCCTCCCCGCGATCGTTGCTCTCGCCGCCTGTACGGCCATTCCGCCGGCGCAGAGCGGGCCACCGCGCCCGCCGGTAATCCGTCCACCGGCAAGCGGGGTGCCGCCGACGCGGCCGGTCACTCCGCCCGTGACCGGATTCCAGGCGCCGCAAATCCAGCGGGTGCCCGGCCTCGAGGGGGTGATCGAGCAGGATGGGGCGAGCCTGGTCCGCCGCTTCGGCCAACCTAGGCTCGACGTGCGCGAAGCCGACGCGCGCAAGCTGCAGTTCGTTGGCCCGTCCTGCGTGCTCGACGTGTTCCTTTACCCGCTGCGCCCCGGCGCGGAGCCGATCGCCACCTACGTCGAGGCCCGCCGCGCGAGCGACGGCCAGGAAGTCGACCGCGCCGCCTGCGCCAAGGCGTTGCAGCGCTAGCTGTCGAACTCGAGCGAGGCCGCAGCGCCTCCGCTCAGCGGCTTCGGGCCGCGCGGCGGCTCGACCAGCGCGGAGGCCATACCGGGCGGGCGCCGCCGGCTGTTGCGGCGCACCAGCGCTTCGACGTGCGTCAGCAACGTCCGTCGCAGCTCGCGCTCCCCGGCGCTGGTGCGACGCGCCTGCGCGATCTCGCGCTCGAGATAGGCGCGGAACCCTTCGGGATGGGGCGTAGTCATTGCCCCGTTATACCGTAAAGCTCTCCCCACAGCCACAGGCGCCCTTGGCGTTGGGGTTGGCGAAGACGAAACCGGCGGTGAAATCGTCTTCCTGCCAATCCATCGTCGAGCCGATCAGGTAGAGCACACTGGCACCGTCGATGTAGAAGGTGCCGCCGGGCGTCTCGATCTTTTCGTCGAACGGCTGAGCCTCGGTGACGTAATCCACCGAATAGGCGAGCCCCGAACAACCTCGGCGCGGCGTCGAGAGCTTGACACCCACGGTGCCTTCGGGCGCTCTCGCCATCAGCTGGGCCACGCGCTCCTCGGCGCGGGGAGTCAGGTTGACGGCGGCAGGGCGCTGGCGGGTCTTCGTTTCCGTCATGCTGCTAAGATGGGGCCTCTCGCCTCGCGCTACAACATGCCCAGCTCGAGCCGGGCCTCGTCGCTCATCTTGGCGGGGTCCCATGGCGGATCCCACACCAGCGTGACCTCGGCATCGCGCACGCCTGGGACCGAGACGACGCGCATCTCGACTTCACCCGGCATCGATTCGGCGACCGGGCAGTGCGGCGTGGTCAGCGTCATCACCACCTCGACGTCGCCGTCCTCGCTCACCTCGACGCCGTAGATCAGGCCAAGATCGTAGATGTTCACTGGGATCTCGGGGTCGTAAATGCCTTTGAGCGCTTCGATCACGCTTTCGTAGAGCGCGCCGCCGGGCTCGGCCGGGTTCTCCGCCTGCGGCTTTTGCGCGAGAAAGCCTTCGAGATAGTCGCGCTTTCGCTCGAGCTTATCATGCGGCGACTCCTCGGTCGCATTCTCCACGCGGGCGCCCCCGGATGCGCCTTGCGCATCCTCGACTCGAGCTCTGGGCGGGGCTTCGACTCCGTCGACTTCCTCCACGGTGAAGCGCTTGTCGGCTTCCTCCATCATCCGAAAATCCTCTTGGTTCGTTCGATTCCGCGCAGCAGCGTGGCGACATCGTCTTCGTCGCTGTAGAGCCCGAAGCTCGCCCGCGCGGTGGCCGACACGCCGAGCCGCTCCATCAGCGGCTGGGCGCAGTGGTGCCCGGCGCGAATCGCGACGTTCTCTTCATCCAATATGGTGCCGAGATCGTGCGGGTGGATGCCGTCAAGCGCGAAGCTGACGATGCCGGCGCTGTCCTCAGGGCCGAACAGGCGCACGTCGTTCATGCCGCGCAGCGCTTCGCGCAGCTGGGCGACCAGCTTGGCCTCGTGCCCGTGGATGGCTTCGAGGCCGATATTCGACACATAATCGCATGCGACGGCGAGGCCGATCGCCTCGACGATCGCGGGAGTGCCCGCTTCGAAACGCTGCGGCGGCGGCGCGTAGGTCGTCTTGGCGAAAGTGACCTTCTCGATCATCGCGCCGCCGCCCTGCCATGGGGGCATCGCTTCCAGCAGCGCGTGGCGGCCCCAGAGCGCACCAATGCCGGTCGGGCCGTAGAGCTTGTGGCCGGAGAAGGCGTAGAAATCGCAGTCTAGCGCGGCGACGTCGACGGGCAGCCGGGGCACGGCCTGGCAGCCGTCGAGCAGAAGCTTGGCGCC
>JAEZCZ010000119.1 GCA_023433305.1 Pseudomonadota bacterium | reverse complement strand
CCCCGCCCCCCCCCCCCGCCCCGCCGCGGCCCCGGGAGGGGGATTGCCCGAGCGCTTCCGCCACCGTCGTGTCCGCGAGGTCGACGTAAGCCAGCCCCTCGGCGAGCTTGAGCGCGGTCTCGAAGCTGTCGGCGAGGCGGGTTTCGATGCCTTCGCGCACGGCGAGGCGGTCGACCACGACCTCGATGTCGTGCTTGTACTTCTTGTCGAGCGCGGGGGCCTCGCCGATCTCGTAGATCTCGCCGTCGATGCGGACGCGGGTGAAGCCGGCCTTCTGCCACTCGAGCAGCTCCTTGCGGTACTCGCCCTTGCGGCCGCGCACCACGGGCGCGAGCAAGTAGAGCCGCGTGCCTTCGGGCAGCGCCATGACGCGGTCGACCATGTTGGAGACGGTCTGCGCCTCGATCGGCAGGCCGGTGGCGGGCGAGTACGGCACGCCGACCCGCGCCCACAGCAGGCGCATGTAGTCGTAGATCTCGGTGACGGTGGCGACCGTCGAGCGCGGGTTGCGGCTGGTGGTCTTCTGCTCGATCGAGATGGCCGGGGAGAGGCCGTCGATGTGCTCGACATCGGGCTTCTGCATCATCTCGAGGAACTGGCGCGCATAGGCCGAGAGGCTCTCGACATAGCGGCGCTGGCCCTCGGCATAGATCGTGTCGAACGCGAGGCTGCTCTTCCCCGAGCCCGAGAGCCCGGTGATGACGATCAGCGCGTCGCGCGGCAGGTCGATGTCGATGCCCTTGAGGTTATGCTCGCGGGCGCCGCGGACAGAGATTTGAGTGAGACTCATCGGTTTCGGATGTTCCGCAAATGTTCGCGTTGGTCAAGAGGCGGCCGACGCGGCCTCACAGGTTGCGCGATGTGGGAACGGCCGGGCCGCGATGCAACGGCTACGCGGCGGCGGGATAACGGACCGCGCCGTCCTTCCCCGCCACCGCCCCCGGAGTGAGCGTGGCGGGGACGAGCTTGGCCGGGGCCATCAGGTGCAGCACCTCGCGGCCGAGCGCGAGCAGGTAGTCGGCGATGATGCGGCGATGGCAGCGCCACCACACCGCCTCCGAGCACATGATCGCGCAGCGCTCGGTCTCGGCGAGGTCGAGCAATTCGGAAAGGCCGGCACGGAACGGCTCGGTGAGCGCGTAGTCGGCGTAGTTGTGGAAGCTCTTGTTGCGCCACAGGCCGTTGGTCTCGGGCTCGACCTCGGGAGTCTTCTTCCGCAAGCCCCCCAGCTCGGCGATGTAGCGGTGGCGAAGCTGGTAGGCAGCGAGCTCCTCGGGCAGGCGGTCGAGGTTGTACTGCGGATTGGTGCGCGAGCGCGGGATCGTGCGCACGTCGACCAGCGTGGTCACCTCGCCAACGCGGAGCAGCTCGACGAATTCCTCGATGGTGCGCGTCGAGTGCCCGACGGTGCAGATCGGCAGCGCACTCGCCAAGGCTAGCCCGCCTTTTCGCCGAGGCGCGGCCCGAACAGGATCGGCGTGTAGGCGATCAGGAACAGCACCAGCGCCCCGCCCCACAGCGTCCCCGCGATCTCCATGCCGATGCGATAGTCGACGAGGTTGAGCGCGGAGGCGACCCGCAGCAGCGCGCCGATCGTGACGAGGACATAGACCGCCACCGTCATCGGCCCGGCCACGATGTCGCGCGCGGTATGGCCGAGCGTGGCGCGGGTCATGACCGCGAGGATCATCGTCGCCATCGCCCCGGCGGTCAGGGCATGGACCGCGGCGGTGCGCGGAATGTCGAAGTCGACGATGCTCCAGCCGAGCAGCGCCAAGCCGACCGGAACCCACAGGAAGCCGACGTGCAGCACGATGACGATCGGATCCTTCACCGTCCGCCACCCGCGCCAGCGCGCCAGCCGGACGAGCTGCAAGGCCCCGGCGAGAAGCAGCGCCACGCCGGTGACGACGGCGCTCGGCAGCAGCACCCAGGCGGCGAGCGCCAGGCCCGTTATGACCAGCGCCGCCTGGTCGAAGCGATCGGCCTGCGTGGGCAGGCCTTCCTTCCAGCCCTGCTTCGCCATCCAGTTGCGCGTGAACGAGGGAATGATGCGCCCGCCGATCAGCGAGATGATCATCACGACCAGCGCGATGCCGGCGCGGAAGCCCGCTTCGCTGTCGGCGATCAGGCCCGAGACGGCGGCATAGTCGACCGCGTTGGCCACCCCGAACAGCAGCACCATGCCCACCACCGGCACGTTGCGGTTCTTCGCGGCGATGACTTCGCGCCCCGCGATCAGCGCGAAGGCGATATAGAACCCGACGTCGAGCAGGGCCGCCGGCAGCAGCCCGGTCGCGCTCGAGAACAGCAGCGCCAGACGGCCCGCCAGCCACAGCGCGAACAGGGCGAGCAGCGGCGTGCCCGCGATCGGCAGCCGGCCGGTCCAGTTGGGAATCGCCGTGAGCAGGAAGCCCGCGATCACCGCGCCGACGAAGCCGAACAGCATTTCGTGCCGGTGCCACGAAAGCGCGTCGAAGGCGCTGGGCAGATCTAGGCCGCCGAGAAACGCCATCAACCACAGCACCAGCGCGATCACCGCCCAAAGCGGACCGCCGAAGAAAAACGGGCGAAAACCCCCGCGCAGGAACGGCGGCGCCGCCGCCATGCGCGCCTTGCGCAGCGCCAGCATTTCTTCGCCGCGCGTGGTTGTGGAGGTTCCGCCTTCCGCCATGTCCTGTTCCTTCCTGACGAACCACCGCGATGGAAGTTCCGGTGATGAAGTCCTTTGACATGCATCAGAGAACTGTCGCAACGTATGAGCCATGGGCTCTCCCATGGAACCTCAGTAGTTCATGTAGATTAACCGATTGTCCCGCATTCCGGCAGGAGCCACTCTCCCTCATGACAAGCACTCGCAAGCTCTGGACGGCGCTTATCGCGCTTCTTCTCGCTTCGTTCGGCGTCCTCCTGTGGGTCGGTTACGACATCAGCCTCAAGGATCCGCCTGTCCCCGAGCGGGTCGTCACGGAGAGCGGCGAGACGGTTTACACCCGCGCGGACATCCAGCGCGGTCGGCAGGTCTGGCAATCGATGGGCGGGATGCAGCTCGGCTCCATCTGGGGCCATGGCGGCTACGTCGCGCCTGACTGGTCGGCCGACTGGCTCCACCGCGAGTCGGTCGCGCTGATGAACGGCTGGGCGGGCGGGCGTTCCGACGCGCTGCCCGAAGAAGAGCAATCGGCGTTGCGGCAACGCCTCGAGCGCGAGATGCGCACGAACACCTACGACGAAGCGACGGACACGATCACGATCAGCGACGAGCGCGCCGCCGCGATCGCCGAGGTCTCCGGTCACTACGAAAGCCTGTTCGGCAACGACCCCGAAACCGCGGTCCTGCGCGAAAACTACGCGATGAAGAACGACACGGTGCCCAATCCCGAGCACCGCGAAGCGATGTCGGCCTTCTTCTGGTGGACCGCCTGGGCCGCGGCGGCCGAGCGGCCGGGCGCGGACATCACCTACACCAACAACTGGCCGAGCGAGCCGCTGGTCGGCAACCGCCCGCACGCCAGCATGTTCATCTGGTCGGCGTTCAGCGTCACCTTCCTGCTAGCGGGCATCGGCCTGCTCGGCTGGCACCATGCCGTCACGCACGGCCGCAGGGAGCGGGAGCACAACCTCCCCGCCAGCGATCCGCTGCGCAAGGTGGTGATCACCCCGTCGATGAAGGCGACCGCCAAGTATTTCTGGGTGCTTCTGGCATTGTTCCTGGTGCAGATCCTGCTCGGCGCGATGACCGCGCACTACCAGGTCGAAGGCCAACTCGTGTACGGCTACGAAGCCGCCGAAATCCTGCCCTACTCGATCACCCGAACGTGGCACACGCAGCTCGCGGTGCTGTGGATCGCGGTCGCGTGGCTGGGCACCGGGCTTTACATCGCGCCCGCCATCTCGGGCTACGAACCGCCGTTCCAGAGCCTGCTGGTCAACGTGCTGTGGGTCTGCCTGCTGATCATCGTGGTCGGCTCGTTCGCCGGCCAGTGGCTCGCGGTCATGCAGACGCTCGGCCTGGAGAACAACTTCTGGTTCGGCCACCAGGGCTGGGAATATGCCGACATGGGCCGCTTCTGGCAGTGGTTCCTGTTCATCGGGCTGATGATCTGGCTGTTCCTCGTCGGGCGCGCGTTGATGCCCGCGCTGCGCGAGAACTCCGAAGCCAAGCACATCACGATGCTGTTCTTCCTCTCGGCGGTGGCGATCGGCCTGTTCTTCGGCGCGGCGCTGCTGTGGAACGAGCACACCTCGCTTTCGATGATCGAGTACTGGCGCTGGTGGCTGGTCCACCTGTGGGTGGAAGGCTTCTTCGAGGTCTTCGCGACGGCGGTGATCGCCTTCCTGTTCACCCGCCTGGGCCTGATCCCGATCAAGCTGGCGACGGTCGCCGTGCTGTTCGCGACGATCATCTTCATGGCCGGCGGTGTGCTCGGCACGCTGCACCACCTGTACTTCTCGGGTACGTCGATGGCGGTGATGGCGCTGGGCGCCAGCTTCTCGGCGCTCGAAGTCGTTCCGCTCGCCTACATCGGGTTCGAGGCCTACGAGCACTGGAAGCTGTCGAGCGCCACGCCGTGGATGCGGCGTTACAAGTGGCCGGTGATGTTCTTCCTGGCGGTGAGCTTCTGGAACCTGGTCGGCGCCGGCCTGTTCGGGTTCCTCATCAACCCGCCGCTCTCGCTGTACTTCATGCAGGGCCTGAACCTGACCCCGCTGCACGGACACACCGCGCTGTTCGGCGTCTATGGCATGCTCGGCATCGGGCTGGTGCTGTTCTGCCTGCGCGGCATGAAGCCCGACCTGAGGTGGGACGAGACGACGCTCAAGATCGCGTTCTGGTGCTTCAACATCGGCCTCGCGCTGATGGCGGCTCTGACCCTGTTGCCGCTCGGAACGCTGCAGCTCATCGCGGCGATCGACCAGGGTTACTGGTACGCGCGCTCCGCCGAGTTCATGCAGCGGCCGATCGTCGACCTGCTGGTGTGGATGCGGGTGCCCGGCGACACGATCTTCGCGGTCGGATCGCTGGTGCTCACCTGGTTCATCGCCAGCCTGTGGCTGCGGCCCCGGCGCGAGCCCGAGGAAATCCCGACGGCTTCGGAGGAGGCGGAAGCAACGCGCGAAGCTCGGGCCGACTGAGCTTCGCGTGGAGCCCTTCTACCTCGAGATACGCCACGTCCACATCGGCACGGCGCTGCTAAGCGGCGCCCTGCTGTTCCTGCGGGCGTTGGCGTTCAACCTGCTGGGAGCGCGCTGGCCGCTGTCCGGTTGGCTGCGCTACCTCTCCTGGTCGATCGACACCGTGCTGCTGACCGCGGCGCTGATGCTGATGACGATCACCGGGCTGGACCCCGTGCAGGACAGCTGGCTGACCGTGAAGGTGCTGCTGATCGTGGTCTACGTGCTGCTGGGCTATTACGCGTTGCGCGCGAAGACGCGCCGAAACCGGCTCATCTCGTTCGGCGCGGCGGCGGCGACGTTCGCGTTCATCTATACGATCGCGCGGGCACACCACCCGCTCGGGTTCCTGGCCTGACGGCTCAGAATGCCCAGCCGTGGCTGCCGGCCACGGCGCCGAGCACGGTGATCAGCGAAAGCGCCAGCAGCACGCGGTGCATCCGTTCCATCCGCGCGAAATCGCGCGCCGGATCGGGCGAGGCCGCCATCCGCTTGTGAAGGAACAGCGGCTCGATCACGAACAGCATCGCCGCGAACAGCAGCCAGATCGCAACCATCGCGTGCATCCACCAGTATTCGAGGTCCGCGAACCGGCTCCACAGGTCGGCGCGGTGCGTCATCCAGAATCCGCTCGCGCCCGCGAGCAGGACCCAGAACGCGGCTTGCGGCGCGAAGCGGCCTTCGAAGGTGTGGAACGTGGCGAGCCGCTCTTCGGGCGAGCGGGACCGGCGGATCGACGGGATCAGCACGAGCGTGACGAACGCCACCCCGCCGATCCACATCAGCACCGCCAGAACGTGCAGGGCGCGGGCAATGATGAAGTCGTCCAAGGGCGATCCCTTTCCTGGCAGCCGCCGCGCCACCCCCCTCTTCCACGGCAGCGCGCGGCGCGCAACCGACGAGCGGTGGCCGGGCCCGGAACCCCGACCCCGCATCGTCGTTAACGGGCATGGGACGCGGACCGGTCGCGGCGCGTATCCCTCCCCGTCCCAAGCATCGCGACCGGCCACGTCCTCCCACGAATCAAACGCAAGGAGGCGCTTACAATGGCATATGGATATCTCACCCCACGGCGCCGCGGCTCCCTCGCGACCGGCGGGCCGAGCGGCGGCGGTCTGTTCGACCTGCATCGTCAGATGAACCGGCTGTTCGACGACCTGTTCGATCAGGACGGCGACAGCGGCATCTATGCCCGGGCCGGAATGAACACGCCCGCGATGGAAATTCACCAGACCGACGACCGGCTCGAGATCACCGCCGAGCTGCCCGGTGTGCGCGAGGAGGACATCGATCTCACCGTCGAGGACGGCGTGCTGACGCTGCGCGGCGAGAAGAAGAGCAGCCGCGAAGACCAGGAACGCGGCTATTCCGAGCGCAGTTACGGCACCTTCGAGCGGCGGCTCACCCTCCCCTCGAACATCGACGAGGAGGCCTGCTCGGCCGACTTCAAGGACGGCGTGCTGACCATCACGCTGCCCAAGGCCGAGAAGGCCCGCGGCCGGCGGATTCCGCTCGGCGGTGGCAGCCAGCCGCGCACGATCGAAGCCCAGAACGATCGCGAGCAAGGCTCGATGCAGCAAGCGGCCGAGGAGCCCGACCGCTGGAGCCAGCAGAGCAAGAACGACGGCCAGCAAAGCTGACGCACGATAGCGAGCGCAGCCGGGTACGCCCGGCGTTCCGGAAGCGCCGGCGCTTTCCCCAGGGCGCCGGCTCTTCTACGCTCGAGCCATGCCGCACCGCCTGTTCATCGCCATCCGTCCGCCCGAGCCGGTGCGCGACGCGCTAGTCGATGCGATGGAGGGCATCGAAGGGGCGCGGTGGGTCGACGAGGAGAACCTGCATC
>JAEZCZ010000091.1 GCA_023433305.1 Pseudomonadota bacterium | reverse complement strand
CCCCTAGCCCCTCCCGCAAGCGGGAGGGGGACTTTGCGCCAGACCGCCCTCGCCGCCATCGCCGACACGCGCTTCGTGCCCGACAAGGGGCGCAACCGGATCGGCTCGATGGTCGAGGGGCGGCCCGACTGGGTGCTCAGCCGCCAGCGCGCCTGGGGCGTGCCGATCACGCTGTTCGTGAACCGCGCCAGCGGCGAGTACCTGGTCGACCCCGAGGTCAACGCGCGGATCGTCGCCGCCATCCGCGAAAAAGGTGTCGATGCCTGGTCGGACGCGAACGCGCAGGCGCTGCTCGGCAACGCGTACGATGCGGCGGACTACGAGCGCGTGGTCGACATTCTCGACGTGTGGTTCGATTCCGGATCGACGCATGCCTTCGTGCTCGAATCCGGCCGTTGGCCCGACCTGCAGTGGCCGGCCGACCTCTATCTCGAAGGGTCCGACCAGCATCGCGGCTGGTTCCAGTCCTCGCTGCTCGAAAGCTGCGGCACGCGCGGCCGGGCCCCGTACAAGGCCGTGCTGACGCACGGTTTCACGATGGCGAGCGACGGCCGCAAGATGTCGAAGAGCCTCGGCAACACGGTCGATCCCAACAAGGTGATGGAGACCTACGGCGCCGACATCATCCGGCTGTGGGCGCTGTCGGTCGACTACACCGAGGACCACCGGATCGGCGACGAGATCCTGAAGGGCGTGGCCGACCAGTACCGCAAGCTGCGCAACACCTTCCGCTACCTGCTCGGCGCGCTCGACGGGTTCGACGAGAGCGAGCGGGTGGGCGTGGAAGAAATGCCCGAGCTGGAGCGCTACGTGCTGGCGCTGCTCGGCCGGCTCGACGCGACGCTGAAGCAGGCGACGCTCGACTTCGATTTCAACACCTACACCCGCGCGCTGATCGACTTCTGCAACGAGGACCTCAGCGCGTTCTATTTCGATATCCGCAAGGACAGCCTCTATTGCGATGCGCCGGCGGACCCGAAGCGCCGCGCCTATCGCACCATGCTCGACACGCTGTTCCAGGCGCTGATCCGCTATGCCGCGCCGGTGATGGTCTTCACGGCGGAGGAAGTATGGGCGAGCCGCTATCCAGACGGCACGAGCGTGCATCTGCTGGAGTGGCCGGTCCTGCCGCACGCTCCTGGCCACCCCGGCCCCGGAGCCGGGGGCGCGCTTGCTTCGGGTGAGGCGCCGGAGAACAGCGGGACCCCGGATCAAGTCCGGGGTGACGAGTTGATGGGGAAATGGGCCGGGCTTCGCGCGCTGCGCGAGCAGGTGACCGAAGCGATCGAGCCCCTGCGGCGCGAGAAAGTCGTGCGCTCGAGCCTCGAGGCCGAAGTGACCGTGCCGGCTGACAGCGTTCCCGAGGGCTTTTCCGATGCCGAGTTGGCCGAACTGTTCATCAGCGGCGGAGTGACTCGCGGCGATGCGATCGCGGTGCGGCGCACGGACGACGAGAAATGCGGCCGCTGCTGGCGCCTCCTGCCCGAAGTGCCCGAAGACGGCGCGCTGTGCGGGCGGTGCGAGGATGTCGTGGCGCAATTGGATGCAGTGTTGTGATCGGACGCTCCGCTTACGCCCCAACCCGTCATGCTGAACTTGTTTGTGCAAGCACAGCTTCGCTTCCAGCATCCATCGCGCCGCGCGCTCCGGAGGCCGCCGGATTGGCCCGGCCTTGCGGTTGGGTGTCGTTTGAACGGATGGCTCGGTGTCGGGCCGAGACATGGACCCTGAAACAAGTTCAGGGTGACGATCGTGGGATTGTAGCGCGCGTGAGCCGGAGCCTCGCATCATGACCGCCACCTGGCGCAACCGCTCGATCGGGCTGGTGCTGGCGGCCGCGATCTATGCGCTCGACCAGTGGATCAAATCGCTCGCGCTCGGGCCGTGGCGGCTGCGCGAGGTCGGCGTGATCGACCTGCTGCCGTTCTTCGATCTGCGCTGGACGCAGAATTTCGGGGTTTCGCTCGGCATGTTCGAGGCGACGTCGGTGGAGATGCGCTGGGCGCTGGTCGCGGTGACCGGGCTGATCGCGCTGGTGGTGTTCGTGTGGCTGCTGCGCGAGCGGTCGATGTGGGACATCGCGGGCCTGGCGCTGATCCTCGGCGGCGCGCTCGGCAATATCCAGGACCGCTATCTCTACGGCTATGTCATCGACTATGCCGACTTCCACATCGGCACGTTCCGGCCGTTCCTGGTGTTCAACGTGGCCGATGCCGCGATCACCATCGGGGTGCTGATAATCCTTGCCCGCGCGCTGTTCATGCGCGAGAAACCGGCCTCCCCGCAGGGGGATCAACAGGCGGACCCAACCGCGGAGAATTCCACGAATGCGTAAGGCCACCCATATCGTCCTCGTCGCCTCCGGCGCCATGCTGCTCGCCGCGTGCGGAAGCGGCGGCGTGCTCGGCCGCGAGCGGCCCGACGAGTTCGCGGTGCAGCGCCAGGCGCCGCTGGTGATCCCGCCCGATTTCGAGCTCGTTCCGCCCCAGCCCGGCGCGCCGCGGCCTGCCGAGGGCACCGCCGCGCAGGACGCGCTCGATGCCTTGTTCGGCGGCCCGAGCCCGCGCAGCGCGATCGAAGACGCCACGCTGCAGCGCGCGGGCATTGCCGACCCTGGCATCCGCTCCTCAGTCGGCGACGTCGCCACGCACACGGTCGACAAGGGCGCCACGACCCGCACCATCATCGCCGCGCCCGAAGGCGACGGCCAGGATGCTCGCGCGGTGATTCCCGGCTGAGGCATAACTTTTTTTGGCGCCTCAGGCGCCGGCGGGGCCCATCCGGGCCCCTTGGCTATCCTCGCGCCTGCGGCACTGCGGGCGGCCGTTCGGCCTTGCGGTCCGCTGGTCGCGGACCGATCCAGCTCTAGCCAGCACCGAAGCGGGCCAGAATACTCGCGACTGATACCGGCGTGATGTGATCCTGCCCGAGCTTGTCTCGGGGAGGATTTATTCGGCTCTGCTGACGAGCAGCTTATCGATTTTGCGGCCGTCCATGTCGACGACTTCGAAGCGCCAATCCTGGTCGGTGAAGATCTCGCCTTCGAGCGGCAGCTTCTTGAGCACCCACAGCACGTAACCCGCGGCGGTCGCGAACTCGCGGTCCTCGGGCAGATCGAGCCCGAGACGCTCGGCCAGCGCGTCCGCCGGCAACGCGCCGGAGACGAGCAACGAGCCGTCCTCGCGCTCGACCAGCATCGGTTCGTCGCCTTCGTCCTGGTGGCTGACGAAGTTGCCGGCGATGGCCGCGAGCAGGTCGGCGGGGGTGACGATGCCTTCGAGATGGCCGTATTCGTCGTGCACCATCGCCATCGCGAGGCCCGATTGCTGCAGCGTCCGCAGCGCATCCATCGCGTCGAGCTGGTCGGGCACGACTTCGGCCTTGCGCAGCAGCGCGGGGAGCTGGACCGGCTCGCCCGCGAGCATGACCGCGAGCAGTTCCTTCACTTTGACGACCCCGACGATCCGGTCGACCGTCCCTTCGGCGACGGGGAGCAGCGAATGCGGCGATTCGGCGATGGCGCTGCGGATTTCCGCTTCGCTCGCGGCGAGATCGAGCCAGTCGAGATCGATCCGCGGGGTCATCAGCTCGCGCACCGGGCGGTCGGCGAGGCGCATGACGCCCGACATGATCGCCCGTTCCTGCTCTTCGATCACGCCCGTTCGGGTCGCCTCGGTGAACAGCATGTGCAGCTCTTCGGCGGTTATCCGCGCTTCGCCGCGATGGCTCATGCCGAGCAGCCGCATCAGCAGGTTCGACGAGGTGTCGAGCAGCCACACGAACGGCGCGGCGATTTTCGCCAACAGCGCCATGGGGCGCGACATCGTCACCGCGATCGGCAGCGCGGCGCGCAGCGCAAGCTGCTTGGGAACCAGTTCGCCGATCACGAGGCTGAAGTAGGTCGTCAGCGCGATCACCAGGATGAACCCGGCATCGTCGGACATCCTCGCCGGCACCCCGAGCCATTCGAGCCGTTCGGCGACCGGCCCGCCGAGCGTGGCGCCCGAATAGGCGCCCGCGATGATGCCGACCAGGGTGATGCCGATCTGCACGGTCGAGAGGAACTTGCCCGGATCGGCGGCGAGCTGCAGCGCGGTCTTGGCCCCGGCGCTGCCGCGCTCGGTCGCCATGCGCAAGCGCGCCGGGCGCGCCGAGACGATCGCCAGCTCCGACATGGCGAAGACCCCGTTGAGCAGGATCAGCGCAACGAGAATGGCGAAATCGGTCCAGGGAAACGGTGACATGGAGCGCACCGGCTAGCAGATAAGATGAACAGCGCGAAGCGCTCGCGTGGAACTCGCGCGGCGGCCAAGGCGTTCTTTGCCTCGCACGATCCTATTGCTGGGCCATTCCGGCCCACGGTCGCGGGCCGCGGCCCGTTTTGTTGCGAGGATAACCCATGAAGAAGTCGCGTATTCTCATCTCCAGCCTGGCTGCGGTGTCGCTGCTGGGATTGTCGGCCTGCGTCACCGACCCGAACACCGGCGAGCGGCACGTTTCGCGCACCGGGATCGGCGCGGTCGGCGGGGCCGGGCTCGGTTACCTGCTCGGCGGCCTGATCGGCGGCAAGACCGCGCGCATCGTGGGCGCGGGCATCGGCGGCGTGGCCGGCGGGGTGGTCGGCTACCAGCTCGACCAGCAGATCAAGGAGCTCGACGAGGCGACCGCCGGGAGCGGCGTGGACGTCAGCGAGACCCCCGACGGCACCGGCATCCTGGTCAACCTACCCGACGTGACCTTCGCGGTCGATTCGACGACGATCAGCCCGAGCTTCCGCGCCGCGCTCGACGAGGTGGCGGCGAGCCTGCAGAAGTACCCGAACAGCCTGATCGACGTGATGGGCCATACCGATTCCACCGGATCGGACAGCTACAACCTCGACCTGTCGCGGCGCCGCGCCGAATCGGTCAAGAACTACCTGGTGATGCGCGGCGTCTCGAGCGCCCGTATCGCGACGATAGGTTACGGCGAGCAATACCCGCGCGCCGACAATACCACCGAGCAAGGCCGCGCGCTCAACCGCCGGGTCGAGGTCCGCATCACGCCGATCAGCCAGGAAGAGGTCAACGCGGCGCGGTAACGCCATCCCATCCCTTCCCCCAGGCGCTGGGGGAAGGGATTCACTCGGCGACCGAGAACCTTGCCGCCCGCTCCGCCAGGCGCTCGATCGCGGCCTTGTGGATTCCGGGGGCCGTGACCAGCACGCCGAAAGCGCGCGGATCGCGCTTGTTGTAGCTGAGAGGCTGGCCGAACGCGTCGCTCACCGCCGCGCCCGCCTCGCGCGCGATCAGCGCCGCGGCGGCGACGTCCCACTCGTAGCCCCAGCGAAGCGTCGCGAGCAGGTCGGCGCGATCGTCCGCCACCATGGCGATGCGCAGCGCGATCGAGTTGGGCTTCTCGACCATCGTGAGGTCCTGGTCTTCGCGCGGCAGCATGTCGGCGGGCACGCGCGCCCCCGCCAGCTCGGCGCGGCGAC
The DNA here is from genome assembly GCA_023433305.1 of Pseudomonadota bacterium. Taxonomy (GTDB): domain Bacteria; phylum Pseudomonadota; class Alphaproteobacteria; order Sphingomonadales; family Sphingomonadaceae; genus Croceibacterium_A. The sequence continues at coordinate 29,918 of JAEZCZ010000091.1, read as the reverse complement.
TCGCCTCGAGACGGCGGCTGTTGAGCCAGGCGCCTTGCCCCGCGGTGGCGCTCCATACCTCGTCGCGCGCCGGAGCGACCAGCAAGCCGATCAAGGGCTTGCCCGCGCTGACCAGCGCCACCGACACCGCCCAGCCGGCGCGGCCGCGGATGAAATCGCGCGTGCCGTCGATTGGGTCGACCAGCCAGCACAGACCGCGCGCGAGCCGCTCGGGGTGATCGACGGTCTCTTCCGAAAGCCAGCCGGCGGACGGCAGCAGCGCGCCGAGCTCGCGGCGGAGGAACGCATCGACCGCGAGGTCGGCGGCGCAGACCGGGCTGCCGCCGTGCTTTTCCCAGCTTTCGAGCGCGTGCCCGCCGCCGGGCCATTGTCGCAGCGCCATGTTGCCGGCCTCGCGGCAAATTTCGTCGAGGCGCTGGCGATCGATCATTCCGTGCCAACTGGGAGCAGCGCGCGGGGTTTGCAAGCGCCGCTCGCTGTGCTTATGCGCCGGCATCCTTCTTCCCGATCGACTCCGAAGGGCGCTCTCCACGATGAACATCCACGAGTACCAGGCCAAGCAGCTGCTGGAGAAATTCGGCATCGGCGTTCCCGCCGGTCATCCCGCCCGCTCGATCAAGGAAGCGGTCGAAGGTGCGAAGCGGCTCCCGGGGCCGCTTTACGTGGTGAAGGCGCAGATCCACGCCGGCGGGCGCGGCAAGGGCAAGTTCAAGGAGCTGGCGGCCGACGCCAAGGGCGGCGTGCGGCTGGCGAAGTCGGTCGAGGAAGTCGAAGCGAACGCCCGCGAGATGCTCGGCAACACGCTGGTCACGGTCCAGACCGGCGCGGCGGGCAAGCAGGTCAACCGCCTCTACGTGACCGACGGGGTCGACATTGCGAAGGAGTATTACCTCTCGATGCTGGTCGACCGCGCAACCGGCCGGATCGCGATGATCGTCTCGACCGAGGGCGGGATGAGCATCGAGGACGTCGCGCACGAAACGCCCGAGAAGATCACCACGCTGACGATCGACCCGGCGACCGGCTTCATGCCGCACCACGGGCGCGCCGTCGCGTTCGCGCTCAAGCTGAAGGGCGAAACCGCCAAGGCCGCGCAGAAGCTGGCGAAGCAGCTCTACGACGCGTTCCTCGCGCTCGACTGCTCGATGATCGAGATCAACCCGCTGGTCGAGACCGTCGACGGGCAGTTGCTGGTGCTCGACACCAAGATGAGCTTCGATTCGAACGCCCTGTACCGTCATCCCGACGTCGAGGCGCTGCGCGACGAGTCCGAGGAAGACCCGATGGAGATCGAGGCTTCCAAGTACGACCTCGCCTACATCAAGCTCGACGGCGACATCGGCTGCATGGTCAACGGCGCGGGCCTCGCCATGGCGACGATGGACATCATCAAGCTGAACGGCGCGTTCCCGGCCAACTTCCTCGACGTCGGCGGCGGCGCCAACAAAGAGAAGGTAACCGCGGCGTTCAAGATCATCCTGTCCGACCCCGCAGTGAAGGGCATCCTGGTCAATATCTTCGGTGGGATCATGCGCTGCGACGTGATCGCCGAGGGCATCGTCGCGGCCGCGCGCGAAGTCGAGCTCGACGTCCCGCTGGTGGTGCGACTCGAGGGAACGAACGTGCAGCAGGGCAAGGACATCCTTGCCCAGAGCGGCCTGCCGATCATCGCTGCCGACGACCTCGGCGACGCGGCGCGCAAGGTCGTCGCCGAGGTGAAGCAGGCGGCTTAACGCACGCGTCGATAGCGGAACACGTATTCCGCCGTCGTACCGTCCGACTGCTCGACCTGGACGGCGCTGATCAGCCCGTCGGCCCCGTCCTTGCGCACGGTGAGGCCGTCGAAATAGAGCGCTTCGCCCTCGATCGCGACGAGGGGAAAGGCGACGACCTCGGCCTTCTCTTCCCAGCCGGCCAGATCGGGTCCGAAATGCTTGAGGCGATAAACCAGGCTGCCGCCCAGCTCCGCGATCTGCAGAATCTCGTAGAAGGCCACGCCGCCTTCGCCATCCTGCTGCACGAAGTGGCCGGCGAGGGCGCCGCCCGCGGGAGCGGAATAGACCTCTTGCGCCGGGGCGCCGTCGATCCCGGCTCCGACCCACTGACCGGTGAGCCACCCCAGGCCGGCCACGCTGGCGGGCGGTGGAACGTGCCCATCGGGAGCGGTGCGAGTCTCCCGGGCCTGGGCCGGCATGGCGACGAGAAAAGCGGCGAGCAACGAAACGATCAGGCGCATGGCTGGCCCTTTGCGAAGGTTGCGACGATTCCAGCTTAGCCCACCGACAAGCGCGCTCCAAGCGGACAAGGCTTGACCTCTCCCCGAGCCGAGGCAAAGGCGACCGCAAGAAAATTTCGCCGTGGCCCCACGCATCGGAGAGTGCCTGCCATGAAGATCCTCGTGCCCGTGAAGCGGGTGATCGATTACAACGTCCGCCCTCGTGTGAAGGCTGACGGGAGCGGGGTCGACCTCGCGAACGTGAAGATGAGCATGAACCCCTTCGACGAGATCGCGGTCGAGGAAGCGATCCGCCTCAAGGAGAAAGGCAAGGCGAGCGAGATCGTCGCCGTCTCGATCGGCCCGGCCAAGGCGCAGGAGACACTGCGCACCGCGCTGGCGATGGGCGCCGATCGCGCGATCCTGATCGAATCCGATGAGACGGTCGAACCGCTTGGCGTCGCCAAGCTGCTCAAGGCGGTGTTCGACGAAGAGCAGCCCGGCCTCGTGGTGATGGGCAAGCAGGCGATCGACGACGATTCGAACCAGACCGGGCAGATGCTCGCGGCGCTGACCGGACGGCCGCAGGGCACGTTCGCAAGCAAGGTCGAGGTGGAAGATGACGGCGTCACCGTGACCCGCGAGGTCGACGGCGGGCTCGAGACGGTCAAGCTGGCGCTCCCGGCGATCGTGACCACCGACTTGCGCCTCAACGAGCCGCGCTACGCTTCGCTGCCCAACATCATGAAGGCGAAGTCCAAGCCGCTCGCGGTGAAGAGCCCGGCCGATTACGGCGTCGATGTCGCGCCGCGGCTGAAGGTCCTCAAGGTCTCCGAGCCGCCGGTCCGGCAGGCCGGAGTCGTCGTCGGCTCGGTGGACGAGCTGGTATCCAAGCTCAAGACGTTGGGGTTCGCGGCATGAAGGCGCTCGTTTGGGTCGAACACGAAGGCGGCGCGGTCAAGGACGCGACGCTCGCCGCCGTGACCGCCGCCGCGAGGCTGGGCACGGTCGACGCGCTCGTGGCCGGTGAACCGGGCGAGGCCGGAACGGCCGCCGAGGCCATGGCGAAAGTGGCCGGGGTTGAAAAAGTGCTGCTCGCTGGCGATCCGGCCTATGCCCACGGCCTGGCTGAGAACGTCGCCCCGCTCGCGGCGCAAGTCATGGCCGGCTACGACGCGTTCGTCGCCGCCGCCACCACGACCGGCAAGAACATCGCCCCGCGCGTGGCCGCGCTGCTCGACGTGATGCAGCTCAGCGAAGTGATCGGGATCGATGGCGCCGGAGAGAATGGGCGCACCTTCACCCGCCCGATCTACGCCGGCAACGCGATCGCCACGGTCGAAAGCAGCGACGCCAAGCTGGTGCTGACGGTGCGCGGAACCGCGTTCGATAATGCCGCCACCGAAGGGGGCTCGGCGGCGATTGAGAATGTCTCGGGTTCGGGCGATGCCGGACTCTCCAGTTTCGTGTCGCTCGACGCCACCAAGAGCGAGCGCCCCGAACTGACCAGCGCGGGAATCGTGGTATCCGGGGGCCGCGCGCTCAAGGATGCCGCGACCTTCGAAGAGCTCATTGTCCCGCTCGCCGACAAGCTCGGCGCCGCGGTCGGCGCGAGCCGCGCCGCGGTCGACGCCGGCTACATCTCCAACGACTACCAGGTGGGCCAGACCGGCAAGATCGTCGCCCCCGAGCTCTACATCGCCATCGGCATCTCTGGCGCGATCCAGCACCTCGCGGGGATGAAGGATTCCAAGGTCATCGTGGCGATCAACAAGGACCCCGACGCGCCGATCTTCCAGGTCGCGGATATAGGACTGGTCGGGGACTTGTTCACCATCGTGCCGGAGCTGACCAGCAAGCTATAACGGCTGTTTGCTCCACGAAGCACGGACGCTCTATCCGTTGAGTTTCCTCTGCTTGTCGTTCTCCCTGCGCCCGGATAACTTGGGCTTCGGGGGAGACGTGAGATGCGAACAGGATTTCATTGGCCGCTGGCAGCGTTGGTGGGGGCGGTCATCGGCCTTGGCCCCGCGCAGGCCAAGGAACCGCGCATCTTTTCGGCAGCAAGCGCATGGGCGATGAACTATGCCGACGACAGTTGCCAGCTGTCGCGCGACTTCGCCCACGAAGGCGAAATCATCACGCTGGCTCTCGAACGCTTTCAACCCGGAGACACCGTCGAACTGGCACTCGCGTCGGACGAACTCACGCGAGCGCCGGGAGAATTCACGACGAAGTTTCAATTTGCCCCCGATGCCGTTCGATTCGAGGCGCAGCAATTCCAGGGCGAGTTGGAGGACGGGCGCGGCTATTTTGGAATCGGCCCGGTCCGGCTCGGCATCGCCGCGGCTCCGTTCGGCGACGTCGAGCAAGTTCAACACGCGGCTACGCGGCTGTACCGTCCGGCCGATGAGCTCGAAGCGGCTCGCAAGCTGACGTCCCTTACGGTGACGGAAGGCTTTACCAAGGACTTCACGCTGGACTTGGGGCCAATGGCTCCGCCCATTCAGGCGATGCAGACCTGCATGGACGAACTGCTCGGCCATTGGGGCGTCGATGTCGAACGGCACCGCACGCTCACCCGGCCGGCTGCTCCGATCGAAGATCCACAGTCCTGGGTCAGCGCGACCGACTTCCCGGTAGACCAGCGGCAAAAGCGCCGCAGCGGTTTCAACACGGTTCGCCTGATGCTGGACGAGGTCGGAACGCCAACGAGCTGCCACATTCAGCGTGCCGGTGCAGACGGCTTCAATAGTGCTGCTTGCCGAATCCTGATGGAGAAAGGCCGGTTTCAACCTGCCCTGGACGCAGCCGGCCAGCCGATACCCAGCTACTTTGTCGTGAATTTTCGGTTTCAGTTCTCCGGGCCGCCGGCGGGCTCGGCACGTCGACTGCGCTGACAGCCAATCCTGTCGCACATTGTCGCGGGCGGCCGACTCGTCTTGCCCACGGTTCGCGCCTGAAATAGCTTTGCGCGCGAAGGGGTTTGGAGAGGGGTCTTCTCATGAAGCGATGGTTTCTCGGCTGCGCGGCGACAGGTCTGCTGGCGACACAACCGGCGCAGGCGCAGGACGCGGCGGTGTTCCAACCGACCGGCGGTTGGACCGCGGATTACGGCGACGACTACTGCCGGCTGATCCGCACGTTCAGCGACGGCAAGGACGAAGTGAGCCTCGCGTTGCAAAGAACCCAGCCCGGCGCACCTGTGCGGCTCATTTTCGTCGGCAACGGGATCAAGACCTTCCGGGGGGCGGACCAGATCGGCTATTCGCTGCTGCCTTCCGGCGCTTCGGCTAAGACGCGCTATGTCCGCTCCGAAACGGCAGAGAAGGCCCAATTCCTGAGCTTCGATCCGATCTTCCTGACGACGCCGGCTTTCGCCCCTGGCATGCCGCCACCCCCGTACGACCGCGAGGCGGAACAGGCCGCGGCGGGCGGCATTACCATTGTCGCGCTCAACGAGGGCCTGACGAGCCCCGTACGGCTCGAGACCGGCTCTCTTCGTGCGCCGATCTCGGCCATGCAGGTTTGCGCGGATGACCTGCTCCAAGTCTGGGGTCTCGATGCCGAGAAACATAAGACGATGACGAGCGCCGTCGTCCTCAACCCCAACCCCAATGGGGTACTGCCGCAAGGCACGATTCCGTTCAGCGAGTTCGGCAAGTTGGGCGGTGGGGCGAACGAGGTTCGGGTTCTCGTTAGCGCCGAGGGCAAGCCCACGTCGTGCACGATATATTCGCCCTCACTGTCCCAGTCGCTCAACGAGCGGATCTGTAGCCTGGTGATGGAGAAAGCGACGTTCCAACCGGCCAAGGACGCAGCCGGCGAGCCCATGGCCAGCTACTGGATGGGTTCACCCATGTTTCTCGGCCCGCCGTTCCCGGGTGCGCGGCGTTAGTGCGCTTCGGGAAGCCGCTCGAGCAGCAGGACGCTTTCGCCATCGGGTAGGTCGGTCTCGCGCATCGGTGTGAAGCCGAGGGTGTGGGCGAGGCGGATCGAGGGATCGTTGCCGGTGGCGATCATGCAGACGACGCGGCGGGGTCCGTGGGCCCGGTCGAACCAGGCGAGCACGGCGGCCATTACCTCGCGTCCGAGGCCTTGTCCGACCTTGTCGTGGCGCAGGATCCACCCCGCCTCGGGCGAATCGTCGAAATCCTCGCCGAGCCCGCGCCAGGTGTGGAACACGCCGCAATTGCCGATCACTTCCTCGCTGCCGCGCGAGCGGATCATGAAGGTTCCATAACCGTAGAGCAGCCAGCTCCCCGCGCTACGGCAGAAGCGCATGAAATGATCGGCCTTGCTCGACTGGCCGAGGAAGCGCCGCGTTTCGGGATGCGAGACGATCTCCATCGTGGCGGGGAAATCGGCAGCGGTCGGCAGCCGAAGTTCGAGCCGCTCGGTCACGAGGTGAGGCGCGTCGCTTACAACCATTGCGAAACCGCATGGATCGCCACGCCGACCAGGCCGCCAACGAGCGTGCCGTTGATGCGGATGAACTGCAGGTCGCGCCCGACCGCGCTTTCGAGCCGGTTGGTGAGCGTGCGGGCATCCCAGCGCCGCACGGTCTCGGACACGAGCTGGACGATCTGGGTGCCGTAGCGCGTCGCCAACCCCACGGTGGTGCGGCGCGCGAAGCGATTGACCTGCCATTGCAGCGCCGGGTCCTGTTGCAAGGCCCGGCCGAGCTCGGCAAGACTCCCGCCCAATTGCCCGGCCAGCGCCGCGTTCGGATCGCGCGCCATCTCGATCAGCGAATGGCGCAGCTTTTCCCAAACCCCCATCCACCAATCGGCGACGGCGGGGTTGGCGAGTATCTCGCGCTTGGCGGCTTCGACTTTGTCGCGCGTGGCCTGATCGTGCACGAGATCGTGCGCGAGCTTCTCGAGACCCTCCTCGACAGTCTTGCGGAGCTGGTGGTCGGGGTCGACCAGGACTTCCGCGAGCATCCGGTACAGCCCGTCGAGCACCGAGTTGGCGAGCTTTTCGTCGAGCCCCGTCCAGCGCAGCAGCGCGTTGGCACGCGCCTGGATCATGCTGCGCACCATCTCTTCGTTCTTTTCCAGCGTAATCCCCGCCCAGCGGATCGCCGAATCGAGCAGCGGGCGATGGCGACCGTCCGCGATCGCCGCGCTGAGCGCACTGCCGAGGAGAGGGGCGACCTCGAGCTTCTCCACCTGGCGCGCGAGCCCGGCCTTGACCTGATTGCCGAGCCGCTCGGGATCGAGCGATTCGAGCAGCTCCGCGATCAGGCTCGCCGCGCCTTCCCGAATCCGCCCCTTCCCGACTACTTTCGGCTCGGCGAGGAAATCGCCGGCCGCTCGCGCCAGGTTCATGTCGCGCATCCGGCGCGCCACGACCGTTGGGGTCAGGAAATTGTCGCGCAGGAAGCCCGCCATCGTGTCGGCGATGCGATCCTTGTTGGCCGGGATGATGGCGGTGTGCGGGATCGGAATGCCGAGCGGATGGCGGAACAGCGCGGTCACCGCGAACCAGTCCGCCAGCCCGCCGACCATCGCCGCCTCCGCGAAGGCGACCACGTAGCCCCAGCCGGGATGAATGCCTTCGAAGCGGCTGGCGACGACGAACAGCGCCGCCATCGCCACCAGCAGCGCGGTTGCGGTGATGCGCATGCGGCGGGCGCGATCGGAGCGCGCCGGCGCCGCCGTGCGCCGGAGCGCCGGCGGCGAAGCTGGGCCCGCGCTCGAGCCGGACGTCTTATTCGGCGGGATAGGGTTCCGCCCGCTCGCCATGGTCGTCGCCCGGCTTGAAGGTCAGGAAGCGGGTCCGCAGCCACGGCCCCATCCGCTTCTCGAAGCCGTCGGCGAGGCTGAAGCCGGCCGGCACGATGATCAGCGTGAGCAAGGTCGAGAGCAGCAGGCCACCGATGACGGTGATACCCATCGGCGCGCGCCAGGCGGCGTCACCCGAGAGCGAAAGCGCGGTCGGGACCATGCCTGCGGTCATCGCCACCGTGGTCATCAGGATCGGCTGGGCACGCTTGTGACCGGCATCGATGATCGCGTGCTTCTTGGGCACGCCGCTTTCCATCTCCTCGACCGCGAAGTCGATCAGCAGGATCGAGTTCTTGGCGACGATGCCGAGCAGCATCAGGAGCCCGATATAGACGGCGATCGAGACCGGTTCGGGGGCGCCCGTTCGCAACACGCCAACCAGCACAAGGGCTAGCAATCCCCCGAGCGGGGCGAGGAGCAGCGAGGTCAGGTTGACCAATGGCGACACGAAGCGTCGGTAGAGCAGGACCAGCACGGCGAAGACCAGCAGGATGCCGCTGATGACCGCCACGATGAAGTTCTGAATCAGCTCTTGCTGCCAGCGCTGATCACCGACGGGCCGGTTGGAAACCCCGGTCGGCAGGTTCTGCATGATGGGCAGCGCATTGACGCGATTCATCACCGGGCCTTGCAACTGGCCCGGCCCCAGGTCGGCGCCGATGAAGATGCGGCGCGTCTGATTGAAGCGCTGAATCTGCGTCGGGCCCGCACCGAAACGAATGTCCGCGACGCGCTTCAGCGGCACCGAGCCCCCGCTTGCGGTCGGCACGGGAAGGTTCTGGATAGTCGAGAGGTCCTGGCGCGAGGTCTTGGGCAAGACCACGCGGATCGGGACCTGGCGGTCGCTCAGCGAGAACTTGGCCGCGTTCTGATCGATCTCGCCGAGCGTGGCGATACGAATGGCCTGGCTCAGCGCCGTCGTCGTGACGCCGAGCTGCGCCGCAAGATCGAGCCGCGGCTGAATGATCAGCTCGGGCCGCTGCAGGTCGGCGGCGATGCGCGGCGCGACAAGACCGGGAACCCCGCGCATTTGCTCGACCAGCGTCTGGGCGGTGCGATCCAGCAGATCTGGGTTGGATCCCGTCAGCATGATCGAGATGTCGCGGCCGGTGCCGCCGCCGCCGCCGCCGCCCTGGAAGTTCACGCGCGCGTCGGGGATCGTCTGCAGCTCGGGCATCACGCGGCGTTCGAATTCCCAGCTCGGAATCTCGCGGTCGGGATCGAGCACAACGAACAGGCGCGCCTGGCCTTCGCTGATACGCTCCAGGACCCGGCCCACTTCGGGCTGCTCCTTGAGCACCGCGGTGACGCGGTCGGCGACCACCTCTGTCTGCTCGATCGTCGTGCCCGGAACCATCTCGACCGTCACCTGCGTGGTGTCCTCGTCGGTCGTCGGCTGGAACTGCTGGGGCAGGAAGGTGAGGAGAGCGATCGTCACCGCAAGCGCGCCGATACCGCCCAGGAACATCCAGAAGCGATGATCGCGCCAGCGTGCACGGATGCGGCCACGCAAATAGCCGCGCCAGGCGACGAAGTGCTCGCCGAAGCTGCGCCCTGCAACGTCCAACACGGCGCGTGCGAGCAGGAAGGCTGCAATCACGGCCGCAAGCTTCACGAAAGTCGCGACCGTTCCCGTCACGCCGGCAGCCTCAAGCGCTTGCCCGCCGAAGAACCAGGCGCCGACAGCAGCGCCGATCATCAGCAGGGCGAACACCAACTCGATCCAGCCATAGCCGGCGCGGGCGGGAACCGGCGTGAGGCGAGCCTTGTAAGCCTCGACCTTCTCGGTGTTCAGCGTCCAGGTGAGGAGCCGCATGTAACGGTCCATCATACGGCCTTCGCCATGGGGCTCGTGACCCTTGGCCTGGAGGAAGTAGGCCGCGATCATCGGCGTGATCATCCGCGCCACCGCAAGGCTGGTCAGCACTGCGGCAACGACGGTGAGGCCGAAGTTCTTGAAGAATTGCCCCGAAATGCCCGGCATCAGGCCCACCGGAAGGAATACGGCGACGATCGACAAGCTGGTGGCGACGACCGCGAGGCCGATCTCGTCCGCCGCGTCGATCGACGCCTGATACGCACTCTTGCCCATGCGCATGTGTCTGACGATGTTCTCGATCTCCACGATCGCATCGTCGACCAGCACCCCAGCCACGAGGCTCAGCGCGAGCAAGGTCATCTCGTTCAGGGTGAAGCCCAGGAGGTCCATGAACCAGAAGGTCGGGATCGCAGACAACGGGATGGCCAGGGCGGAGATCAACGTCGCGCGCCAGTCGCGAAGGAACAGGAACACCACGATGACGGCAAGGATCGAGCCTTCGACCAGCGCGGCGATCGAGGTTTCGTACTGATCCTTGGTGTAGTCGACGCTCGTATAGAGCTGGGTGAACTTGATGCCCGGGTTGTCGGTCTCGATCTTCTTGAGCTCTTCGATCGCAGCATCGTAGACGGTGACGTCCGCCGCCCCTTTCGCACGCTCGATGCTAAAGGTGACGACCTGCCGGTCGTTGAGCTTGGCAATCGATGTCTGCTCGGAATACCCGTCATAGACGGTGGCGATCTGGTCGAGGCGAATGGTGCGGCCGCCACCCAAGCTGATCCGGGTGTTGGCAAGCTCGAGCGCGGAATCGGCGTTCCCGAGAACGCGCACTGACTGGCGGGCACCGGCAATTTCGGCCGCGCCGCCAGCCGCGTCGGTGTTCACCTGACGCAGCGCCTGGTTCACGGCGCTGGCCGTGACGCCCAACGCCTGCATCTTGGAGGGGTCGAGCACGACGCGAATCTCGCGGTCCACGCCGCCGGAGCGGCTGACCGCCGCCATCCCCTCGATCGAGAGCAACCGCCGCGAGATTTCATCGTCGATGAACCAGCTCAGCTGCTCCATCGTCATGTCGTCGGCCTGAACCGCGAAATAGCCGATCGGGCCGCTGCCGCCGACTTCGATCTTGCTGACGCGAGGCTCCAGGATTCCGTCGGGCAGGTCGCCGCGCACCTGATCGATCGCGTTCTTGACGTCGTTGACCGCCTGATCGGAATCGGTGCCGATCACGAACTGCACGCTGGTGTTGCTGCTGCCTTCGCGCGCGGTCGACTGGATTTCGTCGACGCCATTGACCGAGCGGACCGCCGCTTCGACCTTCTGTGTGATCTGGGTCTCGATCTCGGTAGGCGAGGCCCCGGGCTGGCTGATCGTGACGTTGACCGCAGGGAAGTCGATGTCCGGACTGTTGTTGACGTCCATTCGACTGAACGAGACGAGACCCGCCAGCGTGAGGCCAATGAACAGGACTATCGGGACGATCGGGTTACGGATCGACCATGCGGAAATGTACCGGAGATTCATTGGCTGGACGCCTGGGCGTTTCCTGACCCGACCACCGGGTTGACCCGGTCGCCTTCGTTGACGAACCCGCCGGCGCGCACGATCACGCGTTCGCTTCCGCTAAGCCCCGCGACCACGGTGATGCCCTGGTCGGTGACGAGCCCGGTGCGGACGTTGCGCCGCTCGACGCGGTTGTCCTTGCCCGCGATGAGGACGAAACTGCCCTGTTCGTCGGACTGGATCGCGCTCTCCGGAAGGCGCGGCGCCACGACAGCACCGCGCGAGACTTCGGCCGAAGCGAAACCGCCCGGCCGCAGAGCCGGATCGTACGGCATAGCGCAACGAGCGACGCCCTGGCGGTCCTGCTCGTCGATGACCGGCGAAATCTGCCAGATCTGGCAAGTGAAGGTCTTGTCGCTGCCGACCGGCGTGACTTGCGCCGTGGCGCCCACGGTCAACACGGCAAGATCGTCTTCGTTGACGTCGGCGAGCAGCTCCATCTCGCCGCCGCGGGCGATGGTGAACAGCGGAGTGCCCCCTGCGCCCACGACCTGGCCGGGCTCGACCGCGCGCTCCAGCACGAGTCCGGCAGCCGGGGCTACGATGTTGAGCCGGGCATTCCGCGCAAGCAGCTCGCGATATTGTGCCTCGGCGACTTGCACTCGGGCGCGGGCCGCATCGCGGGTCGCGGTCAGGCGATCAACGTCGGCCTTGCTGATGAACCCGCGGTCGACGAGCTGGAGGGCGCGGTCGAGGTTCGACTGCGCCAGCTCGGCGTCGGCCTTGGCCACTTGAATTTGCGCGGCGGAGCTTTGCGCCTGCTGGGTCTGCACCGAACGGTCGATCACAAGCAGCGGCTCGCCCGCGCGCACCCAGTCGCCTGGTTCCACCAGCACGGAGACGACACGGCCGCCTTCGCCGACCACTCCGACCGGCATCGGGCGGCGCGCTGCGAGCGTGCCGGTAGCGTGGATGGTGCCGGCCACGGTGGTTCGGCCGGGGGCCATGACCGTGACTGTCGGGACTTGCTCGCCTTCTTGTGGCGGGAACACGGCTTCCTCTTCGCCGCCGAAGAACAACATAGCGCCGCCGATCAACAGTGCCGCGATAATCGCGGCCGCGATCAGCATACGTCTTTTGCGGGTGCGGCCGGGCTCGAGCTCGACGTCGTCGACCAGCACCTCGGGGATGTCGCTCAGGTCGGCCACTTTAGCTTCGTAGTTCATCCGCGCATCAGCCTCATAGCCCCGGCCCCGCACATGGGGCGGGCCATACCATGTTTAATGCCGCCGCGCATTCAATGCGAGCGGTCGCCGGGTGCCGCATAGACGCGCCGCCGCTCGCGGGCAACGCGCTGATCCATAAGCGACGCCCTTGAATCGACGAAGAACTGCCAATTTGCCGATCAATTTGGACAAAATAGGGGCGGGCCGTTGCTAGGACCCGCCCCTGTACTTTTTTGTATCAATTTGTCCGACCGCCAGCGGGAGCGGCGGAAAGGCAGTCGTCTTACCGAACGCGACCGCGCTGAACCAGATTCACGATCGCCAGCAGGACAATCGCGCCGAGAATGGCAATCACGAAAGCCCCGAGGTCGAAGGTCTGGATGCTGCCACCGAACCCGAGGAGCGGCGCCAGAATGGCGTTTCCGAGCAACGCGCCGACGATGCCGACGATAATGTTCCAGAAAATGCCCATCGAGGCGTCTCGCCGCATGACGATGCTCGCGAGCCAGCCGGCCACGCCCCCAACGATTATTGCTATGATCCAACCCATCACAGGTCCTCCTGCTCGCCGCACCTTATGTGCGTACGAGGACCCAACGGCGCCTGCGCCAATGCGTTCCCTCGGACCGACCGCAGCTAGCGGCCGGACGTGCCGTCAATATTTGAGTTGGCGTTCGTAGAGGTCGCGATAGTGTTGGATGCGCGTGACGCGAAGGCCCTGCATGCCGGAGCGATCGACCGCGCGCTGCCAGCCGGCGAACTCCTCGAGCGTGAGATTGTACCGTTCGAGCACTTCGTCGATGGTGAGCAGTCCGCCGTTGACCGCGGCTACGACCTCGGCCTTGCGCCGCACGACCCAGCGCTTCGTGGCGGGCGAAGGCAGGCTGTCAATCGTCAGCGGCTCGCCGAGCGGCCCAATGACTTGAGCGGGGCGGATTTTCTGGTTTTCGATCATCTAGTTCCTCGCCACGCCTGATGCATCGCCATGCACGGCTGGGCCGGCAATGCCGGTGTGGACTTTGCGATTGGCTAAATCATCAAGGTTAACGACGTGTTTGCCATTGTGATGGGCCGCGATGCGGCGTGCGGAGCTCGCATCGAAGCTGCCGTCGTACGCACGGGCGTTCCCCGAATAGGACGCGCGTAGATCACGCACTGCCTCCAGCCGAGCGACGAGATCGCTCCAGCGGAGCGGGCGAAGCGGCTCAGGCTCCTGCGGATCGGCAAACTCTTGCGCCTCCGCAGGAATCGGCGGTTTTCCCTCAAACATGCCTCGTCCTAGCTCGGCAACGGTCAAAATCCGGTAAAGCCGCGGTTTACCGCGCGTTAGGCTGTCGCCTTGGCCCTCGTGTCCCCACGGTGTAAGGGCGCGCGCGATGGACTCGCCCACTCTCGCCACCTCGGATGCAGCCGCGCTGTTCGATCTGCCGCGCCCTGCCGAGGGGTGCCGGATCGTCGTGGCGATGTCAGGCGGCGTCGACAGCTCGGTAGTCGCCGCGCTGGCCGCCGCCTCGGGGGCGGAGGTCATCGGCGTCACCCTGCAGCTCTACGACTACGGCGCTGCTACCGGCCGCAAGGGCGCGTGCTGTGCGGGCGACGACATTCGCGACGCCCGCGCGGTAGCCGACCGCCTCGGTATCGCGCATTACGTGTTCAACCACGAGAGCCGGTTCCGCGAGGATGTGGTCGATCGGTTTGCCGACGACTATCTGGCCGGGCGCACTCCAATCCCATGCGTCCTGTGCAACATGGGGCCCAAGTTCACCGATCTTCTGCGCATGGCGAAGGAACTCGGCGCCGATTGCCTCGCAACCGGGCATTATGTCCGCCGCGTGGCCGGCCCCGGCGGCCCCGAGCTCCACCGGGCGCTCGATCCCGCGCGCGACCAGTCCTATTTCCTCTACGGCACGACCGAGGAGCAGCTCGGCTTCCTCCGCTTCCCGCTCGGCGGCCTTCCCAAGCCCGAGGTGCGGCGCATCGCCGAGGGGTTCGGCCTTGCGGTGGCTGCCAAGCCCGACAGCCAGGATATCTGCTTCGTGCCCGACGGCGACTACGCCAAGGTGGTCCGCGCGCTTCGGCCCGAGGGCGCGAAGCCCGGGCGGATCGTCCACGCGGAGACGGGCGAGGCGCTCGGCGATCATGCCGGGGTGATTCATTATACCGTCGGCCAGCGGCGCGGGCTCGACATCGGCGGACAGGCCGAGCCTCTCTACGTGGTCGGGCTCGATGCCGAAGCTGGCGAGGTCAGGGTGGGGCCAAAACGGCTCCTGGCGGTTTCGACCGCGCGGCTCGGCGCAACCAACCGCATCGGCCCGCTTCCCGACCTGCCGCTCACGGTTAAAGTCCGCTCGATGGCGAAGCCCGTGCCCGTCACGCTCGAAGGCCCGCTGGGAGGCGGCACCGACACGACGATTCGCTTCGCCGCGCCCGAGTACGGCGTGGCACCCGGGCAGGCTGCGGTGCTCTATGCCGGCGACCGGGTCGTCGGCGGCGGCTGGATCGAGAGTACGGAGCCCGCCTGATGCGGCGGCTGCTTCGGAGCTTGCACAAGCTCTGGCTCGGCCGAGACTGGCTGCTCATCCCACTCGGCGCGCTCGTCCTGCTGGGGGTACTGGGCTGGCTGGCTAGCCGCCTTTTCGCTCCCGAATCGAGTTGGCCGCCGAGGTTCGAGACGGCCTGGGGCGTCGATATAGCCCGCGGAGAAACGGCAATCCCACCAGGGATGACGGTGTCGGACGAAGGATTCGGCACGATTGCCGAAGCTCCGATGTTCCGGCCGCAGATGGCTCCGGCCGGGTCACAGCCGGAACCCCTCGCCGGGCCACCGGTGGCACCCGACGTCGCTCGCTTCCTGCGCGCCTGGCCGCGGCTCCGGCGCGCGAATCCTCCGAACGACGGCGTGGCGATATGTACGCTGGAAGGCATTCCAGTCTATCGCGGCAGGCTGGTGCTGGTAGATGGGTGCCTGCGCTACCAGCGCGAGGGAGAGCCCAGCCCGGGCCCGCTCGCGGTGCTGAGCCATTCGGCCATCTTCCGCGACGAGCAAGGATACCTGACGGTTGGATTGCCCGAAGGCCCGGCGGAATACCGTCTGCGTGTGGGCGAAGCTGGAACGATGCGAGGAAACGGCTGCTCGCAGGATGCTTTGCTTCCCGCGCCGCCCGACCTTGCCAAGGCTTGCGGCGTCCGCGAGATGATCCGCTTCAGCGGTGTCGGACGCAAACCGGTATGCTCGGCCGAATACCTCGCGCAGCTCGAGACGCTACGGCAACAGGAGCGTGAGACCCTCGATCGCCTGAAGCGGGAGCGCGAAGCCTGCATCGCCCGCGGCACCCCTGGCGAAGCTTGCCCCCCGGGTGTTGCACCCACTCATCCCGAGCTGGCAGACCCCGCCTGCTACCTGCCCGAATAGGCGCTCAGCCCTCCCAAGGCTCGAGCACGCACCCGAAGCCGTCGCGGTAGGTCGCCGTCGCGCTGGCTAGCAAGGGGACACGGGCGGTGACGGTCCGGGTGTCGGGGTCGTCGCTCAGGAACACCGCCTGCATGCCGGGCTCGAAGTCCTTCTCGCAATCGGTGATGTCGCGGCCGGCGATATAGCGGCATGAGCACGCGGTGCGGGCACCGAAAGCGGCTCCGGTCGTGGTGTAGCCCTCGATCGGGGCGCGATAGAACCATGCCGCCCCCGCGACCAACACGGCGAGCGCGAGGAGCGCCTGCGGCCATATCCGTCGCCGTCCGGAAGGAGTTCGCTTTGCGGTTGCCATCGTCCGATGCCTGGAGGAAGAACGGCGCCTCGATGCCCCGCCTGCCCTTCCCTAACGTCCTCGCTGCCGCGCTGCCAGCCCTTCTCCTCGCGGCCTGCGGTGAAGCTGCCCCCGCACCGGAAGTGCCGCTGACACCCGAGGCCGTGGCGGCGGTCGCGGAAGAGCCAGGCGTAGATCGCGACAACCTCGCGCGCGCGGTCGACGAGCTGTTCACGCGCGAGGGCATCGGCGAGACACGCGCGCTGATCGTGCTGCACGGGGGCGAAGTTGCGGCCGAGCGATATGGCGAAGGCTACGGCCCGGAAACGCGGTTTCTCGGCTGGTCGATGTCGAAGACTGTCACCGGCGTGATGATGGGCATGATGGTGGCCGACGGGCGGCTGCGGCTGGACGATTCGCCGCCGATCCCGAACTGGCAGCGCGCGGGCGACCCACGTGGCGAGATCACGCTGCGCCAATTGCTGCAAATGCGCTCCGGCCTGCGGCACGAAGAGAAGGCGGACCCGGTCTACACCTCGCCCGAGGTGCGGATGATGTTCCTCGAGGGCCGCGACGACATGGCCGGCTGGGCCGAGGCTCAACCGCTCGAAAGCGAGCCCGGGCGTGAGTTCGACTATTCGACGCCGACGGGGATGATCCTTGCCGACATCGCGGCGCGCGTGCTCGCACCCACCGGCGGCCCGGCAGAGCGGCAGGCAACAGTGGCCGAGTATCTGCGGGCTCGGCTCGCCGTCCCCCTCGGCATGGATTCGCTCATCGCCGAATACGACCGCGCGGGGACGATGATGGGCGGGAGCATGATCTGGGCATCGGCGCCCGACTGGGGCCGGTTCGGCGAGTTCCTGCGGCGCAAGGGCTCGGTGCGCGGAGCGCAAATCGTGCCGCGCGGCTGGATCGAGTTCATGCTCCGGCCGAGTCCGCGTGCGTCCGACTACGGCGCGATGCTTTGGCTCAACCGCGCGTCGGGCGGCGAGCGGAAGGTGTTGTTCCCCGATCATGGGCCCGACGACTTGTTCGGGGCAGTCGGCCATCTCGGCCAATACGTGCTCGTCTCGCCAGGCTTGAAGCTGACGGTGGTCCGGCTCGGCAAGACCGACGATGTCGACCGCCCCGCGCTCGTGCAGGCCCTGGCAGAGATCGTCGCGCTCTATTCCGAAAGGTAGAACGTTCCCTCGACTACGGTGACGCACGCGCCGCCGAGCCAGGCCTGGTCGCCGTCCAGGCGGCACGAGAGATCGCCGCCGCGCGCCGACGCCTGGTGCGCGGAAAAGCGGTCGCGCCCGAGCCGCGCCGCCCAGAACGGCGTGAGCGCCGCGTGGGCCGAGCCGGTCACGCTGTCCTCATCCACGCCCGCCCCCGGCACGAACACCCGGCTGACGACGTCGGTTTCGTGTCCGGGAGCGGTGCAGATGAACTGGTGGTCGCCGAGCTCGCCCAGGCCCCGAAGGTCGGGCCTCAGCGCGCGAACGCGGTCTTCGCTCTCGAACAGGAAGACGTTGTAGCGATCCGGACTGCGCCAGACCTCGAGCGGCTTGTCGCCGAGCAGCGCCACAGCGTCGGCCCATTCGGCGCGCTCGGTCGGGATCGCCGGCAACGCCAGTTGGAGCGCGCCGGCCGTGGTGCGGCGCACTTCGAGCACGCCTGCCTGTCGCGTGCGGAAGGTGACGCGATCGCCGCCGTCGCGGCCGAGCAGGACATGGCCGCTTGCCAGTGTCGCGTGGCCGCAGAGCCGAATCTCGCAAGCAGGCGTGAACCAGCGCAGCTCCCAGTCCGCCGCACCGGTTTCGTCGCGCACCACGAAAGCCGTCTCGGCGAAGTTGTTCTCCTCGCCGATCGCCTGCAGCACGGCGTCGGGCAACCACTCTTCGAGCAGCATCACCGCCGCCTGGTTGCCGGCGAAAGCACGCGAGGCGAAGGCGTCAACGTGCCAATAGGGCACGGGGAGGGGATTCATGGCTTGATCTCCAGCTTCGCAAACTCGTCGCTCTCGACGAGCTTGTTGCCCGGGTCGTCGACATGGCCTTCGGGATCGATGTGAATCAGCAAGTCCATGTCCGGGAAGGCGCGACACAAGTCTTCCTCGACGCGCTCGATGATCGCGTGGGCTTCGGCCACCGTCATCGCCGGGGGCAAGTCGACGTGAAACTGCGCGAAGTCGCGATTGCCGCTGGTCCTGGTGCGCAGGTCGTGCAGCTTGGACAGCTCGGGATGCCGCGCTGCGTGCTCGATGAAGCGCAGCCGCTTCTCCTCGGGCCATTCGCGATCCATCAGGTTGTCGACCGCCTCACGCGAGGCGCGCCAGGCATTCCACAGCAGCCAGCCGGCAATGGCGAGCCCGAACAGCGGGTCGGCCTGCGCGAAGCCGAGATGCTGATCCAGCACGAGCGCGGCGATAACCGCAAGGTTGAGATAGAGATCGGACGCATAGTGCAGGTTGTCGGTCCGGATCGCCAGCGAACCGGTCTTGCGGATCACGTGCCTTTGCCAGGCGAGCAGCACGAACGTTGCGAGGATCGCTGCGATCGAAACCGCGATGCCCTGTTCGGCTGCCTCGGTCCGCCCGCCCTCGACGAGGCGCGGGACCGCGCGAAAGGCGATCGCGGTGCCCGAGAGGACTATCAGGATGACCTGAACCATCGCCGCCAACGCTTCGGCCTTGCCGTGGCCGAAGCGATGCTGCTCGTCGGCCGGGTGCGCCGCGATCCAGACCCCTGCCAAGGTGACGACGCTGGCAATGAAGTCGAGGGCCGTGTCCGCGAGGCTGCCAAGCATCGCCGTCGAGCCGGTCCGCCAGACCGCCCACGCCTTGAGCGCGCCGAGAAACAACGCCATCGCGATCGAAGCGAAGGCGGCGCTTCGGTTCAGCGAGGCGTGCTGGGCGCTCACGGATAGAGCAGGCTGCTGGTCCACCCGTCGTCCGAACGGGAGAACAGCCGGCGCTCGTGCAGCCGATGCTCGCGGTTGATCCAGAACTCGATCCGCTCGGGAGCGAGGAGGAAGCCGGTCCAGTGCGGCGGACGTGGAACCGCGCCGTCCGGGTGCGCTTGGCGAAGCGTCGTGACGCGATCGAGGTAAGTTGCGCGGCTGTCGAGCGGGCGCGACTGGTCCGACGCGGCCGAGCCGAGTCGCGAATCGGGATGGCGCGACGCGAAGTAGGCGTCCGCATCGGCCGCCTCGACTTCCTCGAGCGGCCCCTCGATGCGGATCTGCCGGCCGAGCGACTTCCAGTGGAACAGCAGCGCCGCGCGCGGATTGGCGCGGATTTCCTGGCCCTTTCGGCTTTGGGCGTTGGTGTAGAAGACGAAGCCGTGCGGTCCGCGGCCCTTCAGCAGCACCATCCGGACCGAGGGGGCGCCGTCGGGCGTGGCGGTCGCCAGGGCCATGGCGTTGGCGTCGTTCGGCTCGCTCGCGGCAGCTTCCGCGAACCAGGCATCGAACAGCTCGAACGGGTCGCCATGGGGGATTGCGTCCTGGTCAGCTTTCACGGCTTGTCCTACGTGGTTGGAGGCGTGACCACCACCTATCGGCTGAGGCTCAGCGAGGAAAGCGCCCTTCGCTTGCACGGGCGCACCGTTCTGCCTAGCTAGCAGGCGATGGCCGATCCCTACGCGACACTGGGCTTGCAGCGCGGCGCGAGCGAGAAGGATATCAAGTCCGCGTATCGCAAGCTCGCCAAGGAGCTTCATCCCGATCGCAACCGCGACAACCCAAAGGCTGCCGAGCGCTTCTCGGAGGTGACCAAGGCGTACGACCTCCTTTCCGACAAGGACAAGCGCGCGCAATTCGACCGCGGCGAGATCGATGCGGATGGGAATCCGGCAATGCCGTTTGGCGGCGCCGGCGGGTTCGGCGGGTTCAGGCCGGGGGCGGGGGGAGCGCGCGGCGGTTTCTCCACCAGCGACTTCGAGGGCTTCGGCGCAGGTGAGGAGACCGACCTCAGCGATCTGTTCGAGGGGTTGTTCGGGCGCGGGCGTGCCACCGGTCCAGGTGGATTCGGCAGCCGGCGACAGGCCCCGCCGCAGCGCGGTGCCAACGTGTCCTACCGGCTCAAGGTTCCGTTCATCGACGCGGCGGCGCAGAAACCGCAACGCATCACCCTGGGCGACGGCGCCACGATCGACCTCAAGCTTCCTGCCGGCGTGGAAGACGGCACTCAAATGAGGCTCAAGGGCAAGGGCCAGCCCGGGCCAGGCGGCAACGGCGATGCACTGGTGACGATCCAGGTCGAGCCGCACCCGTTCTTCAGCCGCGACGGCGATGACGTGCGCCTCGAGCTGCCGGTCACGCTCGACGAGGCGGTGCGCGGCGCCAAGGTCAAGGTGCCGACGGTCGATGGTCCGGTCATGCTGACGGTCGCGCCCGGATCGGGATCGGGCAAGGTCTTGCGCCTCAAGGGCAAGGGCTTTTCGAAGAAGGCCGGCGGACGCGGCGACCAGCTCGTCACCTTGGAAATCGAGCTTCCCGCCGACGTGTCCGAGCTTGCCAGCCGCCTCGAAGGCTGGAGCGATGGCACCAATCCCCGGAACCGCCTCGGCGTCTAGTCGATTGCGATTGCATTGAAGGCAGCTAGGAAAGGGCGCGATGGCTCCCGGATCGACGGACCATGAGCGCCCAGCGCCGCCAGTTCCCGACCTGTCGCCCGAAGCGCGGCGCAAGGAGGCGCTCAAGCACAAGGCGGGGCTTCCCGGGCACGTCGCGCATGCGATCGGGCCCGGAAGCCGCGCGCGCGAGGTGCTTCAGCGGGTGGTCGTCGGCACCTACAACGACGGGTTCATCCACGCGGGCAATCTCGCCTACCTGGCGGTGCTCGCGATATTCCCGTTCTTCATCACCGGAGCGGCGATCTTCTCGCTGATCGGCGAAGAGAGCGAGCGGGCCGCCACGGTCAACGCGATCCTCTATGCCCTGCCGCCCGTGGTGGGCGACGTGATCGCACCGGTCGCACGCAACGTGGTGGAGGCACGCAGCGGCTGGCTGCTGTGGGGCGGCGGGCTGGTCGGGCTGTGGACCGTGGGCAGCCTCGTCGAGACGATCCGCGACATCTTGCGCCGCGCCTACGGCACGCGCGCGACCAAGGGTTTCTGGCACTACCGGCTGCTCTCCACCGGCATCATCCTCGCCGCGGTCGTCCTGCTGATGCTCAGCCTGATCGCGCAATTCGTGATAGGCGCCGCCCAGCAGGTAATCGAGGCCTGGCTTCCACACCTCTACGACGCGGTCGGCAGTCTCTCGCTATCGCGTCTCGTGCCTGCTCTGGGCTTGTTCCTTTCGCTTTATCTCATTTTCTACACTCTGACCCCCGCCGCCTACCGCAAACGTCGCTATCCGAAATGGCCCGGCGCCCTGCTGGTAACCGCTTGGTGGATGGCGGTAACGATCGCATTGCCCCCGCTTCTGCGGACCGTCTTCACCTACGACCTCACGTATGGCTCGCTGGCAGGCATCATGATCGCGCTTTTCTTTTTCTGGCTCGTGGGACTAGGGATGGTGATGGGCGCCGAGCTCAACGCGGCCCTGGCCGAGACTCCTGAGGAAGAGGAGGATCGCATCGGCCAGGCGGACAACCGCGCACGCCAGGCGGCGCGGGAGACGAAGAAGGGGAACGCATGACGGAGCCGAAGTCTGGCGGGCTGATGGCCGGAAAACGCGGGCTGATCATGGGCCTGGCGAACGAGAAGTCGCTCGCCTGGGGGATTGCGCAGAAGCTGCGCGAGCATGGCGCGGAACTGGCTTTCTCCTATCAGGGCGAAGCGCTCGAGAAGCGCGTGCGCCCGCTCGCCGAGCAACTCGGCTCGGACTTCTGCTTCGATTGCGACGTTTCGCAGATGGAGGCGCTGGACCGCGCCTTCGTTACGCTCCGCGAGCGCTGGGACACCATCGACTTCCTCGTCCACGCGATCGGTTTTTCTGACAAGAACGAGCTGCGCGGGAAGTACGTCGACACCAGCCTCGACAACTTCCTGATGACGATGAACATCTCCGCCTATTCGCTCGTGGCGGTGACGAACCGGGCCCGACCGATGATGCGCGACGGCGGGTCTGTCCTGACACTGACCTACTACGGCGCCGAGAAGGTGGTGCCGCACTACAACGTGATGGGAGTGGCCAAGGCCGCGCTCGAATCGAGCGTGAAGTACCTGGCGAACGACCTCGGACCGGAGAACATTCGCGTCAATGCGCTGAGCGCCGGGCCCATCAAGACGCTTGCGGCGAGCGGCATCGGCGACTTCCGCTACATCCTGAAATGGAACGAACTGAACGCTCCGCTGCGCCGGAACGTGACGATCGAAGACGTCGGAGGGGCGGGGCTCTACCTGCTCAGCGACCTCGCCAGCGGCGTGACGGGTGAAGTGCACCACGTCGATGCGGGTTATCACCTCGTCGGCATGAAGCAGGAAGACGCGCCCGACATTTCACTGGTGTAGCCCGCGTTCGTGGAGGCGCCGGCCGAGGCCTAAGACTGTGACGAAGGCTCTTTCTCGGCCATTATGTTCCTGCTATGTTCCGGACAAGCTGGAAGGAGCAAGCCGATGCTGACAGGCGGATGCAGGTGCGGGGCGGTTCGTTATCGGGCCGAGGTTGAAGATGCGACGCGGCATGGGCTGTGTCATTGCGAGGACTGCCGCCGCTCATCGGGCGCGCCGGCGACGGCGTGGCTGGCCGTGCCGAAGGAGAGCTTCTCGGTGACGCAGGGCGAGGCAACTCGCTGGGACGGCGACGGCGGGGCCGAGCGCTACTTCTGCGGGACCTGCGGGACCGGGCTCTACTATTTCAACGACGCCGTGCTGCCGGGGATCGCCGACATCCAGTCCGCGACGCTCGACGATGCCGAAGCCTATGCGCCGACCGCGCAGATCCAGTGCGCGGAGCGGCTCGGGTACATGGCGAGGCTCGGCGAGATACCGGCGTTCGAGCGCTGGCCCGAAGCTAGCTAGCCTTGCGCAGCGCCTCGGGCTCGGCGGCTTGCGGCTGGTCCGGCCAGATGCCGCGAGTGTCGTAGACGGCCTTGTCGGCGCGCTCGGCCAGAGGGACCGAGCGGAACAGGTCGTGGTCGACGAGCACGATCAGGACGTCGCAGCTTTCCAACGCGCTATCGAGGTCGATCAGTTCGGCGCCGGTGTCGGTGAACTCGATCGGCAGCTCGGCGGCGTAAGGCTCGACGATGCGGATGCGCCGGCCGAAACGCCGGGCGAGCGTCGCCGCGACGAGGCGGGCGGGGCTTTCGCGGAAGTCGTCGATGTTGGCCTTGAAGGCGAGGCCGAGGCACGCGACCCGCGCCTGCGGATGCGCCTCGACGAGCGCGGCGGCGCGGGCGATGGCATGATGGATCTTGGCGTCGTTGACGCCGCGAGCGGTGCGGATCAGCGGCGTCTGTTCGGGAGCGCCGTGGACGATGAACCACGGGTCGACGGCGATGCAGTGACCCCCGACGCCCGGTCCGGGGCTGAGGATGTTGACGCGCGGATGCCGGTTGGCGAGGCGGATCACTTCCCATACGTCGAGGCCCATCGCGTCGGCCGCGATCGAAAGCTCGTTCGCGAAGGCGATGTTGACGTCGCGGTAGGCGTTCTCGACCAGCTTGGTCATCTCGGCACTGCGCGCGTCGGTGGTAACGCAGGCACCGCGCACGAAGCGCTTGTAGAAGGCGAGCGCCTTGCGTGCGCAGCGCGGCGTGATCCCGCCGATCGAGCGGTCGTTGTCGGTCAGCTCCTGGAGGATGCGTCCGGGAAGGACGCGTTCGGGGCAATAGGCGATCGACACGTCCGGAATGCCGTCAGTCACGCCCGGCATCTTCAGGTCCGGCCGTTCGCGCCCGATCAGGTCGCGCATCGCCTCGGTAGTGCCGACCGGGGAAGTGGATTCGAGGATCACCGCGTCGCCGGGCTTGAGAACGCGCGCCACGCTCGCCGCCGCTGACAGGACATAGGAGATGTCGGGTGTATGCAGGCCGTCTTTGGCGAAAGGGGTCGGCACCGCGATCACGAACACGTCGGCCGGCTCGACCCGGGTCGTGGCTGACAGCAACCCGCGCTGCACGACGCCCTGGACCAGCCCGTCGAGATCGACTTCCTCGATATGGATTTCGCCGCGATTGATCGTGTCGACAACGCTCTGCGAGACATCGACGCCCCGCACCGTCATCCCACCACGCGCGATGAGTGCCGCGGTGGGGAGGCCGATATAGCCCAGCCCGATGACGCTGACGGTGGGTAGAGTTTCGCCCCGCACGGTGGCCCTTTCGCTCGAATGTCCGCGGGCCGGCTTTCGCGCAAAAGGGTGAAAGAAGCGGTAACGTTAAGCGGTGGCTAGCAGCTCGGCGATGCGGGCGGCGCTCTTGCCGTCGCCGAACGGGTTGTGCGCCGTCGCCATACGCGCGTAGGCGGCATCGTCGTAGAGCAGGCGGCTCGCTTCCGCGAGGATGCGTTCGGGATCGGTCCCGACCAGGAGCGCGGTGCCCGCAGCCACGCCTTCGGGGCGCTCGGTCGTCAAGCGCATGACCAGCACCGGCTTGCCGAGCGCGGGCGCCTCCTCCTGCACACCGCCGCTGTCGGTCAGCATGAGATGGCAGATGTCGAGCAGGCGGGCGAAATGCGGATAATCGAGCGGCTCGATCAAGGCGACATTGTCGAGCCCGGCGAGCCGCGCGTTCATCACGCTGCGCACGTTGGGGTTGAGGTGGACCGGGAAGACGATCGCAACATCCGGCTGCGCGGCGAGGAGCCGGATCGCCGTGGCGATACGCTCCATTCCCTCGCCGAAATTCTCTCGGCGGTGGCTGGTGACGCCCACGATCCGCTTGCCGGCAAAGCGCCGCTCGATATCGGCGAGACCGCCAGCCAGCACGGGTTCCTGCTCTACGCGCTGCACGACCCAATGCAGCGCATCGATCACCGTGTTGCCGGTGACATGTATCGTCGCCGGCTCGACGTTCTCTCGGCGCAGCGCTTCCGCCGCCGTCTCAGTGGGCGCGCAGTGAAGGGCAGCGAGCGTGCCGATGACCTTGCGATTGACCTCCTCCGGCCAAGGATGGTGGATGTTTCCGCTCCTGAGCCCGGCCTCGACATGCGCGACGGGAATCTTGCGATAGTAGGCGGCCAGCGCCCCCGCCATCGCGGTCGCGGTGTCGCCCTGGACCACGACCCAATCGGGCTGCTCCTGGTCCATGACACGGCCCAGCCCGGTCAACAGCGACGCCGTCAGCGCATCGAGCGACTGGTCAGGGCGCATCAGATCGAGGTCGTGGTCGGGCATGAGTCCGGCGATCGCGAGCACCTGGTCGAGCATCCCGCGATGCTGCGCGCTGACGCAGACCCGGCTGTCGAGGCGCCCGTCCGCCTCCAGTGCGTGGATCAGCGGGAACAGCTTGATGGCTTCGGGGCGCGTGCCGAAGACGGTGAGAATGCGTCGGGACATGCCCTGCCCCTAGCGCAAACCGGTTAAGCGGGCACTTCCATCATTCGGCGATATCGGATGGGTCAACTACGATTGGGTCGCCCGACGGTGCCGAGGGCGGGGCGACCTCGCCAGCGTCCTCCTTCTGGACGCGCTCCAGGTATTGGCGCTCCAGTTCCTCGACACGGGCCTGCGTCGCGGCCGCTTCGGCGTCGATCGTCGAAAGCCGCTCCTCACGCGCCTGCGCGATCAGCTCGGCCGCACGCACGCTCGGGCCGGCGCGACGCTCGGCATATGCCGCCTCGATGATCTTCGCCAGGCATCCGAGTTCACC
Source organism: Pseudomonadota bacterium (assembly GCA_023433305.1). Lineage (GTDB taxonomy): Bacteria > Pseudomonadota > Alphaproteobacteria > Sphingomonadales > Sphingomonadaceae > Croceibacterium_A. The sequence continues at coordinate 3,872 of JAEZCZ010000091.1, read as the reverse complement.
GCCGGCTCCGACCGGCGAGCAAGACAGCGGGCCGAAGTCGCCGACCGCTTCGAAGCTCTGCACGCGATTGGCCCAGGCTTCGTTGGCCGGGCTGTCGCTTTGCCGCAGCGCCTCGGGAATACGGTAGCGCTCACCCTCGTCGAGCCGCACGCAGATGACGAGCTCTTCGGCGGTCGATTCCTCGCACTGGTCGTCTCCGTAAACGATCACGGTGTTGACCTTGTCGCCGGCCGCATCCTGGGCGAGCCCCGGTGCGGGCCAGAGGGCGATGGCAGCCGTGGCTGCGACGATCGGAAGCAGGCGTTTCATGTTCGTTCCTCGACCGGCAGGGATTGGGCCCTGCGCAAACAGCAATTGGGCGACGGGCCCGTGAACACTTGATGAAGCGCGCGAGCTGCGCGCCTTGTTCCGGCTCAAATCTTCTCCGAAAGACGGATGGCCGCCCGGCATCCCAGGCGGATCGCGGCGTTGAGCAGGGGATAGGCCGGCGCGCGCTCGGCCCCTGCGGCCAGCGCGGCATCGCGGTGCGCGCGCTCGTCATCGCGGAACTTCGCAATCAGGCCGGCCAGCTCGGGATCGTCGCCGTCCTTCTCCAGCTCGTCGAGCTGGCGCGTGTAGTGCCGATCGATTTCCTCCTCGACCGCGGCGGTGCAGGCCATTGCCGCCTCGGGGCCTAGCAACGCCGTCGCCGCGCCTAGAGCATAGCCCGCGACCGACCAAATCGGCTGAAGCGCGGTGGGGCGCACGCCGCGGCGCGCGATCATCGCGTCGAATTCGGCTTTATGGCCAATTTCCTGTTCGGCCATGGCGCGAATCTCGGCCGAATGCGGCGCGCGGTTACCCATCACGGCCAGCTGCCCGGCGTAGATGCGCGTAGCACCGTATTCGCCCGCCTGGTCGACACGGATCATCGAGGAACGGTCGGTCATGGTCGACGACTCTTAGCGACAAGTGAGAAGATCGCCACCGCCGCGATTGTGGAGATGATGAAGTTGAAACCGGCGAGCGAAATGCCCGCCCAGGTCCACGGTGCCACGTCGCAGCGGACTAGCGGGGCGTTCATGATCGCCTCGAGCGGATCGCCGCCCGCCTCGACGGTACTGGCGCAAGCGGTGATACCTTCCCACCAGCCGTATTCGACACCGGCGTGAAACGCGCCGATCAGCCCCGAGCTCAGGATCGCCAGCGCGGCGAGCGCGATCCACAGCCGTTTCGGCTGGGCCACGGTGGACAGCAGCGCAAGTGCGAGCGCGGCGAAGTGCGGATAGCGTTGCCACCAGCACATCTCGCAGGGGAACAACCCGAATCCGTATTGCGAGATGTACGCTCCGGCGAGCAGCAGCGCGGGAACGCCGAGCGCAAGGCGCTGTGCTAGCTTGAGCGGCGGATTCACGTCAGCGGCGAGCGATCACGCCGCCGCTGGCGCGGCGCAGGGTGCGAAGTGCGTAGTCGAGCTGGAAGTCGTCGATGCCCTGCTCCTCGAGCTCGGCGGCGGTCAACTTGAAGCGCGGATCGTCCTTGCGGTCTGCTTCGAGCGCATCATCCTCGAGATCGACTTCGTTGACCAAGTGGCCGCGCAAGTCGCTTTCGCGCAGCAGGTATTGCGCGCGCTTGGCGGCGTCGGGATCGCTAAGCTGCGGCACGCGGATGTCGGGCTCAATCCCGCCTTCCTGCACCGAGCGCCCCGAAGGGGTGTAGTAGCGCGCCGTCGTCAGCTTGAGCGCAGCGTCGCGAGTTAGCGGAAGCAAGGTCTGCACGCTGCCCTTGCCGAAGCTCCGCTCCCCCATCACGAGCGCGCGGCGCTGGTCCTGCAGCGCGCCGGCGACGATCTCGCTCGCCGACGCCGAACCCGCATCGATCAACACGATAATCGGCACTCCCGCCGCAGCATCGCCGCGATAGACGCTCTCGGCCTCGTAATAGACCGAGTCGCGGCGGTTGCGGCCACGCTGCGAGACGATCTGTCCTTCGGTCAGGAACAAGTCGCTGAGCGCCACGGCCTCGTCGAGCGAGCCGCCCGGATTCTTGCGCAAGTCGAGCACGAGCCCGTTGATCCGCCCGCCGTTCTCGCGCTTCAGTGCGTTCAGCGCTTCGTTGACGTCGACGCCGACGTCGCGGCTGAACTCGTTGACGCTGATGACGCCGATGCCGCCGTCCTGCAGCTCGTGAGTCACCGGCTCGAGCTCGATCAGCCCGCGCGTGACGGACACGTCGAAAGGCTCCTCGCGGCCGGGGCGGAAGATCGACAGCCGGATCGCGCTGCCCGCTGGCCCGCGCATCTGCTTGACCGCCTCGTCGAGCTCGAGCCCGTAGATCAGCTTGCCTTCGATATGTGTGATGTAATCGCCAGCCTTGATACCCGCCTTGTCGGCCGGGCTGCCCTTGAACGGGGAGACGACCTTCACCGCCCCGTCATCCATCTGCACCGAGATGCCGAGGCCCTGATAGTTGCCGTCGATCATCGTCTCGAGCCGTTCGAGCGCGGCCCCGTCGAGGTACGCCGAGTGGGGATCGAGCGCGGCGAGCATTCCATCGATCGCGCCGCGGATCAGCACTTCGTCCTCTACCGGCTCGACGTAGCTCGACTTGATCCGCTGGTAAGTCGCGAACAGCTTGGCGAATTCGGGCGAAGCGTTGCTTTCGACCTGGGCGAAAACCGCTGTCGTCGCGGGAAGCAGCGCGATCGCCGTCAGCAAGGCGGTGGCGCGCAGCGATCGGGTAATATTGGCACCAAGCTTCATGAAAGGAGATCCTCGGAATCCACCCAATGTATCGCGCAGCGCTGCTTAACGCCAGATTAGGCGTCGAAACGCGGATTCTACCCGACGAAGCGCAGCGGGTTGACCGGTTCGCCTTCGCGCCGCAGCTCGAGCGTTATCTCCGGCCGGCCCGGGCCCGCGATGCCGAGTGGGGAGCCCGCAACCAGCCGGTCGCCGACCTCGACGTCGCTCCGGGCAATGCCGGTGATCAGACTGGTCCAGCCCCCCTCGTGCTCGATGATCACGATGCGCCCATAGCCCCGGTATGGCCCGGAAAATGCGACGCGGCCCGCCGCAGGCGCGACGACCTGCGCGCCGCCGCGCGGGGCCAGCGTCAGCCCGCTGCTCGCGCCCGACGCTTGCTGGGCACCGAAGCCGCGCACCGTCCGTCCCGTCACCGGCAGGAGATAGGGCGACGGCGCCGTCGCCACCGAGGATTCGGCCGAAGGCGCCGCTTCGGACACCAGGCGGCGCGATTCCTCGGGTCGCGCCGGGCGTAGCAGCGGTCCGGGCAGCGCGGCGAGCCGCTCGCGCAGGCTGCCCGCACGATCGAGCTCTTCGATCAACGCGTCGAGATCGCGCGCCTCTTCCGCGAGCGCGAGCGCTCGCTCGGCCTCGCGATCCGCCGTGCCGCCCGCCGCGCGCGCCGCCAAACGCTGGCGGGTTTCGAGCGCGGCCAGTTCGGTACGACGCTCGGCAAGGCGCGCCTGTCCTGCTCGCAATTGCTCCGTCGCGGCCAGCGCTTCCTCGCGCAGGTGACGGCTTTGCGCCAAGCGCGCGCGCACGCCGCTGGTCCGGTCGCGGATTTGAGGGACAGCGCTGTCGAGCATCGCGCGCAGATAGACGGTATCCTGCACCGAGCCCGGCTGGAGCATCGCTAGGGCCAGTGGGCGCCGCGAGAACTGTTGCAACGCCGCGGTCAAGTGCACGAGCGGTTGTTGCTCACGCCCCAGTTGTTCGCGCAGCGCGGCGCGCTCCCGATTGGCGAGGGGCAGCCGCGCCTCGGCCACCGCGATTGCCGCTTCGGCCTGCTGGATCCGGCCGGCGAGCGCCGCGGCCTCGCGCGCTGTCCGTTCGGCCGCGTCGCGCGCGCTCTCGGCCGCGCGTTCGAGC
>JAEZCZ010000062.1 GCA_023433305.1 Pseudomonadota bacterium | reverse complement strand
ACATCCAGGCCGACTTCATCGACAGCGCGGGCTTCCCGAGCACGGCTAATATCGGCGACGGCCGGATCTGGACTGCCACACTGACCGCGGGCCTGGCAGTGAGCCCGAACCTCCGCATCGATGCCGGCCTGACCTACAACGACGGACGGATCGATGAACCGACGCCATTGTTGTTCGAGCGGGTCGCACCGGTGCTCGATCTCCCCAGCTTTTCAGGCCGCATTGAGGACCTGCCGCCACAATTGCTTGAGATCATCACCGAGATTCCGAACATCGCGCGGTTCTCGGGCCGGATCGGCTTCGATTACCGGCGCCCGCTGCACGGCCATCTCGAGCTGAGCGCGCAGGGATGGGCGAACTACATCGGCCGGTCGCGGCTCGGGGTCGGCCCCGAGCTGGGCCAGCTCCAGGGCGACTACCTTGACACCGGCCTGACCCTTCGCGTCGGGAATGAAGACCAAGGGCTTACCATCGGCGTGACCAACCTCACCGACGAGGAGGGCAACCGTTTCGCCCTCGGAACTCCGTTCGCTGTCGGGCGCGATCAGATCACACCGCTGCGACCGCGCACGATCCGCATCGGGTTGGACGCCGCCTTCTGAATTTTTCACCGTGCGCCAAGGCTCCGGCGTGGCGGCTCCGTCTCACGATCGACAAACCGATCCGTGAGGGGAATCCATGCATCGTTACCTGCTTGCCAGCACTGCCGTTCTCGCGCTCGCCGCTCCGGCTTCTGCCGAAACCATCTCTACCGCCGTCACGCAGCCGGTGCGCACCTCGACCGCCAAGGCCGGGGCACCCGATTCAATAACGATCTCATCCACGGGTTCGGTGAAGCCGACGAGCGGCACCGCAGTGACGATGGACAGCAACCATGCCGTCACCAACCAGGGCACCATCGCGGTGGCCAATGCCAGCGGGGCGACAGGAATTCTCGCGAATGCAGGGACGAGCGGCGACATCGTCAATTCCGGGACGATTACGATCGACGAGCCCTATGCGCCGACCGACACCGACAACGACGGCGATCTCGACGGTCCCTTCGCGCTCGGCGGGAACCGCTTCGGCATCCGTACGGCCGGCGGACACACCGGCAAGATCGTGAACAGCGGCACGATCACGGTCGAAGGCAACGATTCCGCCGGGATCTGGCTTGGCGGTCCTCTCACCGGTGCGTTCACCCATGATGGCACCAGTACCGTGACCGGAAACCAGAGCGTGGGCGTCCATGCCGAAGCAATCGCGGGCAACGTTCGTCTGGCTGGAACCGTCGCCGCCAAAGGTGAGAATGCGGTTGGCGCGCGTTTCACCGGCGACGTCGCGGGCGCCATGGTCGTGCAGGGGAGCATCGGCGCGACCGGCTATCGCTATACCTCGGTGCCGGCGAACGCCTCAAAGCTCGACGCCGACGACCTGCTCCAGGGAGGTTCAGCCTTGATCGTCGAGGGCAGCGTCAGCGGCGGGATCGTGCTCGCGATCGCCCCGAAAGACAACAGCACGACCGATGCGGATGAAGATGACGACGGCATCGAGGATGCCAAAGAAGGCTCGGCGCTCGTCACCTCGTACGGCGCGGCGCCGGCCATGATGATCGGGGCGACCGATCGGGCCATCACGATCGGGCCCGTGGCGGGAACGGCTTCGCAATTCGGATTGATCGTCGAAGGCAAGGTGGACGGCGCGGGGCTGTACAGCGGCGTCGAGGCCAACGGCCTACTCATCGGCGGGCGCGGCGGCGCGGTGACCATCGCGAATGGCATGAGCATCGCGGGCACCGTCTCGGCCACCTCGAACGGAGCGAGTGCCACGGCCCTGCGGCTCGGTGTAGGGGCTTCGGTGCCCGTCGTGCAGGTCTCCGGGACCGTGAGCGCAGCTGGCGGCAATGCCGCCACGGCCCATGCGACGGCGGTCCGTATCGACCAGGGCGCGACAGTGCCTACGATCCGCAACAGCGGCACGATCAAGGCAACTGCCGCCGGGACCACCGGCTCAGCCACCGCGCTTCATGACGCCAGCGGCGTGCTCGGGCTGGTGGAGAACAGCGGCTCCATTTCCGCCACCGGCGCCGCGGCCGGCTCGGGACGCAACATCGCCATCGACCTCTCGGCCAACACGACGGGCGCCATAGTGCGCCAAACGCAGGTTGCCTCCGGCGTGACCGCGCCCTCGATCACGGGTGACGTTCGGTTCGGCAGCGGCAATGACCGCTTCGAAATCGCGGACGGAACCGTGAAGGGGGACGTTATGTTCGGCGGTGGCAGCAACACGCTCGCGCTCTCGGGCGACGCCGTACAGACCGGGCGAGTGATCTTCGGATCGGCGGACGACGTTCTCAGCCTTGCCGGATCCTCGAAGCTCGACGCCGTGGTCGATTTCGGCGGCGGGGCCGACAGCCTCAACATCGGCGGCTCGGCGGTGTTCGCTGGCTCGTTGCTCAACGCGGGAAGCACCGCGGTCGACGTGGCCGGCGGCGCGCTCAATATCGCCGCGCCAGTCTCGATCGGTTCCCTGTCGGTCGGTGCAAACGGCGTGCTGATTGCAACGCTCGACAAGACGGCCGGCGAGGGCTCGCTCTACAATGTCGCCGGTGTTGCCAGTTTCGCCGACGGCGCGACCTTGTCCCTCCGTCTCGGCTCAACCGACGACGCCGAGGGACGTTACACGATTCTGCAGGCGGGCTCGATCACCGGGCTTTCGGATTTGGAGACCAAGACCGATCTCCTGCCGTTCATGTTCAAGGCCACGCTCGCGACCGACGCTGCGGCCAACACCATCGCCGTCAACGTCGCCAAGCGCACCGCACAGGAGCTCGGTCTCAATCGCTCCCAGGCCGCCGCCTATAACGCGATATTCGCGGCGCTCAGCGAGGACGAGGAGGTCGAGGACGTCTTCCTCGGTATTACGGGCGGCGACCAGTTCCGCCAGGCGGTTCGACAGATGCTGCCCGATCACGCGGGCGGAGCGTTCGAAGGCGTCAGCCTTGGTACCCGGACCTTCGCGCGCCAGATCGCGGACCCGCAGAGCCCGGTCTACCTGATCGGCGGCCTCGACGTGCTGGTGAGCGCCGGCGGATGGACCAGTGAGAAGTCCGAAGGCCAGACCGCGTCGTACAATCTCGGAGGCTTCGGTTTCTCGGCGGCGGGCGAGCTAGACACTAAGATTGGGAGCTTCGGCGCTGGCGCGACCTGGTTCTGGAACGAATACGATAACGGCAACGATCAGACGCGCATTCTATCGGACACTTACGAGCTTTCAGCTTATTGGCGCGGCAAGTGGGGTGGTTTCAGCGCCTACGGGCGCGGCGCGATCGGTCTCGCCGACTTTAGCGGCCGTCGTACCTTCACTGGGACAGCGGACGGTGAGGCGGTCGAGAAGAACGTAAAGAGCGACTGGGGCGGCACGCTGATGACCTTTGTCGCCGGAATGGCTTACGAGGGCCGAAGCGGACGCTTCTTCTTCCGTCCGGCGGTGAGCGTCGACTACCTCAGCCTCGACGAGGACGGCCACACCGAGGAAGGTGGCGGGGCCGCACTCGACCTCATCGTCGACGACCGCAAGAGCGACGAGCTGGCCGCGAACGGCGGGCTCACCCTCGGGCTCGACTTCATCGGCCGCAGTGGGGGTAGTCTGCTTCGCGCGGGTCGGAACGACACGTGGTTCCGCGTCGAAGCGGAGGGAGGCTGGCGCGAAATCGTCGGTGGATCGCTCGGCGCCACGACGGCCCGCTTCGAGGACGGGACGGCCTTTACGCTCGATCCAGAGCAGACCGCCAGCGGCTGGTTCGCCCGGCTGCGCGCGACCGGCGGAAGCGAGCTGTTCGAGATCGGCGGCGAGCTCGGCGCCGAGGACCGTCACGACAGCACCGCCTTCTCGCTCAGGGGTACGATGCGGATGGGCTTCTGAGGCCCGGATCGACCAGAACGGGACCAAACTGGCGCGGACAAGCCCCCCCGAGGCTCCCCAACCCCCCGCCCGCGCTTGTGAGGTCAAACCGTGGCACGCCGGAGTCCCCCGACTCCGGCGTGCTTACTTTTCGCGAGTCGGTCGGCGCCCCTTCCCTTCGCTCCGTTGACCCGATATGGTAGCGCTACCAAATGACGATGCTGAAGCACGCAATCCTGGAGGGGCTCGATGAAACGCACGAAACTACGCGGATTATTGCTGGCCGGGTTGCTGGCCTCGGCCACTTCGGCTCCAGCACTTGCGCAGCAGGAATCTTTGGCGATTGGGGAGGGGGAGTATTTCGAGGGGGCGGGGGTCGATGTGCTGGTTTTCTCGAACTGGTACGACGGCCTGTTTGCCGATTCCAAGATCAGCGGCGTCGAGATTATCCAGCATGATCAACGTGTTGCGACGAACGGCGACGTGCGGCTCTCCGCCACCCCGGGACAGTGGGACCCGATCGGCCGCATGGTGGAGCGCCGCGTCGACCCCAAAACAGGTGTCATTGAAGCGCTTCTTGAGTACCCTGAACACCAGTTTCAGTATCTGATCCGCGCCGAAAACAGCGGAAACGCGGTCAAGCTCGCGGTCATCCTCGACAAACCGCTTCCGCCCGCGCTGGCGGGCAAGGCTGGGCTCAATCTGGAGTTCCTGCCGGCGGCGTTCTTCCACAAGACCCTGATGGCCGACGGCAAGCCGGGCGCGTTCCCGCTTCATCCCTCCAGCGACATGGTCGTCGGCGGCGATCGCAATGCCGCGAGCGGGCGCGACATCGGCCCGGGCGCCGAGCCGCTGCCGTTCGCCACCGGCAAGACGCTCGTGCTGGCGCCGGAAGATCCGGAACGGCGGATCACGATTACCGCCGACAGCGGCTCGCTCGGCCTCTACGATGGGCGCAACCAGGCCCAGAACGGCTGGTTCGTCGTGCGAACCGAGCTTCCGGCCAACAAGACCGGGCGGGTCGTCGAATGGACCGTGACCCCCAACGGAATTGCCGGCTGGGTTCGCGATCCGGTGATCGGCCACTCGCAGCTCGGCTACACGCCCGGGCAAGCCAAGACCGCTGTGATCGAGCTCGACCCGGCGACGAAGGACGCTGCGGCAGAGGTCCGGCTGCTCAAGGTCGAAGCCGATGGCTCCACTCGCACGGTGCTCTCAGGGCCGGCGCAGGCGTGGGGTGACTACCTGCGCTATTCCTATCGCACGTTCGATTTCAGTGAGGTGCGCGAAACGGGCGTTTACATGCTCGAGTACGGCGACACGCGCACCGCGGCGTTCCGGATCGCTCCTGACCTGTACGAGTCCGCCTGGCACCCGACGCTCGACGTCTTCATGCCGGTGCAGATGGATCACATGCTGGTCAACGAGGCCTACCGCGTGTGGCACGGCGACAGCCACCGCGACGATGCGCGCCAAGCGCCGGTCAACCACGAGCACATCGACCTGTACCGCCAGGGGCCGACCACCGACACGCGCTTCGCGCCGGGCGAGCACATCCCCGGCATGACCGTGGGCGGCTGGCTCGACGCAGGCGATTTCGACATCCGGACGCAGACCCAGTACGCGGTGGTTCGCGATCTTGCGGGCATCTGGGAAGCGCATCGCCCCGATCGCGACCAGACCCTGGTCGACCAGTCGCTACGACGCGTGGAAATCCACGTACCCGACGGCCAGCCCGACATTCTGCAGCAGATCGAACACGGTGTGCTCTATCTGGCTTCCATGTACGACGCGGTGGGGCATGCCGTGCACGGCGTGGTCGAGCCCGACGTGGCGCAATACACGCACCTGGGCGATGCCGCCTCGAAGACCGACGGGCTGATCTACGACCCCTCGCTGACGTTCGGCGAGCGCAAGGACGGCCGCAGCGGCACGCCCGACGATCGCTGGGTCTTCACGAGCCGGGCGAGCGCGCTCGACTACGGTTCGGCCGCGGCGCTGGCGGCGGCCAGCCGGGCGCTGCGCGGATACGACGATGCACTCGCCGACAAGGCGCTCGGCATCGCCGCGCGGGTCTGGGCCGACCAGCAGTCGCGCGCGCCCGACACCTTCAGCCACGGCAACACCACCGGTGGCTGGCTGCCCGGGGAAGAGTTCGGCGCCGCGGTCGAGCTGCTCGCCACCACGCGCGATCCGAAATACGCCGCGCGGATCGAAGCCTTGTGGCCCGAGATCTCGACGCGCTTCGGCCAGTACGCGCAGGACGCGGTGCAAGCCTTGCCGTTGATGGGGCCGGAGTTTCGCGCCAAGGTCGAAGCCGCCGCGCGCGGCTGGAAGGCGGCGACCGCCGAAGCCACCAAGGCCAACCCTTACGGTGTGCCGATCACGACCGGCGGCTGGGCGGGCAACGGCACGGTGATGGGCGTCGCCCTGACTGACTACGCCATCCACACCGCGTTTCCGGAAATCAGCGACGGCAGCATGGTGTTCCGCGCGCTCGATTACCTCCACGGCACGCATCCCGGTTCCGACATCTCGTTCGTCTCTGGTGTCGGGACGGTTTCCAAGGAAGTGGCTTACGGCATGAACCGGGCGGACTTCTCGTTCATCGCGGGCGGCGTCGTGCCGGGCGTGCTGATCCTGAAGCCGGACTTTCCGGAGAACAGCGAGGACTGGCCGTTCTTCTGGGGTCAGAACGAGTACGTCGTGAACATGGGACCGCTCTACATCGCGCTCAGCCAGGCGGCCGCCAAGCTGGCGGGCGAAGCGGGACGCTGACCGAAGGGAAGCACCTCGTCATTGCGAGCTGGGAGAGCCGTCGCCACAGCCCGCCCGGCGGCGCAGACGTGAGCCGCTCTGGATTGCCGCGCGACCTCCGGTCGCTCGCAATGACGATTCGAGCGGTCAGATCGCCTTGTAGAAGCGGATTCGCACCGCCGGCCCGCCGGCATCGCGAGCCATGTCCAGTGTGCCGATGAACGCGGCCCTGTTGAGCCAGTCGTACTTGCCGATCGGGGCTTCGAACCTCGGCTGTGTCCGCACGGCGCTCGGCTGGCCATCGCGCGGCGGGCAAAGCGCGCCGACGTTGATCACGTTGATCACCACGCCGTCGTCGGTGCGGATCATGTAATCGGCCTCGACGTCGGTGCACCCGTCGGCGCGCGTGAGCTGCCAGTCCCAGCCGCCGGCGATGATCGTGCCCTTGATGCCGGGCCCCTCGAAAGTCCCGCCGGTGATCGGGATGATGTTGCGCTTGCCGAGCGGCGTTTCGCCGACCGGGATCGCGGGCCCGAGCGTGACGATTTCCTCGAAAGCGAATTCGAGGCGCGGCGCCTGCGGATCGTCTTGCGACCAGACGGGTGAAGCGCCGAGCGCGACGGTGGCGGCCAGGACAACCGCCGAGATTGCCGTTCGATTCATTCGCATACCCCTCCCTCTGGACACGACCTCAAACCGGCAGGCCGACGTAGTTTTCCGCGATGCTGGTCTGCGCGGCGCGGCTCGAGGCGATATAGTCGAGCTCGGCGACCTGCATCGCGTGCTCGAACGGACCGTCGTCCGGGAATCGGTGCATCAAACGGGTCAACGACCACGAAAACCGTTCGGACTTCCACACCCGCGCCAGCGCCTTGTCGGCATATCCGGCGATCGCGTCGTTCTCGCCGCGCTTGAAGAAGGCGGTCAGCGCGTCGGCGGCGTAGTGCACGTCGCTCGCGGCGAGGTTGAGCCCCTTGGCCCCGGTCGGCGGCACGATATGCGCCGCGTCGCCGCACAGCAGCAGGTTGCCGTGGCGCATCGGGGCGAAGACGTAGCTGCGCAAAGGCGCGATCGACTTCTCGATCGACGGGCCGCGCACGATCTTCGCCGCCGCCTCGTCGGGCAGCCGGCGGGCCAGCTCGTCCCAGATGCGATCGTCGCTCCAGTCCTCGATCTTCTCGGTCAGCGGAACGTCGATGTAATAGCGGCTGCGGGTGTGGCTGCGCATCGAAGCGAGCGCGAAGCCGCGTTCGTGATGCGAATAGATCAGCTCGTGATGGCACGGCGGCACGTCCGCGAGGATACCGAGCCAGCCGAACGGGTACTCGCGGTGGTATTCCGTGCCACGCGACAGCACGACCTGGCGGCTCGGGCCGTGAAACCCGTCGCAGCCGGCGACGAAGCGCGCCTCGATGCGATGCTCGGTACCGTCCTTGCGGTAAGTGACCGAGGGGGCATCGCCGTCGATGTCATGCAGCGCGACGTCCTCGGCCTCGTAGATCACCTCGAGCCCGCGCTCCTCGCTCGCGTCCATCAGGTCGCGGGTGACCTCGGTCTGTCCATAAACGACGACATGCTGGCCAGTGAGGTTCGCGATGTCGATGCGGATCAGCCGTTCGCCGTCGGCGAGGTTGAAGCCTTCCTCGACCAGGCCTTCGGCCTTGAGCCGGGCATCGAGCCCGAGCCGCTCCATCAGCGACACCGTGATGCGCTCCAACACGCCCGCGCGGATGCGACCGAGCACGTAGTCGGGCGTGCGCCGTTCCAGCACGACGCACTCGACGCCCTCGGCGCGCAGCAAATGACCGAGCAGCAGGCCGGCCGGGCCGGCGCCGATGATGCAAACTTGTGTTTTCATAGTCTCATTCCCATCGATCCTGCCCGGCTCCGTTGCGGCCGCGCTTCCTCAGATGGGATAATGGCCCGGCTCGGTTTCGACCGTGATCCAGCGCAATTCCGTGAAAGCATCGATTCCGGCCTTGCCGCCGAAGCGACCGTAGCCCGACGCCTTCATTCCGCCGAACGGCATCTGCGCCTCGTCGTGCACCGTGGGCCCATTGACGTGACAGATGCCCGACTGGATCTGCCGCGCGATCTTGAGGCCCTTGGCGATGTCGCGCGTGAACACCGACGCGGACAGGCCGTATTCGGTATCGTTGGCGAGCTCGACGGCATGGGCCTCGTCGCGCGCGCGGGTGATGGCGACGACGGGGCCGAAGCTCTCATCGCGGAACAGGTTCATCTCCGGCGTGACCTTGTCGATGACGTGCGCAGGCATGAGCACGCCGTTGGCATCGCCGCCGACGAGTTGCTCGGCACCCTTTCCGAGCGCGTCCTGAATCAGCGAGCTGACGCAATCGACGGTCCGCTGATCGACCACCGCGCCGAGCGGGGTGTTGCCTTCGCGCGGATCGCCGACGGCCATGCCGCCGACCTTTTCCTTGAACCTGGCGGCGAATTCGTCCGCCACCGCGTCGACCACGATGATCCGCTCGGTCGACATGCAGATCTGGCCCTGGTTCATGAACGCACCGAACGCGGCGGCCTTGACCGCCTCGTCGAGATCGGCGTCTTCGAGCACGACCAGCGGCGCCTTGCCGCCGAGCTCGAGCAGCACGGGCTTGAGATGCTCGGCCGCGCGCTTGGCGATGATCTTGCCGACCTTGGTGGAGCCGGTGAAGTTGATGCGGCGCACTTCGGGCGCATCGATGAGCGCACCGACCACTTCGGCGGCATCCTCGGGCGCATTGGTGACGATGTTGACCGTGCCTTCGGGGAACCCTGCCTCGGCGAAAGCCTCGATGATCAGCGAGTGGGTGCGCGGGCAGTTCTCGCTGGCCTTGAGGATCACGGCGTTGCCGCAGGCGAGCGGTACAGCGATGGCGCGCACTCCGAGGATGATCGGGGCATTCCACGGCGCGATGCCGAGGATCACGCCGACCGGCTCGCGCAGCGCCATCGCCAGGGTTCCAGGCTTATCGGACGGGATGACCTCGCCCGAGATCTGCGTGGTGAGAGAGGCCGCTTCGCGGACCATGCTCGCGGCCAGACCGAGATTGAACATCGCCCAGCCGGCGGTGGCACCAATTTCACCCATCATCGCATCGACGAACTGGTCCTTGCGCGCCTCGAGCGCGGCGGCCGCTTTAGTGAGGACCGCCCGACGCGCGTTCGGCCCCATGGCCGACCAGGCCGGGAAGGCAGCCGCGGCGCGCGCCGCAACGGCGGGCACGTCCGCCGCCTTCATGGCCTCGGATTCCGAAGCGGTCGCTCCGGTGACGGGATTGATGCGGGTGAACTTCATGGACCTCTCTCGTTTTCGTTCGCGCGTTGGGGGGTGGCCGACTCCGTTAGAACTCGACCGACGCCTGAACGTACCAAGTTCGCGGCCTGGCGAAAATGCGTTCGGCATAACCGAGCGTGCCAAGCGAGGCGTTGCCCTGGATCAGGTACTCTTCGTCGAACAGGTTGCTGATGCCGGTGGTGATCTTCCAGCGATCGTCCACGCCGAACTCGATCGAGGCGTCACCGACGAAGTAGGCGTCCTGCTCGATGATCGGCACGCTGCCGGTGATGAACACGACGCGCGACGAATAGCTGCCGTTGAACCGCGGCGTCACCGTGAAGCGATCGTCGAGCGCAATCTCGTAACCGATCGAGAAGTTGCCCTGGAACGACGGCGTCAGCGGCAGGTCGTCGCCGGGCGCCACCGTCGCCGTCGCGCCGGGCACAGGAGTGATCGAGCGGATCTCGTCATCGAGGATGCTGATACCCGCGTCGAGGACCAGGCCGCCGAACGGGCGATAGCTCGCTTCCGCCTCGAAGCCCTTGATCCGGGCCTCGCCGGCGTTGAATAGCAACGGCACGACGCCCTGGCGGAAGACGAGCTGGATGTCGGTGTAGTCCGCGCGGAACGCCGCCATGTTCAGGCGGAAATCACCGAAGTCCATCTTGGCGCCGACTTCGTAGGAATCGACGGTCTCTTCCTCGAACGGCACCGGCACGAAGCCCGGCGGCGGCGCGTTGTAGCGGGTGTTGAACCCGCCCGACTTGAAGCTGCGTGCGTATGAGACATAGCCGTTCAGCCAGTCGGTGAACGCGTAGCGGACGCTGGCGGAGCCGGTCAGCGCCGAGAAGGTGTCGCGGAACGGGCGATTGTAGATGAACAGCGGCCCGCCTTCCGGGATCGCCGTGGTGGGCAGTGGATCGGGATCGGGCAGGGTTTCGGGGAACAGGTTCATCACCGTGCCCTGGAAAGTCTTGCGATCCTCCGTGTAGCGAAGGCCGCCGCTGAGCTCGAGGCCGTCGATCGGCTCGACCGAGATTTCGCCGAATGCCGCCAGCGAGCGGGTTTCGAGATCCGAGAACTGCAGGTCGCGCGAGCCCGGGCCGCCCGCGAGGAGCGAGCCGATCACCGGAGGCGATGGCGGGAAGGCCAGCGGAACCGTGGCGCGTTCGTCGGTATCCTCGTCGAAGTAGTAGGCGCCGACGATGGCGCTGACGATGCCGCGATCGTATTGCAGCTGCACTTCCTGGCTGAACTGCGTCGATTCCGCGCCGACATCGGTGGTGATGATCACGAACGGCGTGTTGTCGGCATCGCGGATGCCGCGCGATTCGGTCGAGCGGTAGGCGGTGATGCTCTTGAAGGTGAGGCTGTCGGTGACGTCGTAGGTGGCGGTGCCCGACACGCCCCAGACTTCCGAAGTGCTGAGCACGTCGGCCGTGCCGCCGTTGACGAAGTTGCCGAGCGCCTGGAAGTCGTTGGCGCAGCGGGCGTCGTCGATCAGCGGGACGTTGGGCGCGCCGAAGCGCGGATCACCCGGCGTGAGCGGGGCGAACGGGATCGTCGCACCCGGGCAGCCCGCGGCCACGCTGACGATCGCGGGAACGGGCGCGTTCTCGTTGATGCCGGCGAAAGTGAACGGCGCGCCGTTCTCGTCGCGCTTGGTGTAGTCGGCGCGCAGCGAGATGCCGAGCGTGGGCGTGGGCTCCCAGCGCAAGGCGGCATTGAGCGTGACCACGTCCTCGTTGCCGAGGTCCAGCCCGTCGAAGGCGCGCACGACATAGCCGTCGCGCTTGCGGAACCCGCCCGAGACGCGGGCGGCGGCGGTGCTGGCGATGGGGACGTTGAGCGCGGCGAAGCCTTCGAACAGGTCGTAGCTGCCGATGCGCATGCGGGCCCTGCCCGAGAACTCGCCGATCTCGGGCTCGCGGGTGCGGACCAGGATCGCGCCGCCGATCGTGTTGCGGCCGAACAGCGTGCCCTGCGGCCCGCGCAGCACCTCGACGCTGGCGATGTCGCCGAACTCGAGCGTGCCGCCGACCGAGCGGCCGACATAGACTTCGTCGATGTAGACGCCGACGCCGGGATCGACCGCCGCGGTCGGATCGAGCTGGCCGATGCCGCGGATGAACACGACCGAGGCGGCGGTGTTGCCCGAGAGCTGGCCGGCCGGCTTGAACTGCAGGCTGGGCGTGATCCGTTCGAGATCCTGCGTCTGCACGATCTGGCGCTGCTCGAGCGTTTCGGCGCTGAACGCGGAGATCGCGATCGGCGTTTCCTGGAGCGATTCCTCGCGCCGGCGCGCGGTGACGAGGATGGCATTGCCCTGCTCGTCGTCGGCCTCTTCGGCGGCGGTGGTCGCCGCGTCCTGGGCGGCGGCAGGCGCGCCGGCGATGGCCAGCAAGGCGCCGGCCACGATCGCGCTGCCCGGAAGGAGCCGCTGCCGGTTGATCCTCACGACGCGCGTCATCTCCTCGACTCTCATTTTAATTCCCCCACGGCTGTGATTTTGAAAGGCTGTTATCGCCGATAACTTTCATTGGCAATAACTGCATGGCTTGTCACCCGCGCGCGGAGTAGGCATCAAACCGGCATGGACAGCCAGACGAGCGCGCCGGACCCCCTGCTGGAAGTGCGGCACCGGACCCCTTCCTTCACGCAAGGCGAGGTCGATTACGGGCTGCTCACAGAATTGACCGGGTTCTCGCTCAAGCTGGCGTGGGTGCTCGGGCATAGCCTGCTATCGCGCGAGTTCGAGGCGGGGGTGACCCCCCACCGGTTCTCGACGCTCGAAGTCATCAGCCGCAATCCTGGCATGCAGCAGACCCAGCTCGCCGCCGCGCTGGCGCTGACCCGCCCGGCGACCACGCTGGCGGTCGACTTCTGGGAAGAGCGCGGCTGCGTCGAGCGGCGCAAGGTCGCCGGGGATCGGCGGCTGAGCGGGGTCTACATCACGCCGCATGGCGAGCAGGAGCTCGAACGGCTGCGCCAATGCGTGCGCAAGGCCGACGTCGCCCTGGTGGCCGATCTGAGCGAGGCGGAAGTGGAAACCCTCCGCAGCCTGCTGAGGAAGATCCACCGATAGGCGCGATACGCGCGGGCGGCCGTCGGTCTATCCGACCAGCAGGTAGATCGTCACCAGCACGCAGACGATCACGATGACCAGCCAGATCCACGGCCAGCCTTCGCCTTCGCCCTTCTTGGCCGACGCGGTGTCGATCGGCGCCGGAGTGACGCGGGTGGTGTCGTAGACCGTTTCGTTGGTCGGCTTGAGCGCCGCGTTCAGCGGGGCTTCGACAGGTGTGTCGCGCTCGGTTTCGGTCATCGGACGTTCCTTTCCTCCGCTGCGGCCCCACCGCTCCCATGGCATCCGCAATCGGGCGCGGTGAGGCGCCAATGCACCATGGCCAGCAGGCATGTCGTACCGGGATCGTCGGTGTCGCGCATGCTCGAAGTGAGCGTGGCCCAGTCTTCCTCGCTGGCGCGCGACGCGAACCCGGCGACGGCGGCGCGGACATATGAAGCAGGCCCTACACCGTCGGCAGCGGCCCGTTCGGCGACTTGCGCGGCGAGCTCCGGATCGGAGGCGGTGAGCCAGCCCTGGAAGCGGCCCGACGAATTGCGCGCGGCGGCAAGGATGTCCCCGAGCGTCATTGAGCGGAATCCGGCTGGATCAGCACGCCTTCGACGACGCCCGCTTGGGCCAGGGAAGCGATGTAGCGCGTCGCCGCAACCGACCAGCTGCGCGCCTCGAGCATGTCGCGGATTTTCGGCTCGACCATCTCGAAGGGCAGCGTGCGGCCCGGAATGCGGCGTTGCAGGCGCAGGACATGCCAGCCGAACCGCGAACGGATCGGCTCGCGTCCGGTCGTGCCCTCATCGAGGGCCTCGATGCCGGCCTGCACTTGCGGCACCAGCTCGCCGCGCCGGATCTGGCCGAGCGTGCCGTCCTGTTGCGCGGAGGCGCATCCCGAAAAGGCCCGCGCCGCCTTGGCGAACCGCTCCGCGCTGTCGCCGACTTCCTCGGCGATGGCGCGCGCGCGTGCCTCGGCCGCGAGCCACGCCGCCTCGTCGTCCCCCTCGGGCTCAATCAGAATGTGCCCAGCCTCGAACAATTCGGGCGTACGAAAGCGCGCCTCGTTGGCCTCGTAGTAGCGGCGGCATTCCTCCGGTCCGGCCTCGGCAGGCTCGACCTCCTGCTCGAGGAGCAGCCGCACCACCGCGTCGTCGTCGGCCTCGATACGGCCGCTGTCGTCCTTTTCCGGATGCGCCGAGAAGCCGAGGCGCCCGGCTTCCTGAAGCAGCAGCTCGCGCACGGCGAGTGCGCGGGCCGCCTCGACCCAGGCGGTCTCGGCATCGGGCGCGGGATGATGCTGGATTTCCTCGGCGATCGCTTCGGGGGTGATCTCCACTCCGTTGACCCGCACCTCGCCGAAGCTGGGCGGTGGCGGAAGCATCGGCTCGGGGCCGCCGCATCCGCCGCTTTCGCAGGCGCTGGGCATGACCGGCGCTGGGCGCGCCGCGGGATCGCCGAGGTTGATGACGTCGAGCTTGCGCGTCATGCCCCCTCCTGTCCGCTTTCGGCCATCTGCCGCAGCACCGTGGTGCCGCCATAGCTCGGCGCGGTGCCTGCAGGGCCCTGTGTGGGCGAATAGGCCCTGCTCTTCTTCGACGAGCGCGAGCGGACGATCTGAAAGCCCGGCCGCAGCAGGTACCAGATCGGCGCGCTCCAGATATGCACCAGTCTCGTGAACGGCGTGATCAGGAACAGTGTCAGGCCGAGCACGATGTGGAGCTTGTAGACAAGCGCGACCTCGCGAATTTGCGCCGGCGCGTCGGGGTTGAGGGTGAGGACCCCTTGGGCCCAGCTCATGAAGCGGAGCATCTCGCTGCCGTCGAGGTGCTGGATTGTCCAGTAGGTCGTCAGGAGGCCCAGCGTGATCTGCAGCCACAGCAGCACCAGCACGAGGATATCGCCCCACGACGAACTCCGGCGGATGCGTGGATCGAGCAGCCTTCGGTGCAACAGCAGCGTGCAGCCGATCCAGGCCGCGACGCCGGCTAGGCCGCCGACGACGAGCGCCGCGAGCTGTTTGAAGCCGTGTCCGATCCCCAGGGTGTCGATCACGGTCACCGGCGTCAGCAGGCCGACGAAATGTCCGACCAGCAGGACCAGTATGCCCATGTGGAACAGATTCGACCCGATCATCATCTGCTTGCGCCGCAGGAACTGGCTCGACTGCGCGCGCCAGCTGTACTGGCTCGCATCGAAGCGCAGGATGCTGCCGACCACGAGCACCGTCACCGCCAGGTAGGGGTACCAGCCGAACGCCAGTTGATTGAGGAAATCGTTCATTGTCCGGCCTCCTTGGCGATGGGGCGGTTGGACGCCCTGACTTTGGCGACGAACCCGGTCGGGCCGCCCATTTCGTGGGAGGCTGCCGCATTGAAGGTCACCGGCGCCTCTTCCCACTCCTCGTCGAGCCGAGCGGGATCGTCTTCGGGCTCGCGCTCCTGGATTTCCTGGAGCGCCTCGCTGTCGAGCTTGCCGCCGCCGAGCGCAACGAGCGCGTGGAATATCCCGGCATAGGGCGCCTCGCGCTTGTCGAGACGTTCGGCGAGCGCCGCGAAGACGTGCGCCGGCTGCTCGATCATCTCGCGCGCCTCGCCGGCATCGAGGCTCGAGGCAAACTCGAGAAACACCGGCACGAAGTCTGGCAGCTCGGTGCTGTCGAGATAGAAGCCGGCGGCTCCGTACTGTTCCACCAGATCGATCATCGCCTGGCCGCGTTCGCGACTGTCGCCATGAACGTGCTCGAACAGATGCAGCGACAGCGAGCGGGAGCGATCGAACAACTCACTGTATTCCGACTGGAGGTCGAGCAGATCCCAGGTTTCCAGACGACTGAGGAGCGGTTCCAGACGTCCCAGCGCGGTGGCCGGTAACGCCCCTTCGTCGCGCAACGCCCTTCGCACCTCGCCGACATGCTCGGCCAACTCGGCGCTCGGGTAGCTGAGCAGCACCGACAGGGCGCGCAGCGTCAGTTTCATCTCGCGCGCCATCACATCGGTGCATCCATCATCGGCTTGCGCGGCGTTCGCTTGGCGCCGCCGAACAAGTTCACCTTGCTCTTGCCGTTGCTGCCTTCATGGAACGCGAACCCGCTCGATCCCCGCAGGACGTAGGCGTCCTCGTCGAACTCGCGGTGCGCAGTCGGGATGACGTAACGGTCCTCGTAGGCCGCGAGCGCCATAATCTTGTACATCTCCTCCATCTTCGCGCGGGTAAGACCGACGCGCTCCGGGATGGACTCGTCGATGCGGCCTTCGACGCTCTTGGCGCGCATGTACGACCGCATGGCGAGCATACGTTCGAGCGCCGAGGCGATCGGGACCTCGTCGCCCGCGGTCAGGAGGTTGGCCAGATAGCGCAAGGGGATCCGCAGCGAGGCCACGTCGGGCATCCCGTCCTTCATCGAGATCTTGCCCGCCTCTGCCGCAGACTGGATCGGCGAGAGCGGAGGCACGTACCAGACCATCGGCAGGGTGCGGTATTCGGGGTGTAGCGGGAAGGCGACCTTCCATTCCATCGCCATCTTGTAGACCGGCGACCGGGTCGCCGCCTCGAGCCACTGTTCGGGCACGCCGTCTCGCCGGGCCTGCTCCTGGACGGCGGTGTCGTAGGGGTCGAGGAACACACCGAGCTGGGCAGGATAAAGGCCTTTGGGGTCCTCGACCGAGGCGGCTTCCTCGATCCGGTCGGCATCGTAGAGCACGACGCCGAGGTAGCGAATGCGGCCGACGCAGGTTTCCGAGCATACCGTCGGCTGCCCGGTCTCGATCCGCGGGTAGCAGAAGATGCACTTCTCCGACTTACCCGTGGACCAGTTGTAATAGATCTTCTTGTAAGGGCAGCCCGAGACGCACATGCGCCAGCCGCGGCACTTCTCCTGATCGATCAGGACGATGCCGTCTTCCTCGCGTTTGTAGATCGCTCCCGATGGGCAGGATGCGAGGCAGGAGGGGTTGAGGCAGTGCTCGCACAGCCTCGGCAGGTACATCATGAAAGTCTTTTCGAACTGGCCGTAAATCTCCTTCTCGGCCACGTCCTGGAAGTTGTAATCGTGGCTGCGTTTCTCGAACTCGCCGCCGAGCATGTCCTCCCAGTTGCCGCTCCATTCGATCTTGTTGAGCCGCTCCCCGGTCACGAGTGAGCGCGGGCGTGCGGTGGGCTGGGCCTGGAGTTCGGGCGCCGACTGGAGCCATTCGTATTCGAACGTGTAGGGCTCGTAGAAGTCGTCGATCTCGGGCAGGTGCGGATTGGCGAAAATCTTCGAGAGGATGCGCCACTTGGCGCCCTGCCGAGGCTGGATCTTGCCGTTGGCCTTGCGGATCCAGCCGCCTTTCCAGCGCTCCTGGTTTTCCCAGTCCTTGGGGTAACCGATGCCGGGCTTGGTCTCGACGTTATTGAACCAGACGTATTCCATGCCTTCGCGGTTGGTCCACACGTTCTTGCAGGTGATCGAGCAGGTGTGACAGCCGATGCATTTGTCGAGGTTGAGGACCATGGCGATTTGTGCGCGGATCTTCATTCTGCGGCCTCCATCTTCCCGGTGCCCCAGTCGGCGGTACCGCCCGTGACTTTTGCGGCATCGTCGGCCGCTTTGTCGAACCAGTTCACTTCGCTCATCTTCCGGACGATCACGAATTCGTCGCGGTTGGCGCCCACGGTGCCATAGTAATTGAACCCGTAGGCAAGGTGCGCGTAGCCGCCGATCATATGCGTCGGCTTCATGTTGATGCGAGTGACCGAATTGTGGATGCCGCCGCGCTGCCCGGTGATCTCCGAGCCCACGGTGTTCACCAGCTTTTCCTGCGCGTGATACATGATCGCCGAGCCCGGCATGATCCGCTGCGAAACGATCGCCCGGGCGGTCAGCGCGCCGTTGACGTTGAAGACCTCGATCCAGTCGTTGTCGACGATGCCCGCCGCTTTCGCGTCATCCTCGCTGATCCACACCGTCGGCCCGCCCCGGTTGAGGCTGAGCATGATCAGGTTCTCGGTATAGGTCGAGTGGATGCCCCATTTTTGGTGCGGGGTCAGGATGTTGAGCAGGATCTCGGTGTTGCCGTTGGGCAGCTTGCCGATCACCTGCCGTACCGTCTTGGTATCGATCGGAGGTCGCCAGGTGACGAAGCCCTCCCCGAACGCCCGCATCCAGTGATGGTCCTGATAGAGCGACTGACGCCCGGTCAGCGTGCGCCACGGGATCAGTTCGTGCACATTGGTGTAGCCGGCGTTGTAGCAGACGTGCTCGCTCTCCAACCCCGACCAGGTCGGGGAGGAGATGATCTTGCGCGGCTGCGAGGCGACGTCGCGGAAGCGGATCTTCTCCTCTTCCTTGCCTTCCGCCAAGTGCGTGTGGTCGCGCCCAGTGATCTTGCCGAGCGCCTGCCAAGCCTTCACCGCGACTTCGCCGTTGGTTTCCGGCGCGAGCATCAGGATCGTCTCGCAAGCGTCGATGTCGTTGTCGATCTTGGGCCGGCCTGCAGTCGGACCATCCAGCACGCGCCCGTTGAGGTCGCCGAGCAGTCCGACCTCGCCCGTTGCGTCCCAACTGATGCCCTTGCCGCCGTTGCCAAGCTTCTCGAGCGCCGGCCCCATCGAAGTGAAGCGCGCGAAAGTCTCGGGATAATTCCGCTCGACGACCGTGACGTTCGGCATCGTCTTGCCCGGAATCGGGTCGACCTCCCCCTTGAGCCAGTCTTTCGGCTCGTAGGGTTGCGCCAGCTCGCCGGCGGTGTCGTGCTGGATCGGCGTGAGCACGACATCATGCTCGACCCCGAGGACTTCGGGCGCCACGTCGGAGAACTTCTTGGCGATGGTGCGGAAGATGTTCCAGTCGCTGCGCGCTTCCCAGGCCGGGTCCACCGCCGCCGAGAGCGGGTGGATGAAGGGATGCATGTCCGAGGTGTTGAGGTCGTGCTTCTCGTACCAGGTGGCAGTGGGCAGCACGATGTCGGCGTAGACGCTCGTGGTCGACATTCGGAAGTCGATGTTGACCATCAGGTCGAGCTTTCCGACCGGTGCTTCGTCGTGCCAGACCACATCCTTCGGACGCTCGATCCGCTCGACGTCCTCGTCGGTGCCGACCACGCCGTGCATCGAGCCGACGAGGTGCTTGAGGAAGTATTCGTGCCCCTTGCCGCTGGCGCCGAGCACGTTCGAGCGCCAGAAGAACATGTTCCGCGGCCAGTTGATCGGGTTGTCCGGATCGAGGTTGGAGGGCTTGATATCGCCCGAGCGCAGGCCGTCGGCGACGACCGTCGCGGCATCGGCACCCGTCTCCTTGATGTGCCGACCCAGCTCGAGCGGGTTGGTTTCGAGCTGCGGGGCGGACGGCAGCCAGCCCATCCGCTCGGCCTTGACGTTGAAGTCGATCATGCTGCCCGACCAGTCTCCTTCGGGCGCGACCGGGGAGAGGATTTCGGAGATCTTGAGCGTCTCGTACCGCCACTGGTCGGTATGCGCGTAGAAGAAGCTGGTGCCGTTCATCTGGCGCGGCGGCCGTGTCCAGTCGAGCGCGAAAGCAAGCGGCAGCCAGCCGGTCTGGGGGCGCAGCTTTTCCTGGCCGACATAGTGCGACCAGCCGCCGCCCGACTGGCCGATGCAGCCGCACATCACGAGCAGGGAGATGATCCCGCGATAGCTCATGTCCATGTGGTACCAGTGGTTGAGTCCGGCTCCGAGGATCACCATCGAGCGGCCGTTGGTCTTCTCGGCGGTATCGGCGAATTCGCGCGCGACCTGGATGATTGCCTGGCGCGGAACTCCGGTGATCTTTTCCGCCCATGCGGGTGTGAACGGCACGTCGGCATCGTAGTCAGACGCGACATTCTCGCCGCCGAAGCCGCGATCGACGCCGTAGTTGGCGCAGAACAGATCGAACACGGTGGCGACGAGGCCCCGGCTGCCGTCGGCAAGCGTGATCGACTTCACCGGGACGTTGCGGAGCAGGACCTGGTCGTGCGCGGTGGCGACGAAATCGTGCGGCGCGGTCGAGCCGAAATAGGGGAAGGCCACGGCACGGATCTCATCCTCGTGACCGGCCAGGGATGAGCGCAGCTTCACCTCGCGCCCCTGCCCGTCCTTCTCCTCGAGGTTCCACTTGCCCTGTTCGCCCCAGCGGAAGCCCACCGAGCCGAGCGGCGCGACGAGCTCTCCCGAGAGGTCGTCGAAAGCGACGGCCTTCCAATCTGGATTGTTGGTTTCGCCGAGGGCGCCCGCAATGTCGGCGGCGCGGAGGTGGCGATCGGGCACCAGGCTTCCGTCCCGCTCGACCAGCTTCACCAACAGCGGGAAGTCGGAATACTTGCGGGTATAGTCCGCGAAGTATTCCGCCTGCCTATCGACGTGGAATTCGCGCAGCACGACATGACCGAGGGCGAGCGCCAGCGCCGCGTCGGTGCCCTGCTTGGGGTGCAGCCAGATGTCGGAGAACTTCGCGGCTTCGTTGTAGTCCGGCGCGATCACCGCGCTCTTGGCGCCGCGGTAGCGGACTTCGGAGTAGAAATGCGCGTCGGGCGCGCGGGTCATCGGGATGTTGGAGCCCCAGACGAGCAGGAACCCGGCGTTGTACCAGTCGGCGCTTTCCGGAACGTCGGTCTGCTCCCCCCATGTCTGCGGGCTCGACGGCGGCAGGTCGCAATACCAGTCGTAGAAGCTGAGCAGATTGCCGCCGATCAGCGAGAGATAGCGGCTGCCGGCGGCGTAGGAGATCATCGACATCGCCGGGATCGGCGAGAAACCGGCGATCCTGTCGGGCCCGTATTCCTTGATCGTGTAGGCATTGGCTGCGGCGATCAGCTCGGTCACCTCGTCCCAGCCGACGCGCACGAATCCTCCGCGCCCACGGCGCGATACCCAATCGCGCCGCTTGTCCGCGTCCTGCACGATCGCTTTCCACGCTGCGACCGGCGGCAAGGTCTGGCGCGCCTCGCGCCAGTGGCGGATCAGCCGCGCGCGGACGAGCGGGTATTTGATGCGCGTGCCCGAATAGAGATACCAGCTGTAGCTCGCCCCGCGCGGGCAGCCGCGCGGCTCGTGGTTGGGCAACTCAGGCCGTGTGCGCGGGTAGTCGGTCTGCTGGGTTTCCCAGGTGACGATCCCGCCCTTGACGTAGATCTTCCACGAGCAGGATCCTGTGCAGTTCACCCCATGCGTCGAACGCACGATCTTGTCCGCGGCCCAGCGCTTCCGATAGGCGTCTTCCCAATCGCGCTGCTCGTTCGTCGTGATCCCGTGGCCGTCCGAAAACTTGTCGCGCGAGATCCTGAAATACGTCAGGCGATCGAGAAAATGACTCATTCTAGGCTCCTGTCATCGGGCCGGTGCGAGTGAGGCGGGGCTCGGTAAGCCCGCCCTGCGATGCAAGCCGCGAGGCCCGCTGTAAAAGACCCAGGTCAAAAGCGCGCAACTGAGGTAGAAAGCCAGGAAGCCCCACAGGGCCAGCTCGGCGCCGCCGGTTACCTCGATCGAAGAGCCGTAGGCCTTCGGAATGTAGAAAGCGCCGTAAGCGGCGATCGCGGAAATGAAGCCGACCACCGCAGCCGATTCCCGATCGGCCTGCAGCCGGCGTTGCTCGGGATCGCTCGACGTCGCGGTGCGATCCACCTCGGCGCGCATGATGCCCGGCACCATCTGGAAGGTCGAGGCGTTGCCGACCCCGCTGACGATGAACAGCAGCAGCACCATGGCGAAGAACGCCAGGAAGCTGTGCGCCTGAAGCGACCAGATCATCCCTCCCGCCGCCGCCACCTGGACGACAAAGACCCAGAAGGTCACGCGGTGTCCGCCCAGCTTGTCCGCCATCCCGCCGCTCACTGCCCGGGACAGCGCGCCTAGCAAAGGCCCGATGAAGGCGTAGCGGATCGCGTCGACTTCGGGGAACACCAAGTTCGCGAGCAGGGGAAAGCCCGCCGACATGCCGATGAAGGTGCCGAAGGTACCGGTGTACAGCCAACACATCAGCCAAGTATGCATCCGGCCGAAAATCGCGGCCTGGTCGGCGAAGGACGACTTCGCGCTGAGGATGTCGTTCATCCCGAACCAAGCGGCGAGCGCGCCGAGCAGGATCAGCGGAACCCACACGAAACCGGCGTTCTGCATCCAGACCCGGGTGCCGTCCTCGAGCGTCTGCGCTTGCCCGCCGAGCGCGCCGAACAGGCTCATCGTCACGACAACGGGCACGAGAAACTGCATCAGGCTGACGCCGAGATTGCCGATGCCGGAGTTGATCGCCAGCGCACTGCCTTTCTCGCGCTTCGGGAAGAAGAAGCTGATGTTTGCCACCGACGACGCGAAGTTGCCGCCCCCGAACCCGCACAGCAGCGCAAGGACGAGGAAGATCAGGTAAGGCGTATTCGGATCCTGGACCGCGTATCCGATGCCGAAAGCGGGAATGAGCAGTGATCCGGTGGAGAGCGCGGTCCACAGCCGCCCGCCGAAGATAGGCACGAGGAAGGCATAGAAGATCCGCAAGGTCGCACCCGACAGTCCAGGCACGGCGGCGAGCCAAAACAGCTGGTCGGTCGTGAACGCGAACCCGATGCCGGGCAGCCGCGCGACCACGACGCTCCAAACCATCCACACCGCGAACGACAGCATCAGGCAATAGGTCGAGATCCAAAGGTTGCGGCGCGCGACGGCGCGGCCGCCGCTTGCCCAGTAGCCCGGATCCTCGGGCCTCCAATCGGCAATCGGGCCGGCCCTGCGGGGCGGGATGGAGACCCCAGGCTCTCCGAGCCCTTGCATCTCGGGCAGTTCGGGAACCTGATCCTCGGTCCCCTTGCGGACCGCGCGGCGCTCCATGTGCCGGATCGCCGCATGCATCCAGGCGAGCGCCACCGAAACCAACACGAACAGCAGAACGAACGAACTCGTCCAGATGCCGGTGAGGTCGAGCAGCGCTCCGAATACCAGCGGCAGCACGAACCCTCCAAGGCCGCCGACCATCCCGACCACCCCGCCGACCGCGCCGACGTGGTTGGGGTAGTAAACCGGAATGTGCTTGAAGACCGCCGCCTTGCCGAGGCTCATGAAGAAGCCGAGCACGAAGATCGTCACCACGAAGGGAACTAGGCCCATCTCGGTATGAAAGGTGATGGGCCCGCGGACGCTCTTAATGATGTACGTCGTCGGTGGGTAGGACAGCATGAACGTGGTGAGCACGCACATGCCGAGCGTGACGTACATGACGGCGCGGGCGCCGTACCGGTCGGACAGGCTGCCGCCATAGATCCGGAACAGGCTCGCCGGAACCGAATAGAACGCGGCGAGCATACCTGCTGTCGTCACAGAGAGCCCGTACACCCCGATAAGGTAGCGCGGCAGCCACAGCGCGAGGGCTACGAAAGCTCCGAACACGAAGAAGTAATAGAGAGCGAAGCGCCATACCTGGACGTTGCCGAGAACCGCGAGTTGATCGCGCATGCTCGCGGCCTTGCGACCTTCGCTCTGCCGAGCGAGGTGATCGGGGTCTTCCTTGGTGAAGACCAGGAATAGGGCGGCGATGACGAGCAGCACGGCAGCCCAGAGCTGCGCAACGGCTTCCCAGCCGAAAGCGACCATCACGAACGGGGCAACGAACTTCGTGACCGCGGAACCGACGTTCCCCGCGCCGAAGATCCCGAGCGCGGTACCTTGGCGAGAGGTCGGAAAGAATTTCGACACGTAAGTCACGCCGACTGAGAAGGCGCCGCCCGCAATGCCCACGCCGAGGGCTGCGATCAGAAGCTCGACGTAGGTATCGGCAAGCGAGGTGACAAAAGTGGCGATCGAGGCGAGCGCCATGACAAGCGCGAGAATCCGCCGGCCGCCGAACTGGTCCGCCCAGATCCCTAGGAAGACGCGCGATAGCGAACCAGTTAGGATCGGCGTGCCCACAAGGAGCCCGAACTCAGTCTCGCTAAGGCCGAGCTCGTCCTTGATCTGGAGTCCGATGATCGAGAAGATCGTCCACACCGCGAAGCAGGCGGTGAACGCAATGGTGCTGCCCCAAAGAGCCCTGTCGGCGCCGTCGTGCGCCAGTGGTCCAGCCGGGCCGGCCATCTCCCTCCCCTTCGGCTTCCGTTACTCAAATGCCGATGGTCAGCTTGAGTTCCGGGCGTCCATCGATTGCTCCCGCGACCGGAGTAGCAAGGATCAGTTCCGGCAAAATCTCAGAGAATAGCGCGTTCGGGCGAAAGCCGGAGATATAACTTGTCCGCTTGCACATCGCACAATGCAAAAAGCCCCGCGGGCGGCGGGGCTTGTATGAGGAATTTGCACATCGTCGGTGGTTGCGGGGGTTGGATTTGAACCAACGACCTTCAGGTTATGAGCCTGACGAGCTACCGGACTGCTCCACCCCGCGGCACCGTGACGTCTGTTAGAGACACCAAAAGGGCCATCCCGGGTGGGATAGCCCTGTTGACTTGTGAATGGGTTTTTTCCGCGCATCACGCCGGCTGCAATGCCTGGCGGCGTCCTACTCTTCCAACGCTTGAGCGTTAGTACCATCGGCGCTGCCTGGTTTCACGGCCGAGTTCGAGATGGGATCGGGTGGGTCACAGGCGCTATGACCACCAA
>JAEZCZ010000040.1 GCA_023433305.1 Pseudomonadota bacterium | reverse complement strand
GGCGGGGAGGGCGCCGAGGGCGACGGCGCCGAGGCGCCGTGAGCGCCGCGCAGCGCCTCTACACCCCCGAGCTGCTCGCGCTCGCGGTCGAGCTGGCGCGCTTCCCGCGGCTCGAGGAGGCCACGACGCAGGGCGAGGCGCGTTCGCCGACTTGCGGCAGCACGCTGGCGGTGGATCTCGCGCTCGACGAGGCCGGCCGCATCGAGCGCCTCGGGATGACCGTGCGTGCTTGCGCGGTGGGCCAGGGTTCGGCGGCGATCTTCGCCCGCCACGCCGCGGGGCGCGACGCCGGCGCGATTGCTGGTGCGCTCGGCCAGTTAGAGGCGTGGCTGGGGGGCGAGGGCGCGCTGCCCGATTGGCCCGACGTTGCCATTATCGAGCCGGCGCGCGCCTATCCGGCCCGGCACGGCGCGATCCTGCTGCCGTGGAAGGCCGCCCTGGCCGCCCTTTCCAGCACCGCGCCCGCGGTCTAACTCTCCGCGCGGGCGACGGAAAGGAAAGCGATGGCCAGCGTAGCGGCAGCACCGCCGGCGGAAAAGCCGGACGCGAGGGACATGCGGCTCGTCATCGCGGCTTCGTCCGCCGGCACGGTGTTCGAGTGGTACGATTTCTTCATCTACGGCACGCTGGCGACGATCATCGGCACGACCTTCGTGCCTTCCGACAACGAGCTCGTCCGCCAGCTCGTGGTCTGGGCGGGATTCGCGGTCGGCTTCGGCTTCCGGCCGCTCGGCGCGATCCTGTTCGGTTTTCTCGGCGACCGACTGGGCCGCAAGTACACTTTCCTCGTCACCGTGACGCTGATGGGTATCGCCACCGCCGGAGTCGGGCTCGTGCCTTCGGTTGACGAGCTTGGCCTCGCGGCGCCGGCCATCGTGATCTTCCTGCGTATCCTCCAGGGCCTGGCCCTCGGCGGTGAATACGGCGGCGCGGCGATCTTCGTGTCGGAGCACAGCCCGCCGGGCAGGCGCGGGTTCTATACCGGTTTCATCCAGGCGAGCGTTGTGGGCGGATTCGTGCTCAGCCTGATGGTCGTGCTGGCGTGCAAGGCGGTGATGAGCGACGCGACCTGGGACGCATGGGGTTGGCGCGTGCCGTTCCTGCTCTCGCTCGTGCTGCTCGCGATCTCGCTGTGGATGCGCATCAAGCTGTCGGAAAGCCCGGTCTTCAAGGCGATGAAGGCCGAGGGCCGGATCGCGCGCAATCCGTTCGTGGAAAGCTTCACCTATCCGGGCAACAAGAAGCGCATCTTCATCGCGCTGTTTGGCATCGCTGCCGGGCTGACCGTGATCTGGTACACCGCCAACTTCTCGGTCCTGTCGTTCCTCACCGGGCCGATGCGCGTCGACGAAACGGTCGCGCAGATTGTCGTGGGCGGATCGGCGCTGGCCGGCACAGGGTTCTTCCTGCTGTTCGGCTCGCTGTCCGACAAGGTGGGGCGCAAGAAACCGATTGTCTGGGGATATGCGCTCACGCTTCTGGTCCTGTTCCCCTGCTATTGGGCGATGGGATGGGCGCTCGAACCCGGGCTTCAGGCCGCGGCGGGCGATGCGCGCGTCATGCCCGATGGCCTGGCGATCGGCGTGATCGTCGCGGTCATGCTGATCCTCGCGGCACTGGCTGGCGCTACATTCGGGCCGGTGGCCGCGCTGCTGTCGGAAATGTTCCCGCCGCGCATCCGCTACAGCTCGATGTCGATCCCCTATCATATAGGCACCGGCTACTTCGGCGGATTCCTTCCCCTGATCGCCACGGCCATCGTCGCTGAGACGGGCGATCCTTATTCGGGGCTGTGGTACACTTGGATCGTGGTGCTGATGGCCCTGCTCGTTTCCTGGTGGGGCCTGCCGTCCGGTCCTCCGCGCGATTTTGCCGATGAAATCGCCTGAGCTGCCGCCCCCCTCTCTCAAGCTGCGGCTCGACAAGGATGCCTTGGCGCACAATTGGCGGGCGCTGAATCGCCTGTCGGGCAGCGCAACCGCCGGCGCCGCGGTGAAGGCCGACGCCTATGGCCTCGGGATCGACAACGTCGTGCCGGTGCTGAGCGCGGCGGGTGCGGCGGACTTCTTCGTCGCGCATTGGAGCGAGGTGCCCGCGCTCCTGCGGCATGTCGCCCCCGCGCAGGTCGCCGTGCTGCACGGGCCCGTCCGCGCCGAGGATGCCGCGTTTGCCCGTGCCGTCGGCGTGCGCCCGGTCATCAACAGCCTGCGGCAGGCGCGCTTGTGGGTCGATGCCGGGGGCGGGCCATGCGACCTGATGGTGGATACCGGCATCAACCGGCTCGGTTTGCCGCCTGGCGAGATCGGCGATCCGCTCATCGCCGCGCTCGAGATCGACACGCTGATGTCGCACCTCGCGTCGGCGGATGAGGAGTCGGACCAGAACGCGCGTCAGCAAGCGCTTTTCGCACAGGTGGCGCGCGAGATACCCGCGCGTCGCCGCAGCCTGGCGAACAGCGCCGGCATCGCGCTGGGGGAGGCATTCGCCTTCGAACTCACGCGTCCCGGCCTGGCGCTCTACGGCGGAATCCCGCGCCCAGAGCTCGCGGGCCGAATCCATCAGGTCGCGCACCCGCAGGCGGCCGTGCTGCAGGTTCGCGAGCTCTCTCCGGGCGACTGCGTAGGGTACAACGCCACCTTCACGGCCGATCGGCCGATGCGCGCGGCAACCGTCTCGCTGGGCTACGCGGACGGTTTCCTGCGATGCTGGTCCGGGCGTGGCGCGCTTCGACATGGCGAGGCGACCTTGCCGCTGCTCGGGAGGGTCTCGATGGACATGGTGGTCGTCGATTGCACGGCCGTGCCCGACCTGCGCGAGGGGGACTGGCTCGACTTGCCGTACGATCTTCCCGATTCCGCCGCGCGGTGCGACCTGTCCCAGTATGAGCTGCTCACGCTTCTCGGGCGGCGCTTCCGACGAATCTAGGTTACGTCTGTTGCACCGCACACGCTGCGGGTGCTAGCTCGAAGGATAGCGGGCTAAGGAGTGCGCCCATATGGTTGACCGCGAGGCGTCCGGTCCCGGACCCATCGTCATCAAGAAGTACGCCAATCGGCGGCTCTACAACACGAGCTCGTCGAGCTACATCACGCTCGAAGACCTTGCGCGGATGACGCGTGAAGGCGTCGACTTCCAGGTCGTGGATGCCAAGACCGGCAAGGACATCACACACCAGATCCTCACCCAGATCATCATGGAGGAGGAATCGCATGGTGAGCAGATGCTGCCGATCAGCTTCCTGCGCCAGCTGATCTCGATGTACGGGAACTCGATGCAGGCGCTGATGCCGCATTATCTCGAAGCCACGATGGACAACTTCCGCGCCAACCAGCGCAAGCTCCAGGAAACCTGGAAGGCCAGCATGGGGCCCGAGGCCTTCGCCCAGCTTGCCGAAACCAACATGAAGATGTTCCAGGCCGCCGCGAGCGCGTTCATGCCCGGCAACAAGCCGAGCGAGCCGCCACCGGCCAAGCCCACCGCGAGCGCAGACGACCTCGACGATCTTCGCGAGCAGATGGCGGCAATGCAGCGCAAGCTGGATCAACTGCGCAAGTAGCTTCCCCGGGCCGGGGTCCGGCGCTAGGGCGCGCGGGTCACCAGATTACGGGAAGCTCAATGTCTGCCATTCGCCATGCCCTGACCGTCAAGCGCGAGGACGATTTCGCGCAGTGGTACCAGGAAGTCGTTTCCGCCGCCGACATGGCCGAGGAATCGGGCGTGCGCGGCTGCATGGTCATCAAGCCCTGGGGTTATGGCATCTGGGAACGGATGCAGCGCCTGCTCGATGCGCGGATCAAGCAGGCGGGCGTGCAGAACGCCTATTTCCCGCTGTTCATTCCGCTGGCCAACTTCGTGCGCGAAGCGGCGCACGTCGAAGGCTTCGCCAAGGAAATGGCGGTCGTCACGCACCACCGGCTGATCTCGGACGGGAAGGGCGGGCTGATCCCCGATCCCGAAGCCAAGCTGGAGGAGCCGCTGATCGTTCGGCCGACCTCGGAAACCATCATTGGCGACGCGATGAGCCGCTGGGTCCAGTCCTGGCGCGACCTGCCGCTTCTGCTCAACCAGTGGGCCAACGTCGTGCGCTGGGAGATGCGCACGCGCATGTTCCTGCGCACCAGCGAGTTCCTCTGGCAGGAAGGCCACACCGCGCACGAAAGCCGTGAGGACGCGCTCAAGGAGACGATGCGCGCGCTCGAGATGTACCGCGCCTTCGCCGAAGAGGACATCTCCGTCCCGGTCATCGCCGGCGAGAAGCCGGAGAACGAGCGCTTTCCCGGCGCGGTCGGCACGTGGTCCATCGAGGCGATGATGCAGGACGGCAAGGCGCTCCAGGCCGGAACCTCGCACTACCTTGGCACCAGCTTCGCCGAGGCCGCGAACATCCGCTTCCAGGATCGCGACGGCGGGCAGCAGTTGGCGCACACGACGAGCTGGGGCGTTTCGACGCGGATGGTCGGCGCGCTGATCATGACCCACGGCGACGATGACGGCCTGCGCGTGCCGCCTGCCGTCGCGCCGCAGCAGGTCGTGATCCTGCCGATGCTGCGCGACAACGACGGCGACGCCGAACTGCTCGCCTATTGCGACTGGCTCCGTGCCAAGGTGAGCTCCGAACTGGCCCTCGGCGAGCCGGTGCGTGTGCTGCTCGACTCGCGGCCTGGCAAGGCTGCCGCAAAGCGCTGGGACTGGGTCCGGCGCGGCGCGCCGATCATCGTCGAGGTGGGGCCGCGCGACATGGAGAACGGCAAGGTCACCGTCCTGCGCCGCGACCGCCTCTGGGGCGCCGACGCCAAGCCGAACTTCACGGCTCTGGATCGCGAAGTGGCGGCGAGAACCATTCCGGGCCTGCTGGTCGACATCCAGCAATCCCTGTTCACCGAAGCGCGCGATCGCCGCGAGGCCAACATCGTCCAGATCGACAGCTTCGACGCCTTGGCCGAGTACTTCGGCGAAGACCGCCGCTATCCGGGCTGGGCCGAAATCCAATGGTCACGCCCCACCGGCGCCGCGCTCGACGCCGTGATCGAGAAGCTCAAGGCGCACAAGCTTACCTTCCGCAACGTCCCGCTCGACGCCGCACCGGCTGGGGGGCCATGCCTCTTCACTGGCGAACCCGCCGTCGAACGAATCTACGTCGCGCGGTCGTATTGAACCTTGCCTTGGCCGGATGAGCGGCCGAGACAGGCTTATGCGATACATCATCCTCGCCGGCGCCCTTTTGGCTGCACCGGCCGCCGCTCAGTCGGCCGGTGCCGACGTTTCCGAGCAGCGCTTGCGCGCCGACGTCGAAACGTTGGTGGGATTCGGCACGCGTCATACGCTCTCGGAGCAAGACGATCCGCAACGTGGGATTGGGGCCGCCCGTCGCTGGGGCGAAGCAGAGTTTCGCGCGGCGAGCGAGGCCTGCGGCGGTTGCCTGGAGATCGTATTGCCAGAACGGATGGTGACGGGTGCCCGGGTTCCAGTCCCTACTCGTCTGGTCGATGTCGTGGCCATCCAGCGCGGCACCGAACGGCCGAACGAAGTGGTGATCGTCCAGGGACACATCGACAGCCGCGTTAGTGACGTGATGAATGCCGTCGCCGATGCGCCGGGGGCGAACGACAATGCCTCTGGCACAGCGCTGACGATCGAGGCCGCGCGCGTCCTGTCGCGCAGGCGCTATCCCGTGACGATCGTCTACGCCTTGCTGTCGGGCGAGGAGCAGGGATTGCTCGGCGGGAGCTTATTGGCCGATTACGCGCGGTTGCACGGTTGGACCGTAAAGGCCGTGCTCAACAACGATATTGTCGGCGGTTCTTGCGGGTCGGACGGACATTGTGACGCCAGCCATGTGCGCGTCTTTTCGGAAGGCCCTCGCGCCGACGGCAACGAGGCCCTGCGCGCGAACGTGCGCCGCAATGGCGGCGAGAACGACAGCCCCTCGCGCAACCTTTCCCGCTATATCGCCACGCTGGCCGAAGCTGACCCCAGGGGTCTCGATGTCCGGCAAATCTGGCGCACCGACCGCATGGGCCGCGGCGGCGATCACATACCGTTCCTTGATGCGGGCTATCCGGCGGTGCGCTTCAGCGTCGCCGTCGAGGACTACGAGCATCAGCATCAGGATTTGAGAGTCGAGAACGGTATCACTTACGGCGACACGGTCGATGAAATGGACTTTCCCTATCTCGCCAAGGTCACCCGCCTGAACGTCCGCGCGCTCGACGCGCTCGCCCGGGCCCCGATGCCGCCGGAAGTCGAGATCGAAGCCGCGGTACGAACCGATACGCTCCTCAAATGGAAACCAGCCCCGGGGGCGGTCCGCTACACGATCTGGCGGCGCCGAACCGACCAGTCAGGATGGGAGCGTCGGCTCCGCGTCGGAGGGGAGGCCGCCGATATCCCGGTTCCGGCTGGCGACACGATCTCTGTGGTCCTCAAACCGGATCGCGGCGACGACTGGCTGTTTGGCGTCAGCGCCGTTGCGGCGGACGGCACGGAAAGCCCCGTCGCGAGCGCCGTGCCGGGCGGGGCCTTCGCACCGATCGACTAGCGAAAGAGGGAATTGCTCGCCTCGCCCTGCTTCGCCATTGCGAGCGCAGCGAAGCAAACCGGGGCGGCAATGAAGCGCGCTGGATGGCTTCGTCGCTTCGGTCCTCGCAATGACGAGAAGGAGCGCTACTGGTCCTTCGCCATTTCCGCGCGGTACGCGTCGAGGGTTACGTCGCGGCCGAGGAAATCTCGCACCAGCTCGGCGGCGGGCTTGGTGCCGCCGGGCTCGAGGATCAGCTTGCGATAGTCCGCCGCCGTCTGCGCGTTGCGCAGGCCTTCGTTCTGGAATCGCGTGAACAGGTCGTCGGCGATCACCTTGGACCAGCGATAGGTGTAGTAGATCGCCGAGTAGCCGTTGAGATGGCCGAAGGCGTCCTGGAACTCGACCCAGTCCGGCGCCGGCACGATCGCGTACTGATCGCGCCATTTGCGGGTCGCCGCTCCGAGGTCGTCGGGAATTTCGCTCTGGTGGAACTGCAGCGAGATGTTCGAATAGCCGAGCTGCGTCATGTCGCCCAGGCCGAGGTTGAAGTAGCGGGCCTTGTTCATCCGCTCGACGAGGTCGCGCGGGATCGTCTGCCCCTCCTTGTTGACTGCGAACCCGGCCAGCGTGTCGTAGTCATAGACCCAGTTCTCGAGCATCTGGCTCGGCGCTTCGACGAAATCCCACTCGGTGGCCACGCCCGACTGGCCGAGCCAGCGCGTGTGCCCGCCGAACATGCCGTGGATCATGTGGCCGAACTCGTGGAGGAAGGTCGTGACCTGGCTGTGTTCCATCAGCCCGGTGTCGTGCCCGCCCTTGGGCAGGTTCATCACCAGCGCCGCCACGGGCGGTTCGCCGTCGGTACCGGGCCGCAGCGGGATCATGTTGGCGTGGGTGTACTTGCCAGGGCGTGGGTGCGAGTCGAAATAGAACCGGCCCAGGACCTTGTCGCCCTCGACCATCTCGAACGCCTCGACATCCTCGTTCCAGAGCGGCGTATCCCACGCGCGGATCTCGACGCCGAACAGGTCCTCGGTCAGCTTGAGGATGCCGTCGCGGACGTTGTCGTAGGCGAAGTACTGCCGCGCTTCCT
Source organism: Pseudomonadota bacterium (assembly GCA_023433305.1). GTDB lineage: Bacteria > Pseudomonadota > Alphaproteobacteria > Sphingomonadales > Sphingomonadaceae > Croceibacterium_A. The sequence continues at coordinate 52,663 of JAEZCZ010000040.1, read as the reverse complement.
GCGGATCGTAGGCGTAAAAGCGCTGCTGCACCTTGGGCGCGAGCCAGCCGGTCTGCCAATACTCGATCTTTTCCGCGCCGGGTTTCAGCTCGCGCAGCACCTGTAGGTTCTTCTCGTAGTCGCGCATCGCCGCCGGGCGCGCCGCCTCGGCCATGTCGGTCAGCAATTGCTGTACCTTGGCGGGCGAGCTGACCATCTTGTCCTCGAGAATCAGCGAGGCATAGTTGGGCCGGCCGAGCAGCGTCGCCAGCTCCTGCCGTAGCGTGAAGATCTGCCGCAGGATCGCGTCGTTCTCGGGATAGGCGCGGCGGTTGTAGACTTCCGACAGACGCCGCCGCAGGTCGTCGCTCTCGGCATACGTCATCACCGGCTGGTAATCGGGCGTGTCGGTCGAGATCTCGATCAGCCCGTCCTCGCCCGGCCGGTGCGAAGCGAGGAAGTCGGCGGGGAGGCCGGACAATTCCTCGGGCCTCACCCTGATCACCTCGCGACCGTTGGCGATGTTGTTCTCGAAGTCGGTGCCGAGCTGGGCGAGCTTCTCGTTGAGCTCCTGCACCTCGGCCCGCTGCGCGTCGTCGAGCGCGACGCCCGCACGCTCGAAGCCCGAAAGCGTGCGCTCGAGATACCACCGCGTCGCCGCGTCCGTACCGGTGGCGTCGATCGCCTTAAGCCGGTCGTAGATCGGGCGCGACAGGCTGATCTCGCTGCCGAGCGTTGCCAGCCGGACCTGGCACGCCGCACCGGCGTCGCGGCGCTCCTGGTCCGCCATGACCTGCTGGTAGAGCGTGAACTCGCCCAGGCCCGCGCCGAGCACGGCGGTCATCATTTCGTCGTAACGGGTCAGCGTGCCGTCGACGGTCGCCGGTCCGGTCTCCTGCTCGAGCGCGGCCTGGCGCCGCTCGATCTCGGCAACGTAGCTATCGCACTGCGCGGTGAGCGTCGCCGCATCGGGCGCGGTGGCGAGGATCGGGCCCATCGCGTCGATCGCTTCGGCGCGGGCAGGGCCGGCGAGCGCGGTCGCCGCGAGCAAGGCGGTGGCAATCGTGTGGCGCATCTCGGGATCGTCTTCCGTCTCAGGCATGGATGCCGGCTACTATCCCCGCAAACCGCCCTTGCCAATGAACCTCGGCACTTACCGGCGGCCATGAGCGTTCCTTGCGGGCATGCCCCAAACCCGCCATAGCCGCGCGATGCCGCGCAACCGCAAGCACCCCGGGCTCCCCTCGCGCGAGCAGGTCATCGAGTTCATCCAGTCGTCCGACAAGCCCGCCGGGAAGCGTGAGATCGCCAAGGCCTTCGGGCTCAAGGGCGAGGAGCGGATCGCTCTCAAGCGCCTGCTCAAGGACATGGCCGACGAGGGCCTGATCGACGGCAAGCGGACTGCGTTCCACCGCATGGGCGGCGTGCCGAAGGTCACCGTGCTGCGCGTGGTCGACGTCGAGGAGGGCGAGGCGATCGCCATTCCCGATGCCTGGCAGCCGGATGACGGCACACCGCCGCCGCGGCTGCGCCTGGTCGAGAGCAAGCGCCACGCCGCGCTCAAGGCCGGTGACCGCGTGCTCGCGCGCACCGAGGAAACCGGCGGCGGCTGGACCGCCCACCCGATGAAGAAGCTTCCTGCGCGCGCCGAAGGTCTGCTCGGCGTGGTCGAGCTCGACGGCTCGGGCAAGCCGTGGCTGGCCCCGACCGACAAGCGCGTGCGCAATTCCTCGCCGATCGCGGATCTCGGCGGCGCCGAGCCGGGTCAGCTCGTGCTCGCCGAACCCGGCCGCACCCCGCGCTCGGGCGTCAAGGTCATCGAGGTGCTCGGCGACCCGCTCGCGCCCAGGAGCTTCAGCCTGATCGCGATCCACAAGCACGGCATCCCGCACGTGTTCCGCGAGGAAGCGCTCGCCGAAGCCGAGCTCGCCGCGAAGCTGCCGCTCAGCGAAGAGCAGCGCGAGGACCTGCGCCACGTCCCGATCGTCGCGATCGACCCCGCCGACGCGCGCGACCATGACGACGCGATCTGGGCCGAGCCCGATGGGGAGGGAGGCTTCCGCGCCGTCGTCGCCATCGCCGACGTCAGCTTCTATGTCCGACCGGGCGGACAGGTCGATCGCGAGGCCCGCAAGCGCGGCAACTCGGTCTATTTCCCCGACCGCGTCGTGCCGATGCTGCCCGAGGCGCTCAGCACCGACGTCTGCTCGCTGAGGCAGGGCGAGGACCGCGCGGCGATGGTCTGCCACTTGCGGATCGACTCGCACGGCCGCGTCAAGGACTGGCGCTTCACCCGCGCGCTCGTCCGCATTGCCGAGAACATCGCCTACGAGGACGCCCAGGCCCGGATCGATTCCGGAGACGCCGACCAGAACCTCCAGAACCTCTGGGCTGCGTGGCGCGCGCTGTTCTCGGCGCGCAATGCCCGCGATCCGCTCGAGCTCGAGCTGCCCGAGCGCCGCGTCATGCTCGACGAAAAGGGGCGCATCGCCGAGATCGCGGTCCGCGAACGGCTCGACGCGCACCGTGTGGTGGAAGATTTCATGATTGCCGCCAACGTCGCCGCGGCCAAGGCGCTCGAAAGCAAGGCGAGCCCGGTGGTCTACCGCGTCCACGAGCCGCCGACGCGCGAGAAGCTCGTCGCCCTGCGCGATTACTTCAAGAGCATCGGCAAGAACCTTGCGCTCGGCCAGGTCATCACCCCCAGCCTGTTCAACCGGATGATCAAGGACATTGCCGACGAAGGCGAGAAGGCGCTGGTGATGGAGGCCGTGCTGCGCAGCCAGACCCAGGCCTACTATGGCCCGAAGAACGCCGGCCACTTCGGCCTCTCGCTCGGCAGCTACGCGCACTTCACCTCGCCCATCCGCCGCTATGCCGACCTGCTGGTGCATCGCGCGCTGGTCGATGCGTTCCATCTCGAGCAGCCTGCTCCCAAGGGAAAGCTGCCCGCGAAGAGCGGCCTGTCCGAACAGGATCGCGCCGACTTGTCGAAAGTGACCGACGCGATCAGCCAGACCGAGCGCCGGGCGATGGAGGCCGAGCGCGATACGATCGACCGCTACGTCGCCGCGTGGCTGGCGGGCCGCGTCGGCGAGACCTTCCCGACGCGCATCACGGGGGTGCAGAGCTTCGGCTTCTTCGCCACCATCGTCGGCCTCGGCGGCGACGGCCTCGTCCCGGTCAACACGCTCGGCCGCGAGTACTTCCGCTACGACGAAGCCGCCCGCGCGCTGGTGGGCGAGGACACCGGCGAGCGTTACGCGGTCGGCGACACGCTCGAGCTGCGCCTCGCCGAGGCCAATCCGCTCACCGGCGCGCTCAAGTTCGAAGTGCCCGAGGCCGATGGCGGCAAGCCCATCGAACCCCGCGGCAGGCGCGCCGAGCCCAAGAAGAAAGGCCGCGCGAAACACCCCCAGGGCCAGCGCGGCCGGCCGGCGAACATCCGGCACCAGGGACGCGGACGGAAACGCTAGCCGGCAACCAGCCCCCGCAGCCGGTCCCCCGTCGCCCGGTCGGCGGGGAAGAACGCCTCGATCGCCAGCTCCGACAGCGTGACGTCGAGCGGCGTGCCGAACACCGTCGTCGTCGAAATGAACGATAGCCTGCCCACCGGCGATTCCAGCAGCAGCGGTATAGCGATCGCCGGTCCGCTCAGGCGCGGTGGGGGCGCGGTGTCTGGAAACGGCAGCCGCCGCAGTTCCTGATCGAGCGCGATCAACGTCGCATCGCCGCTGGCGGCAATCTGCGCCCCAAGCCGCGCGAGCAGATGCGCGCGCCATTCGGAAAAGTTCACGATGCGCGGCGCCAGTCCGCGCGGATCGAGTGCGACCCGCAGAACGTTGAGCGGCGGCTTCAACAGCTCCTCGTCTATCCCCGCCAGCAGCATCGGCAACGCGGCGTTCGCGTCCACGAGGTTCCACGCGCGGTCCACGGCAAGCGCCGGGAATGGCTCATGCGCGGTGAGCACGCGCTGGACGATCGCCCGCGCTTCGGCGAGGTCGGGATCGTCGAGCGGCCGCTCGCTGTGCACTGGCGCATGGCCGGCCGCGATCCGCAGCGCGTTGTGCACGCGCAACGGCATCGTCAGCTCGCGCGCGAACCTGTCGACCAACGGCGCGCTCGGTCTCGCCCTGCCCGTTTCGACGAAGCTCAAGTGGCGTGACGATACCTCGCTGGCGAGCGCGAGGTCGAGCTGGCTCAGCTTACGTCGGCCACGCCATTCGCGCAGCATCTCGCCGAAGGGGACCTGTGACATTGCCCCATGCTTAAATGGGCTCCCCGGGGATGGCCATTACCTGCGAGGTAATCGACACGACTATCGCCGGCGACGATCCTGCATGCCCACCCAGCAAAGGAGTGCATGCCATGTCCCCTAACAACCTTTCCCGTGTCCTTTGGCTCGATGCCCTGAGCTGCGCGGCGATATTCGCGCTCGGCGCGTTCGCCAGCGGCCCGGTCGGCTCGATGTTGGGCCTTCCGCCGGCGGTCGTGGCCATCGGCGGCTGGATCTGCCTGGCTGCCGGCGTGTTGCTCGCATTCCTCGCGGTGCGGCCGGCCAGGGCGCTGCTCGCGCTTGCCATCGCCGGAAACATCGCCTGGATCGCCGCAAGCCTCGCGGTGTGGTTCGCATGGTCGAACGAACTCACACCGCTGGGCCACAGCGTGGTGCTCGCCCAAGCGGCCGCGGTCGCGCTCTTCGTCATACTCGAACTGCGCGGCTTGCGGGGCGCTCCATTGCAGCCCGGACGCGCCTGAACCGACGGCCGGAATCCTCCCACTGGTACAAGTTCGCGCAGAGAGCGCAGAGCCCGCCGAGAATAGCGGCCCCCTGCGGTCTCCGCGTTCTCTGCGCGATCAGATTGTCACGTAAACCGTTTTCACCGGAACGCCGGCCAGCAACGCCTTAACTGATCCGGTCGATTTCTTCGTCGCTGAGGCCGCCCGGCACGATGAACAGCGGGCAGGGCAGTTGCCCCGCGCTTGCCGAGAAGTGCGTGACCAGCGGGCCCGGGTTGCCCTCGGCCGCGGCGCCGAGCACCAGGGCGGCCACTTCGGGGTGCGCGGCCAGGTATTCGTTGATCACGGTCTTGCCGTCGCCGACCTTGACCGAGATTTGCGGCATCAGCTCGCTTTCGCTCATCAGCTCGCCCGCGGCGCTGTTCGCCAGCACTTCGGCGCGGTCGCGCGCTTCTTCCTCGATGGTCGCCTGGATCGCGCCGAACGCGCTGAAATCCTGCTTGGGGACGAGCGCCAGCAGGTGCACCGCACCGTTGGTATCGACGGCGCGGCGCGCCGCGAAGCGCAACGCACCGTGCGCTTCCTGGCTCTCGTCGATCACGACCAGGTAGACCCGCATGTCATGCTCTCCCCGCCGGCGCGGTATCCGCTGAAAGCCGCGTTGGTGCAAGAACCTTGCTCCGGCCCGGCAAATTGGCTTTAGACGAAGCCCGCTCCAAATCCTCCCTGAAGGACACCGCGCCACGATGTCGATCGCTATCAAGATGCCCGCCCTGGCGCCGACGATGGAGGAGGGCACGCTCGCCAAATGGCTGGTCAAGGTGGGCGACAAGGTCAGCTCGGGCGACATCATGGCCGAGATCGAGACCGACAAGGCGACGATGGAGTTCGAGGCGGTCGACGAAGGCGTGATCGCCGACATTGCGGTGGCCGAGGGCACCGAAGGCGTGAAGGTCGGCACCGTCATCGCCACGCTGGCCGAAGAGGGCGAAGACCCGGCGAGCGTGAAGGCGGCTCCGAAGACGGAGGCTCCGGCAAAGGCGGAACAGCCTGCCGAAAAGCCGGCCGAGGCAGCGGCGCCGGCACCGGCGGCGGCTCCCGAGAAGCCGGCTCCGGCTCCCGCTCCGGCGGCTGCGGCTCAGCCCGCGGCGGCGAAAGCGGTCACGGGTGACCGCGTGATCGCCTCGCCTCTCGCCAAGCGCATCGCGGCCGAGAAGGGGATAGACCTCGCCACGGTCACGGGCAGCGGTCCCAAGGGGCGCATCGTGAAGGCCGACGTCGAAGGAGCGCCGGCTCAGGCGGCTTCGGGCGTGGCCTCCGCTCCCGCAGCGCCGTCCGCCGCGGCCCCGGCTCCCGCGGGCGCGCAGCCGGCACAGGACTTCGGCATCCCGCACGAGGAAGAAAAGCTCTCCTCGATGCGCAAGGTCATCGCACGCCGCCTGACCGAGTCGAAGCAGCAGGTTCCGCACTTCTACGTCACGATGGATATCCGCCTCGACCCGCTGCTCAAGCTGCGCGGCGAGCTCAATGCGGCGCTCGAAGGACGCGGCGTGAAGCTTTCGGTCAACGACCTGATGATCAAGGCGCTGGCCCAGGCGTTGCTCCAGGTGCCGGCCTGCAACGTCCAGTACACCGGCGAGAGCCTGCTCAAGTTCAGCCGCGCGGACATCTCGGTCGCGGTGGCGATCCCGGGCGGGCTGATCACCCCGATCATCGTCGATGCCGGAAACAAGTCGCTTTCGGCGATCGCCACCGAGATGAAAGACCTTGCCGAGCGGGCCCGCGAGGGCAAGCTGCAGCCGCACGAATACCAGGGCGGCACCGCCAGCATCTCCAACATGGGCATGTACGGGGTCAAGCAGTTCGACGCGGTGATCAACCCGCCTCAGGCGATGATCATGGCGATCGGATCGGGCGAGAAGCGGCCTTACGTCATCGACGATTCGCTCCAGATCGCCACCGTCATGACCGCCACCGGCAGCTTCGACCACCGCGCCATGAACGGCACCGACGGCGCCGAGCTCATGAAAGTCTTCAAGGAGCTGTGCGAAGCGCCTCTGGGGCTAGTGGCTTGAGCGGATGCCAGTGCTTCGGGGCGAGCATCTGTTCCTCCTCGTCCTCGTGGTCGTGGCGCCGTTGTTGCTTGCTACGTTCTTGATCAGGGCGAATTGGCTACAATGCGGGGCCGCTTTCCTGGTCCTTTGGGGCGTACTGCTCCTGTTCGGCCTTCTGTCAGGTGGGACCTTGGGCGAGCGGCTCGGATGGCCAATGATCCTTGCCATCTTCACGGCGCTACCCGGCGTTCCGATCATCGCCCTCCTCATGAAGCGTTTCGGCTTTCTCGCGTGACCGAGCGGCGCGATCCCGCCATCCGCGTCACCGCCATGCCGGCGGACGCGAACGCCTATGGCGACATCTTCGGCGGCTGGCTGATGAGCCTGATGGATTCGGGCTGCGGCCTCGTCGCCGCGCGCCGCACGAAGGGGAGGGCGGTGACCGTGGCGATGGACGGGATGCAGTTCCACCTGCCGGTCAAGGTAGGCGACGAGGTGTCGGTCTATTGCGAGGTCGAGCGGATCGGCCGGACCAGCCTGACGATCGCCGCCGAAGCCTGGCGCCGCGAGCGCCATTCGGAAGACGAGATCAAGGTCACCGAGGCCAAGTTCACCTTCGTCGCCGTCGACGAGAGCGGGCGCCCGCGGGCCATCGAGGCGTGAGCGTAACGCTTTCCTACAGGGCCGCTTTTGTGCGACGCCGGGCAAATGATTCGGATAGCAGCAAATCTCGTGGTGGGCCGGGCGCAAGCACCCGTCTGCCCCCGCGATTTTTTATCTCCTGGACTGTGTAACACCCGGTCCATGTCTCGTCTCAGGCAGGGTTCAAATGGCTGACAATTCGTACGACGTGATCGTTCTCGGTTCCGGTCCCGGAGGCTACGTCGCGGCGATTCGCTGCGCGCAGCTCGGGCTGAAGACCGCGATCGTCGAACGCGAGTTGCTCGGCGGCATCTGCCTCAACTGGGGTTGCATTCCGACCAAGGCGCTGCTGCGCTCGGCCGAGATCTATCACTACATGCAGCACGCCAAGGATTATGGCCTCGTTGCCAAGGGGATAGAGGCCGATCTTGAGGCGGTGGTTAAGCGCTCGCGCGGTGTCGCCAAGCAATTGAACCAGGGCGTCACGCACCTGATGAAGAAGAACAAGATCGCCGTGCACATGGGCGAGGGCAGGCTGACCGGCCCGACCGCGCTGACGGTGAAAGGCGAAAAGGGTGAAGAGAAGCTCACCGCCAAGCATATCATCGTCGCAACCGGCGCGCGGGCGCGCGACCTGCCGTTCGCGCCGGCCGACGGCAAGCGGGTGTGGACCTATCGCCACGCGATGACTCCCCCCGAGATGCCGAGCAAGCTGCTGGTTATCGGGTCCGGCGCGATCGGCATCGAGTTCGCCAGCTTCTACAATGACCTGGGCGCCGAAGTGACCGTGGTCGAGATGCTCGACCGCGTGGTGCCGGTCGAAGATGCCGACGTCTCCGCGTTCCTCGAGAAGGCGCTCAAGAAGCAGGGCATGACGATCATGACCGGCGCCGGCGTCGAAGACCTCAAGGTCACGGCCAAGGGCGTGACCGCAAAGATCAAGGGCAAGGACGGCAAGGTTGCCGAGAGCGAGTTCAGCCACTGCATCGTCGCGATCGGCATCGTCCCCAACACCGAGAACATCGGCCTGGAGAAGCTGGCGGAAATGGACCGCGGCTTCATCCAGATCGATCCTTACGGCCGCACCAAGACCAAGGGCCTGTGGGCCATCGGCGACTGCGTGCCGGGCCCATGGCTCGCCCACAAGGCGAGCCACGAAGGCGTCACCGCCGCCGAAGCGATCGCGCAGGAGCTCGGCAACAAGGACGTCCATCCGCACCCGCTCGACCGCAACGCGATCCCCGGCTGCACCTATTGCCGGCCGCAGATCGCCAGCGTCGGCCTGACCGAAGCCAGGGCCAAGGAGGCCGGTTACGAGGTCAAGGCCGGCACGTTCCCGTTCATCGGCAACGGCAAGGCGATCGCGCTCGGCGAGGCCGAAGGGTTCGTGAAGACGGTCTTCGATGCCAAAACCGGCGAGCTGCTCGGCGCGCACATGGTCGGCGCCGAAGTGACCGAGATGATCCAGGGTTTCACGATCGGAAAGGTGCTCGAGACCACCGAGGCCGAGCTGATGCAGACGGTCTTCCCGCACCCGACCATCTCGGAATCGATGCACGAGAGCGTGCTGGGCGCATACGGCCGCGCGCTGCACATCTAGGTTGCGCTAAACCGTTCGTCGCAAACGGCTTTTTCGTCAGGAACGCTGCCCTCTCGGCGGCGTTTCAGCGGCGAGGAGCCGATCGATGGAATACGAGATCCAGGACCAGGGTGAGGACGCGCTGTTCGACGAGAGCACCAATCCGAGCCTCAAGCACGATGAGGACGAAGAAGAAGCCTTGTTCTTCCGCCGTTCGGGCAAGCGCAAGCTGCAGAAGGGTGAGTTGATCCCCGAAGAGGAGCAGCTCTCCTAAAGGCTCAGCCGCACGCTCAGCTTCACGTTGCGGCCCGCCAGCGGGACGAAATCCTTCGTGAAGCTCGCGTGCCGTCGCCCTTGGGCGTCGAACAGGTTGTTGGCCTGCAGCATCACCGTCAGGCTGTCATTGCCACGCATGGGCTTCCACGCGGCCGAGAGGTTGACGTGCGCGAAGCTCTCGGTCGGCGTTTCGAACGGCGCGATGCGATCCTGCCCGTCGAACCAATGCACCTCCGCGCGCACGTCGAACGGCTCCGATTGCATCTCGAGCCCGCCGAGCAAGCTGAGCGGCGGAATGCGCGGGACGGGCGTGCCATCGCCGAGCGTCGCGCGGGTGTAGTCGCCCTGGACGTCGCCGATCAGGCGGAAGCCGCCCACCCGGAACAGCGGGAAGGTCGCTTCGGCCTCGACGCCGAAGTAATCCGCCCCCTGTTGCGCCTGGCCGTAGACCGGCAGGCCGTCGATCTCCTCGCCGGTTGCCCGGAGATAGACGAAATCGTCGAACCAGGTCCGATAGACGGAGAAACCCAAGTCCGCGCCGCCGATGTTGGCGCGAACGTAGCCCTCGAGGCCGAGCGCGGTTTCCTGCCTCAGGTTCGGATTGCCGACCTCGAACTGCTGCGTCGCGATGTGCGGCCCGTTCGCAAAAAGCTCCTCGGCGGAGGGAGCCCGCGCCGCGCGCGATCCGTTGATGCCGAGCCGCACGCCGGGCATCGGGCTGTACGCGAAGCCGAGCGCGCCCGAGACCGTGTCGAACGTGCGGCGCGCGGCCAACGTCTCGGCCTCGATTGTGCTCCGCTCGAACCGCGCGCCCAATTCGATCTCGAATGGGTCGAAATCGACCTCCTGCAGCGTGAACAGCGCGAGGTTTTCCGTCGTATTCGGCGGCACGAAGGCTTCCGCGCCAACCGCGGCGAAATTCCGGTGCATGTATTGTCCGCCGACCGATCCCCGCCAACCACCGCGTTCGCGCTGAATCAACTCGACGCGCCCTTCGACGCCGTCGACCGTGAACGTCGTGCCGATCTCGTCGCCTTCGAACTCGGTATGCGTGTAGTCGGAGTACGCCCAACGCGTGGTGAGTTCGCTGAAGAGCCCGTTTCCGAGGTCGAGCGAACCGCGCAAATCGGCGCGGATCTGCTCGAGGCCGATCGAAACGCCTTCCGCGCCGTGTTCTTCCTCGGCGTCTTCACCTTCTTCATGGTGATGATGCATGCCGGGGCGCGTGGGCACCCCATACTGGCTATCATAATAGCCGATCGACGCACCAAGACTCCCGCCACTGCCGACCCACGCAAGGCCGGCGCCGAGCGATTGTGTTTCCGTCGCGCTGTTGGGCAAAACGCCCCGCAGGTTGGCGGCCTGGAGCAGTTCCTCGGCTTCGTCCGGCTCCTCGGCAGCTTCGGCAATCAATCCCTGGCGCAGAGGCTCGGTCAGGATGAAACCAGGAACCTCGACGTCACTGGTCTTGCGATAGCTCCCATCGACGTGCGCGACGAGATTTCCGTTCAGCGGCACGTCGAGCGACGCGCCGCCCTCGCGCAAGTCGTAGGCGGTATCGAATGCGGCGAGCGCATCCAGGTGAAACGGCTCGTCGGGCGCGCGGCGCGGGATGCGCTTGTCGATCACGTTCACAGCGCCGCCGATCGCCGAGCTTCCATAGAGCAGGACGGCTGGGCCGCGCAGCACCTCGATGCGGTCCGCGGTCAGCGGGTCGATCGTGACGGCATGGTCCGCGGAGACGTTCGAGGCGTCGATCGCACCGATGCCATCAACCAGGACGCGAACACGGTCGCCCTGGAAGCCGCGCAGGACGGGTCGGGAGGCACCCGGCGAGAAGCTGGTCGCGGACACGCCGGGAACGCGCGCCAGGACCTCTCCGATCTGACCATCGAGATTGCGCTGCAGGTCCTCGCCTTCCAGCACCGAGGTGCCCGCCAGCATATCGAGGCGCTGCAAGCCGCCGGCGGTGACGATGATGACGTGTTCGTGGAAATCGTCGTTGTGCGTGGCCGGAACGGCGGGTTGCACCGGAGCGCCCTGGGCGAGCACGGTTTCCGGAGTGAACGACAGCGCGACAACGGAGGCGGACAGGGCAAGAATTGTCTTATGATATACCATATCCTGCGCCGATAGCGTATCGCGGCAGGACGTCAAGCGCCGCCCAAAGTTGGAGCGGTGAATGGAGTGTTTGCCCCGAGGACTGCCTTGCCTGGGCGGCTATTCGCGCAGCGCCGGAGGTTCCAAAGCGTATCCGGCGGAGCGCACGGTACGGATGGGATCGACCGTCTTGGGAAGGGCGATGGCCTGCCGGAGGCGGCGAATGTGCACGTCGACGGTGCGTTCACCGATATCGCTGTCGTTCCCCCAAACCGCATCGAGGAGCTGCCCGCGCGAAAACACGCGTCGGGGGTGCTCCATGAAGAAGCGCAAAAGGCGGTATTCGGTGGGTCCGAGGCGGATCGGCTGCCCCTTGCGCTCTACGCGGTGGGCGACGGGATCGAGGTGCAGATCCCCGACCGCGAGCGCTTCGCCGGCGAGCGCAGGCCGCATGCGGCGCAAGACGGCCGCGACGCGCGCCAGCAACTCGCGCGGAGAGAAGGGCTTGGTGATGTAATCGTCGGCGCCGGTGTCGAGACCCCGTACCCGGTCGTCTTCGGCCTCGCGCGCGGTCAACATGATGATCGGGACATGTGCGGTCGCCTTGTCGCGCCGCAACCGGCGGCACACCTCGATGCCGCTCGTTCCCTCGATCATCCAGTCGAGGATCACGAGATCCGGAGTTTCCTCGGCGGCGTAAACGAGCGCTTCGTCGCCATCGGCGGTTACGCGAACGTCGTAGCCTTCGCTCTCGAAGCGGTATTCGAGGAGCTCCGCGAGAGCGTGGTCGTCCTCGACCAGAAGCAGCTTGGGTGCCGTCACGGTCGCCCCTCAAGCAGGTCAATATTACACGCTTGTGACAGCGAACTCACTTTTCGGGCGGCAGGGTGCCAAGCGCGGCGAAGTGGACCATTTCGGCGACGTTGGTCGCGTGGTCGCCGATGCGCTCGATATTGCGGGCCACGAACAGCAATTGCGCGGCCGTGCTGATGGTGGCGGGGTTCTCGACCATGTGGCTCACGAGATTGCGGAAGATGCTGTCGTAGAAGGCATCCACCTTGTCGTCGCGTTCTATGACCTCGCGGGCCTGGACGGGATCGCGTGCGGCGAAAGCGGTCAGGACATCATGGACCATTTCGGCGGCAACTTCGGCCATGGCGGGAAGAAGCGTCAACGGCTCGAACTGCTTGCGCCCTTCGATCCGGCCGACCCGCTTGGCGATGTTCTTGGCGTAATCTCCGATCCGCTCGACCACGCCGCCAATCTTAAGCGCGGCGATGATCTCGCGCAGGTCGTCCGCCATGGGCGCGCGCAGGGCGATGATGCGGATCGCCATCGTATCGACTTCGGCTTCGAGCGCGTCGAGCTTGCTGTCGCGTTCCACGACGGCCCGGGCCAGATCCTCGTCGCCGGACACCAGCGCCTGCATCGATTCCGCGATGGCGACTTCGGCGAGCCCGCCCATTTCGGCAATCAGGCCGCGCAACCGCGTGATGTCCTCGTCGAATGCCTTGACGGTATGCTCGGCCATCAGCCGTACCTCCCGGTGATGTAGTCCTTCGTCCGCACTTCACGCGGATTGGTGAAGATATCCGAGGTATGCCCGTATTCGACCATCTTGCCGAGATGGAAGAATGCGGTGCGCTGCGAAACGCGCGCGGCCTGCTGCATCGAGTGCGTGACGATGACGATCGCATAGCGGCCGCGCAGCTCGTCGATCAGCTCTTCGATGCGGGCCGTGGCGATCGGATCGAGCGCCGAGCAAGGCTCATCCATCAGGATCACTTCGGGCTGCACCGCGATCGCGCGGGCGATGCAGAGCCGCTGTTGCTGGCCGCCGGAAAGTGCCGTGCCGGAATCGCTCAACCGATCCTTCACTTCTTCCCACAGGCCGGCGCGACGCAGAGATTTCTCGACGATCGTGTCGAGCTCTGCCTTGCCTTCGGCCAACCCGTGAATGCGCGGACCGTATGCGATGTTCTCGTAGATCGTCTTGGGGAACGGGTTGGGCTTCTGGAACACCATCCCGACCCGCGCGCGCAACTGCACGACGTCCATCGTCGAGCGGTAGATATCTTCGCCGTCGAGCTCGATACTGCCTTCGACCCGTGCGCTGGCGATCGTGTCGTTCATCCGGTTGAGCGCGCGCAGGAATGTCGACTTGCCGCAGCCCGAAGGGCCGATGAACGCCGTGACATACTCGCGCGGGATGTCGATCGAGACCGAATCTACCGCCTTCTTGTCGCCGTAGAAGACGGAGACGTCGCGGGTACGCATCTTGGGCTGGTTTTCGGATTGGGTCTCGGTCACCATTTTTTCTCGAAGCGATTGCGCAGGTAGATGGCGAGGCCGTTCATCACCAGGAGGAACAGCAGTAACACGATGATCGCCGCGCTGGTGCGCTCTACGAAACCACGGTCGATCTCGTCCGACCACAGGAATATCTGCACCGGCAGGACGGTCGCGGGGTCGGAGAAGCCGTCGGGCGGCGTCGCGATGAAGGCGCGCATTCCGATCATCAGCAGCGGCGCCGTTTCGCCAAGGGCGCGCGCCATGCCGATGATCGTGCCGGTCAGTATGCCGGGGAGCGCGAGCGGCAGCACGTGGTGAAACACGACCTGCACGGGTGACGCTCCCAGCGCCATCGCGCCGTCCCGAATAGAGGGTGGAACTGCCTTGATGGCATTGCGCCCGGAGATCACGATCACCGGCATCGTCATGAGCGCCAAGGTCAATCCGCCTATCAGCGGCGCTGAACGCATGTTCGGGAAGATGGTCAGGAACACGCCCAGGCCAAGCAATCCGAAAATGATCGATGGGACGGCCGCGAGGTTGTTGATCGACACCTCGATCACGTCGGTCCAGCGATTTCGGGGTGCGTATTCCTCAAGATAGAGGGCCGCTAGTACACCGATAGGGAAGGCCAGCGCGAGCGTGACCAGCATGGTCAGCATCGATCCCTTGAGCGCGCCCCAGATGCCGACCTGCTGCGGGTCCGTGGCGTCGGATCGCGCAAGGAAACCCGGATCGAAGCCCTTCGACAGCTTGCCTTCGGCAGCCAGTGAGCGGGCGAGCGGCCCGAGCTCGCCCTGGAAGTCGTTGGTCACCGTAGCAGCCAAGCTCTTCCCTGCGGGCAACGCAAATGTCGACTGGCCCTGCAAGAGACCGGGGTCGTCGGCGGCCTGCTCGGCGACCACGCGCCACGCATCGGGGTTGAGGTACTCGGCTGCCTCTTCGCCCAATGCGCGCTCGGCGCTGAATTCCACGACATCGCGCATGCCCTGATCTTCGAGCGAGCGGACGATCGCGCCGCGCTCCGTCATCCCCGTGGGGACCGTCAGGTTGACCTCCTTGAAGTCGATCGGGACCTGCAGCGTGACCCGTTGAAATCCACCAATCCCATTGATGGTCATCGTCACCAGCAGGAAGAACAGCACGGCGACCGACAGGAGGATCGCTCCGAGGCCGGCCGCGCGGAAGCGACGCTCGGCGGCATAGCGCTTCTTCAGCCGCGCTTCGAACGCGGGCGTGCGGGTGGGGGAGACGGTCTCACTCATAAGCTTCGCGGAACCGCTTGACGACGCGCAGGGCGATGAAGTTCAGCGCGAGGGTGACGAGAAAAAGCACGAAGCCCAACGCGAACGCGCTCAGCGTGGCGGGGTGATCGAAGCTCCCTTCTCCGGTGAGCATTGCCACGATCTGGAAGGTGACCGTCGTCATCGCTTCGAGAGGGTTCGCAGACAGATTGGCAGCAGCGCCCGCCGCCATGACGACGATCATCGTCTCGCCGATGGCGCGGCTGATCGCCAGCATGACGCCGGCGACGATGCCGGGAAGGGCGGCCGGGATCAGTACCCGGCGGATCGTCTCGTTGGTGGTCGCCCCCATTGCGAGGCTGCCGTCGCGCATGGCCTGGGGAACCGCGGCGATCGAGTCGTCGGCCATCGACGACACGAACGGGATGATCATCACGCCCATGACGAGCCCCGCGGCGAGCGCGCTTTCGCTCGATGCGTTCTCGATGCCGACCGAGAGCGCCACTTCGCGCACGAAAGGCGCCACCGTAAGTGCAGCGAAGTATCCGTAGACCACCGTGGGGACGCCGGCGAGTATCTCGAGCGTCGGCTTGAGCCACTTGCGCCAGCGCGGGGTCGCATACTGCGTCAGATAGATCGCGCTCATCAGCCCGAGCGGAATGGCCACGATCATGGCGATGATCGCGCCAATGTAGATCGTGCCCCAGAACAGCGGCAGCGCTCCGTAGCGTGACGGATCGGGATTCTCCGCGCTGCTCATCGGGTCGGGCCCCCAATGGGTACCGAACAGGAAGTCGATCGGGCTGATCATCCCGAAAAACCGGATCGTCTCGAACACCAGGCTGACGAAGATGCCGAGTGTGGTCAGGATGGCCACCAGCGAGGCGAGCAAGAGTCCCGCCATCACGCCGCGTTCGACTTTGGTGCGCGCCGCGAAGTCAGGCTTGAGGCGCAGAAAGGCAAACGCACCGGCGGCGAAGGCGATGAGCAGGGTGATGGCCAAGCCGATGGCGTTGTAGCGCCCGAGGGCTTCACGGAACGGATCGACTAGGGCTTCCGCCGCTGGGTTGAAGACGGCTGGAGCGGCTCCGGTCGCCACCGCGCGCGCTTCGGCCAGCATCGTATCGCGCTGCATCCCGAACGGCGGCAAGGCATTCGCCGCCGGGTCGGAAAGCACCGACTGAAGCACAAGCTGGGGCGCAACGGCGTTCCAGATCAGCGCAAAGATGGCTGCCGGAATGACTATCCAGAGCGCGACGTACCACGCGTGATAACTGGGCAGCGCGGCGAGCCGTCCGTCGGGTTGCGAACGCCGAAAGCTCCAGGCGCGCGCGCGCGCCGCCAGCCAACCGGCAAGTCCAAGGCCCAGGGCCAGGAGAAGCAGGAGGGCTGGCGACATCGTGGCTGGGCCGATCCTATTCGAAGTCGGCTGCGGTGAGCGGGGTGAAGCGCGTCGCGGCCTCCTCGCTGCGCGCGGCCACGTCGGCGGGGTTTGCTACCAGCCCGATCGCGGTCAGCGGCCCGTCGCGGCCCCACGACTTCGCCCACTCGGCGACGAACTCGCGGAAACCGCGGATTGCGTCGAGGTGCGCGTTCTTGACGTAGATGAACAGTGGCCGTGCACCCGGATACTGGAAGCTGGCGATGTTCTCGTAGGTCGGTTGGACGCCGTTCATGGGCAGGCCCTGCACCTTGTCGAGATTCTCCTCAAGGTAGGAGTAGCCGAAAACCCCGACAGCATCGGAATTGCCTTCGATCTTCTGGACGATGAGGTTGTCCTGCTCGCCCTGGTCGACGTACGCCCCGTCGGTGCGCAGCTCGGTGCAGAGCTGCTCCTGACGGTCTTCGTCACTCTCCTTGAGCGCCGTCATCTCTGCATTGGTCTCGCAACCCGGGATGAGCACCAGTTCCTTGAGCGCGTCACGCGTGCCCGACGTCGAAGGCGGCCCGTAGACGAGGATCGGCTTGTTCGGCAGTGACGGATCGACATCCCGCCAGGTCTTGGCGGTCTGCTCCTGGCCGAACGGCCGTGCGGCCAAAGCGCGATAGACGATCTCGGGAGTCAGATTCATCGTGATGCCGCCTTGCGCCGAGGCGAAGGCGATCCCGTCGAGGCCGACCTGGATCTCGGTGATTTCGGTCACCCCATTCGCCTGGCAGGTCTCGAACTCGCTGAGTTTCATGCGGCGCGAGGCGTTCGCGATGTCGGGCGTGTCGGCGCCGACAGCCTTGCAGAACAGCTCGATGCCTCCACCGGTGCCGGTGGATTCGATGATCGGCGAGCCGAAGTCCGGGTTCGAGCGCGCGAAATTCTCCGCGACCAGCTTGGCGAACGGATAGACGGTGGACGATCCGACGGCGCGGACGGAATTGCGTGTGCCGTCACCGGCGCCACCGCCGCATGCAGCGAGAGAAGCCGCG
Source organism: Pseudomonadota bacterium (assembly GCA_023433305.1). GTDB lineage: Bacteria > Pseudomonadota > Alphaproteobacteria > Sphingomonadales > Sphingomonadaceae > Croceibacterium_A. The sequence continues at coordinate 35,336 of JAEZCZ010000040.1, read as the reverse complement.
CAGAGCGCAACGAGCGAAAATCGCAGTGTGGTTGTCATGATAATTTTCCCTGTCCAGGCGCCGGGTGCGCTAGGCACGGCATATTGCGGTTTGATGACACGTAGATGACAGCGGAACGCCAGTGCCGGTGCTAGAAGTCGACCTGGGCGCGGACCCCGAAGGCATCGGCCTGATAATCTGAATCGGCACCCGCGAGCACGGCCGCGTCGTCGATCCAAAGGTGCCCGTAATTGACCAGGAACCGGACGTAGTCGGTGGGCACCCAGATCGCCGAAAGGCCGAGCGCTTGCTGCCTACCGCCCACGATACCCTCATCGGAGAGATCCAACCGGTCGTAGCGCGCGTTGATCTGGATCGCTCCGATCCCGCCGTCGCCTACCGGGTTGACCGGCCGAATACGATTGAAGGCCCCGTTGCGGTAACCCGTCTTGTCTCCGGGGGTGATGAGCATTCCGACCTCTGCATAACCGCCATGGAAAGTCGGATCGGGCAGGCCTGGGCGGCGCGCCGTCATGCTGTGGCCCTCGACTGTCGCGTGGAAGGGCCCGTTGATGTATGCGAACTCGAGGCCGAAATTGCGCTCTCCCGTCGCGGCGATCGAGCCGGTGTCGACGAGCCGAGTGTCGGTGGTGTGGACGAACGGACGGGCGCGATACCGCACGGTCGCGGCGCCATCGTTGAGCTCGCGGAAGTGGGCCGAGCCGCCGATGTGCAATTGGGCGTTGCCGATCTTCGGGCTGAACAGCGCGCGACCGTCGAGACTGAAGCTGTCATTCCCGTCATCGCCGAGCGCCTCGGCATCGTCGGTGAAGACTCCGAGCTGCACGACGAAGTCGTTGGCAGCATACTCGCCGCTGAATCCCACCCGCCGTTCAAATCCGAAAGCGGAGTTGAAAGCTGCGCGCTCGAGCATCGTGGTGAACAAGTCGCTGGTCGTGTCCTCGAGGCCTGAAAAGGTCTTGTGCTGACCGAGCGTGAAGGAAAGCGCGTCCGATGCGTCGTAAGTCAGGTAGACGTCGGTCAACTCGACCGACGAGCTGGCGATATCGGCTTCCACCCGGTACCCGAAGTTGCCAGGGAGCGAGCCGTCCACGCCCAGATAGACGCGGCGAAATTCGGTACTGAGGCCATCGCCTGCGACGCTGCCCGGCGCGTCGATCGCGGCTGTGTCGACCTGAACGCGGCCACGCGGCTTGAAAGACCATCCGCCTTCCTGCGAGATCTCCGGCGCGCCTTCCCACGAGACGGTCGAGGCCTTCTCGCCGGCATCGGACTTGGAAGCCGGGGCCGCGTCGGGCTGGGCCTGATTCGCTGCTTCGCGAGCGCGCAATTCTGCGACTTCGGCGGTCAAACGGGCGATCTCCGCCTGCATGGCGGCGAGTTGGTCTTCGACGGCGCTCAAGTCGCTGGATTGGGCCTGGGCGTGAACAGGGGTGAGGGCGGCGCTGGTCAGCAGGACGGCTAGAAGGGATCGCATGGCTTGGACTTCCGTGATCGGATGGTGGCTGAGCCGCTATGACGCTTCTATTACAAGCGTGTGACAGTGCGTGTGACACTGCCGGGTCGTCGTCTTCGTCAGCCGACCAAAGGCAGGCGAACGGTCACGGTGGTTCCTTCGCCCTTGCGGCTCGCGATATCGAGCCTGCCCCGATGGCGTTCGACGATGTGCTTGACGATGGCGAGGCCGAGCCCAGTGCCGCCGGCCGCGCGGCTTCGTCCGGGATCGACCCGGTAGAATCGGCGTGTGAGATGCGGAATGTGTTCCGCATCGATGCCCTCGCCGTGGTCGCGTACGGTCAGGACGGCGCGGTTCGAATCGTCACGCTGGACTCCGACGTCCACGTTCGAATCGGGCGCGCCATACTTGAGGGCATTGTCGACCAGGTTGCGCGCCAGCTGCTTCAGTTGGCTGCGATCGGCGCGCACGATGAGCTTCTCCGCCGCTCCGGCGAGGTTCAACCGGCTGACGCGCTCCGGCCCCGCCACGTCGCGCGCGGACTGAAACACGAGCGCCGCAAGATCGAGCCGCTCGGTGGGCTGATCGTGTTTTTCGGCTTCGACCTGTGAAAGGGACATCAGATCGGTCACCAGGTCCTGTAGCCGCTTGGCCTCGCGCAGCACAGTGGCGTGGAATCGGGCCGCCTGCTTGGGGTCGATCGCCGCGCCCTGCTCGACCAGCGTCTCGGCGTAGCCGATTATCGAGGCGAGCGGAGTCCGCAGCTCGTGGCTGGCATTGGCGACGAAATCCGTATGAGCACGACTTATGTCGGTTTCAGCGGTGCGATTGATCAGCTCGACCAGCGAATAGCGCTCGTCGAACGGCTGTTGAGTCATTTGCCAGGTGCTGCGCGGCCCCGTCAGCCCATGGATCGCGGCGCTGCCGCCGCCGTGGCGAGACAGCAGCTCGACGGCTTCTGGATGGCGAAAGGCCACGCGTGCGTCTTGGCCGATCACATGTGCCCCCAGCGCTTCGCGCGCCGCGGCATTGGCGACGATGATCCGCTCGCCATCGAGGACGAGCATTGGCAGCCCGGTATGCTCGATCAACTCGCGCATGCCTTCGGGCGTAAGCTGCACACCTTCGCGTGCTGGCGGCATTGCGGGCTGCGGCGGCGGGGATGTCAGCCACAGCGAAGCGATCCACACCAGCATGGCCGCGAGCACAAGCAGGATGCTGGTGCCAGTGATGGCCAGCACTGCGCCGGTGACCAGGGCGAGGGCGATGCCGGAAGCGGGAAGCGTGCGGGTCGAGGTCACGGACCCGGCCTTTATCGGGGGCTCAACTCACCTGCCAGCGCGAAATCCGATTGTCACACGGACGATCGTTTCCATCACCGCAGACCGACTTCCAATCCACGTGCCCACCGGCCCGTCGGCGACTGGCGGACAGGGTGGGATTCGAACCCACGGTGGGCTTGCACCCACGGCGGTTTTCAAGACCGCTGCCTTAAACCACTCGGCCACCTGTCCAACCGCGCCCGGCTAACGCCGAATGCGGCGCCTGTCACCCCGTGACACTGCTTGGGCCTTGCGATACGCTTCCCCTCGAACCGCCGGGTCGCAACCGCGGCGGAAAGAGAGGGAGCCAGACATGAATCGTTTCGCCATCGGCGCGCTGGGTGCGCTTGTCGCCGCCGCCATCGCCAGCCCGGCCGCCGCGCAGGCTACCTGCAGCCGCGAACGGCTCGCGGAGATCGCGGATCAGTATCGCGCCGCTCAGGCGGACGGTCGCGCAGTCATGCACATGAAGCCGATGGGCGAATGGGTAAACTACTACGAGAACTTCGAGCTGTCCTCGATGACCTTCGGAAGCGTCATCTCGACACCGCAGAAGGTCGATTGGGACCGCTCGTTCTACGACACGGCCGCCTGCATGGTGTATGTCGAGAGCATCATCACCAACCCGGAACATCCTTACGTGCTGGCGACGATGATCCGCGCTATCGGCTCGCCAGGCTCTCCTCCGGGAACCATCAGCAATTTCGACGTGATCGTCGCGGATCAGGACGATTGGTTGTTCGATGCTGAGAAGACTCTGTACTACGCCCAACGCGAGGACTGGTCAGAGATACCCGAGGACAAGCGTAACTCGCGCGAGGAACTGCGCGCGGCCGCCGACGCCTATCTCGACCTGTTCAAGGACAAGAGCGTCACGGTGCCATGGGGAACACCCTGTGCGCGGCTCGAGGGCAGCGTTTACACCGGGCGCGGCACAGCCGCCGACACCTGCAATGTCGGTGTTCCGGAGAACATCGAAATGGCGGACCGCCGCTATGTGATCGACCCGGTGGTCGGATCGGTGGCCGTCTTTCTGCGCATGGGCCCGATCGAGCGGCCTGATGCGCACGTCTTTCGCATCGAAGATGGCAAGATCCGCTTCATCCATACGGTGACGAACTGCGGCACGGACGAGAATTGCGGTTTCGGCCCGTTCAAGGACATGCTTGCGCGCAATCCCGACATGCACCCGAAGCTCGACCATCTCGCCGTGGTGACACGTCCCCAGAAATAAGGGCGGCGCGGCGGAGCATCGTTTCATCGAAATCAGCGGCGGCGGGGTTTCCCTCGCCGCCGTTCTCGTGTCACAATATCACGCATGCGTTTCCCTCGACTGGTTTCTGCCCTCTCCGTCATTCTTGGACTATCGCTCGGAGCGCCCGCCTGCGCGCAGAGCGGGTCGTTCGAAGCCTACATGCAGCAGGTCGCTGCCAAGGCCCGCAGCGAGGGAGTCAGCGAAGGGACGATTGCAAACGTCCTCTATACGCTGACGCCCAACGACCGCGTCATTGCGCTCGATCGCGACAACGTCTCTTCCGGCGGCAGCGTGAGCGGATTCCCGCCGCTGGCGCCTTATCTGCGCGATCACAACACTTCGGCGCGGATTAACGCCGGACGACGCGTGTACGCACAACTGCAGCCGCTCGCTGCGCGGGTCGAGGCGCAGTACGGAGTCCCGGCGCCCATCCTGATCGCTATCTGGGGGCACGAGACGAGCTATGGCGCCGTGCGCGGCAATTTCGACCTGCCGCGCTCGCTCGCTACGCTGGCGTGGGAAGGGCGCCGGCGCGAGCTGTTCGAGCGCGAACTGATCGACGTGCTCAAGATCGCGGACAGCGGCGTGCCCCGTTCGACGCTTGTCGGGAGTTGGGCGGGGGCCTTCGGCAACCCGCAATTCCTACCCAGCGTGTACCTACGCCTGGCGGTCGACGGCGATGGTGACGGCGATCGGGACATCTGGACCAGCGAGGCCGACACGCTTCATTCGATTGCCAATTACTTCCGCGACGCTGGGTGGCGCCCTGGGCAGCCTTGGGGCGTGCGTGCCTATACGCCGAACAGCGTGAACCGAGCGGCGATCGACACGCCGATGGTTTCGCCTGTCTGTCCGCGCGTCCACGTACGGCACAGCCGCTGGATGCCGGTGCGGGACTGGCGCGCGCTCGGCGTCATCCCCCAGGGGGCGATCGGCGACGACGTCATGGCGGCGCTGTTCGAACCCGATGGCCCGGCCGCGCCGAGCTACCTCTTAACCCAGAATTATAGGGTGATCCTCGAATACAACTGCTCGAACTACTACGCGATGAGTGTGGGGTTGCTTGCAGATGAGATTGCCCGCTGACGGCCGCGTCGCCGCTTTCCTCCGGCTGACCGCCACGTTGCTTCCGGCGCTTGCGCTCGGGGCATGCGGCGCGAGCTCGGTGTCGGACAGTCTCTCTGTCGCCGCCGCACCGTCCCATGGGCCGCGAGGCGATTATCCGGTGGTTGTGGGCGATCCTTACACCGTCGATGCCGTGACCTACACGCCCGAAGACGTGCTGAATTACGACGAGGTCGGGTTTCTCGGGGCGGACGAGGGCGCGCCCGGCATAACCGCGTCACACCATACGCTTCCGTTGCCGAGCTATGTCGAGGTGACCTCGCTCGAAACCGGGCGAACGATCGTCGTGCGGATCGAGCGGCGCGGTCCGATGGATGGACATCAACTGCTCACGCTTTCGCCAGCGGCGCTCGAGCAGCTGGCGGCGAGCGCGGGGACGCCGGTGCGCGTCCGGCGCGTCAACCCGCCCGAGGAGCAGCGGGCCTTGCTGCGAGCCGGGCAACCCGCGGCGCCCCGCATGGACACGCCGATGTCGCTGGTCGAAATCCTGAAGCGCAAGCTGCCGCGCAGCTTCGACCAAGCGCCACCCGTCGCAGCTGATGCAGTGGTGGCTCTCCCTCCGCCGCCTGAAGTCTCGGCTCCCTCGCCTGAGCCTGCCGCGCCATCCGAAGTGCGTGGTGCCTTCGTGGTCCAGGCGGCCGCCTTCTCCACCGCGGAGCGGGCCGAGCGTGCGGCGCGCGTCCTCGGTGGGGCGGTAGCGCGAGCCGGGCGGTATTTCCGCGTCCGGACCGGCCCTTTCGCAACCCGTGGAGAGGCTGAGGCCTCGCTCGCCAAGGTGCGGGCGGCGGGTTATAGCGATGCACGAATCTTGACCAGCGGCTGAAAGCGCCGGCGCTCCGCCGCTCCGGCGGATGGGAGCGGAATTGAAGATTGCCTCGGTAGCCACGATTGGCGTGTTGACGCTGGGAGCAGCGGCGCCGGCTCCTGTCCCCAGCGCGAATACCTCAACGGGAAGCGTCGCGGCGGCCAGCGTCGCGCCCGTCCCGCCAGAAATACCCGTCGCGCTGCTCGTGGACCTCTCCAGCGGCCAGACGCTATTCGCGCGGGAGCCCGACCGCCGCTTCGTGCCTGCGTCGGTCACCAAAGTGATGACCGCCTACACGGCGTTCCGATTGATCGACGAGGGCAAGCTGTCGCCCGACACGCCGGTGACGGTCAGCAAGGAAGTGGCCGAATTGTGGTCGGGCGAGGGTTCATCGATGTTCCTGAAGGCCGGCGACCAGGTCACCGTCGGCCAGCTCCTGCTCGGCGTCACCACCGTATCGGCCAATGACGGCGCGGTGATGCTCGCGCAGATCGCCGCCGGATCGCTCGCCGGATGGCTCGACATGATGAATGCCAATGCCGCGGAGCTAGGGATGCGCGACACGCATTTCGGCACGCCGAACGGTTGGCCCGATGAAGGCCGGACTTATACCAGCGCGCGCGACCTCGCGGTGCTCGCCGAAGCCGTCACGACGCGCTTTCCGGGATTGTACGAGCGCTACTTCGGACATCGCGGCATGACCTACGGCAAGATCACCCAGGCGAACCACGATCCGATCACCGGCGTGGTGGAAGGTGCCGACGGGATGAAGACCGGCTTCACACGCGAATCGGGGTACAATTTCCTGGGTTCGGCCGAGCGGGGAGGGCGGCGACTGGTGATGGTGATCGCCGGCTCGCCGACCGCCTCGATGCGCAATCAAACCGCGCGCGACCTCATTCGCTGGGGCTTTGACGCCTTCGAAAGCCGCGTCATTCTGCCGAGCGATGTGCCCGTCGGCCGAGCCAAGGTCCAGAACGGCGCAGAATTCAGCGTTCCCCTGCGGACCGAGGGAGAAGTGCTCGCCAGCGTCCCTCCCGGAAGCACAAGAGCGGTTTCGCTGACTGTACGCTATCGAGGGCCGATTCAGGCGCCCGTAAAGGAGGGGCAGCCGGTCGCGTTCCTCCACGTGACCATTCCCGGCCAGACTCCGCACGACGTTCCACTCGTGGCCGCCGAAAGCATCGAGCGGGCCAACCTGCTCCAACGCCTGCTCAACGGCTTTGTCGGTTTGTTCGCGTGAGCCACGGCCGTTTCATCGTCTTCGAGGGCGGGGAAGGGGCGGGTAAGTCGACCCAGGCGAGGCTTCTGACCGAGGAATTGCAGCGGCGCGGGATGCGAGTCCTGCTTACCCGCGAGCCCGGCGGAACGCCCGGCGCCGAGGCGATTCGCGATCTCGTGCTCGATCCGCCGGGGAAGGGGTGGCCACCCGCCGCCGAGGCGCTGCTTTTCGCTGCGGCGCGTGCGGATCATGTCGTTCAGGCGATCCGGCCCGCGCTCGATTCAGGGCAGTGGGTGGTGTGCGACCGTTTCATCGATTCTTCTCGCGCTTATCAGGGCGGGGCAGGGGGCATGTCGGACGAGGACATCCTTGCGCTGCACCGCGTGGGATCGGGAGGCATCCTTCCCGACCTGACGATTCTCCTCGAGGCCGCGCCGGAACAGGTTGCCCGGCGCCTCAGCCGACGCGACGGCGGCGAGCAGGACGCGATAGGCGGCCGCGACGCCGCCTATCACGCGGACGTCGCCGCTGCTTTCGCACGCTTCGCCCAAGCCGAGCCCGAGCGTTTCGTGCGTATCGACGGGAGCGGCGCGATCGAGGCGACGCATCGGAATGTGCTTCGAGCGCTGAAGCCGTTGCTCGAGCCGGGGACATGAACCTGGCCGGCCACGACGAGCCATGGCGTGAATGGCGGACTGCCCTGCAAGGGCCGCGGCTTCACCATGGCTGGATCCTCACCGGTGTGCGCGGCACGGGGAAGGCGGCCTTTGCCCTGCACGCCGCACGCGAGCTTGTCGCCGAGGGTGGTGATGCGTGGCTGACGGGCGAGCACCCCGACGTGATCGTCTTGCGGCCGTTGCCGGCCACGGCCGAGGACGAGAAAAAACGCGACGAGGGCAAACCGCACCAGCTCAAGCGCAACATCTCGGTGGACCAGGTTCGCGCGATGCAGCAGCGGCTGACCACGCGGCCGACGCTCGGCAATCGCCGTGCGATCGTTATCGACGCGGCTGACGATCTCGAGAAGAGTGCCGCCAATGCCTTGCTGAAGAGTCTCGAGGAGCCTCCGCAGGGGACATTCTTCCTGCTGGTCGTTCACCGTCTCGGCCGCCTGCTTCCGACCATCCGCTCACGGTGCCGTGTTCTCGCCTTCCCTCGGGTCGATGCCCCGGAGATCGATGCGATGCTGCAGCGAGAGGCCCCCCAAGCCGACGCGGCCATGCGAGCGGCCGCGATCGCGGCGGCGGGCGGCTCACCGGGAGCGGCGCTCGAGTTCGTCGAGCTGGATCTGGGCGAAATCCACCGGCTGATGCGTGAGATCGCAGACGTCGGCGACAAAGACTTCCGTCTCCGGGGCAAGCTGGCCGAAGCGATGGGCGCGCGGCCGGACCGTAGGCGACAAATGGCCGCGATCGACCTGGCTCGCTCGGTCGTCGCCGGGCGGATGCAAGGCGTCTCCAATCAAGCCATACCGGCACTCGGCGACACGCACGCCGAGTTGGTCCGGCTCGGAGCCCAAGCGCCGACCTACAATTTCGATCCGGGCCTGCTGGTCATGGAAATCGGCACCTTGCTCGCCTCCCTTGGCACCCCTAATGCCCCGGGCCATGGCTGAGCCCTATTACCTCACTACCGCGATTCATTACCCGAACGGTCGCCCGCACATCGGTCATGCCTACGAGACGATCGCCGCCGACGTGCTCGCGCGTTTCCAGCGCCTGCGGGGGCGCGACGTGCGTTTTCAGACGGGAACCGACGAGCACGGGCTGAAGATGGCGCAGAAGGCGCGCGATCTGGGCGTCACTCCACGTGACTTGGCCGACGAAATGTCGGGATATTTTCGTGAGTTGTTCGACAAACTTTGCATTTCGTACGACCGTTTCATCCGAACCACCGAAGACGAGCACCACCGCGCGAGCCAGGCGATCTGGCGCGCCATGGAGGCGAACGGCGATCTCTATCTCGACCGCTACGAGGGCTGGTACTCGGTCCGCGACGAGGCCTACTACGACGAAAGCGAACTGGTGGAGGGGGAAGGGGGCGAGAAGCTGTCCCCGCAAGGCACGCCGGTCGAGTGGACGGTCGAGGAAAGCTGGTTCTTCCGCCTGTCCCGGTATCAGGAGCCGCTGCTCAAGCTCTACCGCGACAACCCCGGCTTCATTCGCCCGGAGACGCGCCGCAACGAGGTCATGCGCTTCGTGGAAGGCGGTCTGCGCGATCTGTCGGTCAGCCGGACCAGCTTTGACTGGGGTGTGAAAGTCCCGGGCGCGGAAGAGCACGTGATGTACGTCTGGGTCGATGCCCTGACGAATTATCTCACGGGGCTAGGCTATCCCGACGATACCGAAGATTTCCGCAGGTTCTGGCCGGCAGACGTGCATTTGATCGGTAAGGATATCGTTCGGTTTCATACCGTTTACTGGCCGGCCTTCTTGATGAGCGCGAACATCCCGCTGCCCAAGTCGGTCTTTGGGCACGGGTTCCTTCTCAATCGCGGGCAGAAGGAATCGAAGTCACTCGGCAATACCACCGATCCAGGCGAGCTCGCCGATCGCTTCGGGGTGGATCCGCTGCGCTATTTCCTGCTGCGCGAGTTCACTTTCGGGCAGGACGGAAGCTGGTCGCCCGAAGCGATCGTGAGCCGCAACAATGCCGAGCTCGCCAACAGCTTCGGCAACCTCGTTCAGCGGGTGCTGAGCTTCATTGCCAAGAATTGCGGCGCCGTTTTCACGGCGAGCGCGTCCGAACTAGAAGCGGACCGGGTGCTGCGTGAGCAGGTTCGCTCCGCTTGCGCGGTCGAACTACCCGAAGCGTTCGAGAAGCTGGCGTTCTCAGCCGGGCTCGAAGCGTGGATGCAGGCCGTGTTCGCCTGCAACGCCTACATCGACGAACAGGCGCCCTGGGCACTGCGCAAGACCGATCCCGCTCGCATGGAGCGCGTCCTGGCAACGCTTTGTGGCTGCATCCGCGACCTGGCGATCGCCGTTTCACCGGTCACCCCGGCGGCGTCGACGAGGATACTCGATGCGTTGTGCATTCCAGGGCAAGATCGGGATTTCGCGGCGCTCGAACGCGAAATCGTGGACGGTGGAATTCGCGTCGACGATCCGAAACCGGTCTTTCCGCGCCTCGAGCTTCCGGAAGAGGCGGCCGTCTGATGCTGGTCGATAGCCACTGTCACCTCAACTACAAAGGTTTGGTCGAGGAGCAGGGGGCCGTTCTACAGCGGGCCCGTGAAGCGGGGGTCACGGCCTTCCTCAATATCTCGACGCGCCAAAGCGAATGGGATGAGGTCGTCGGTGCCGCCGAGCGCGAGCCCGACGTTTGGGCCAGCATCGGGATCCACCCCCACGAGGCCGATCAGCATTTCGATCTCGGCGAAGCGGCCTTGCTCGAAGCAGCTAACCATCCACGGGTAATCGGGATCGGTGAAAGCGGGCTCGATTACTACTATGACAAGTCCGATCGAGCGGTGCAGCGTAACCTGTTCCGCACGCATATCGCGGTCTCGCGCCAGACCGGCCTTCCCTTGATCGTTCACACGCGCGACGCGGAGGACGACACGATCGCGATACTGCGCGAGGAAATGGAGATAGGGCCGTTCCCGGCGCTTATTCACTGCTTTACGGCTTCGCCCGACTTCGGGCGCCAGGTTTTGCAGCTTGGGCTGACGATATCGCTCTCGGGGATCGTGACATTCAAGAACGCCCGCGACCTGCAGTCGTTCGCCGTCGAGATTCCGTCGGACCGGCTGCTGGTCGAGACCGACAGCCCGTTCCTGGCGCCGGTGCCGCATCGCGGAAAGCCTTGCGAGCCGGCCTTCGTGCGTAACACCGCCGAGTTCGTCGCGGAACTCCGCGGCGAAAGCGTCGAGGCGCTGGCGGAATCTACGACGCGCAACTTCTACAACTTGTTCAGCAAGGCCACGCCGTGAAGCTGCGGATGCTCGGCTCCGGAACATCCACCGGCGTGCCGCGCATCGGCAACGACTGGGGCGAATGTGACCCCAACGAGCCACGTAACCGCCGCTCTCGCGTGTCGATCGTGGTGGAAAGCGACGACGGCGCCCGTTTGCTGGTCGATACCTCCACGGATTTGCGCCAGCAACTGCTCGACAACGACATCGACAAGGTCGACGCCGTATTTTGGACGCACGACCACGCCGATCACTGCCACGGGATCGACGATTTGCGCCCGATGCGCTTCAACCGCAACGCGCCGCTGCCGGGATTTGCGTCGGAGACCACCGCCCGTAGCTTGCGCCAGCGCTTCAGCTACGTCTTTTCGGGGCGTTACGGATATCCGACCATCGTGAAGCTCGAGACGCTCGAACTGGTGAAGATCCACGCGGGGTTTGCCATCGGGTCGGTCGAGATGCCGCACGGGCCCACGACGAGCACCGGATTTCGTTTCGAGGCCGACGGTAAATCAATAGCTTATGCTACTGATTTCAGTGAAATTACCAGGGAGATGATCGAGTTGTTCGACGGCGTCGACATCCTGGTGACCGATTGCTTGCGGCGCGAACCGCATCCCACTCACGCCAGCCTCGCGACCGCGATCGAAATGCACGAGCGGTGCAAGCCGAATGCGACCGTCCTGACTCATCTGGACAAGAGCATGGATTACGCCGTGCTGTCCGCGGAACTGCCGGCCGGGATGCTGGTCGGGTACGACGGAATGGAGCTCGCGGCTTGAACGCCTGGGTGTCCATCATTGCATTGGTCGCCTGGCTCGTCCTCGCGTTGAGCGCCTTGCGCGCCCATCGGGTCGGCGCGAAGCAAACGGTCGTGATGGCGTTGGCTTGGATCTCGATCTTCTTTCTCGTCGCCGCGGTTTTTGGGGCGGTGGGGTGATCGCGCCCGTCATCTCACAGAGCCGCTTCGCAATTTAACATAATATATATTATCATCCTGAGATGTCCGAGCAACTCAACCGCCTCCTCTCGATCATGGCCCGCCTTCGCGACCCACACCGCGGTTGCGATTGGGATGTCGCGCAAACGTTCGAAACGATCGCGCCGTACACGATCGAGGAAGCATACGAGGTCGCCGACGCCATCGCGCGCGAGGACATGAAAGAACTGCGCGGAGAACTCGGAGACCTGCTGCTTCAGGTCGTGTTCCACGCGCGGATGGCCGAGGAAGCCGGCCATTTCGCGTTCGAGGACGTCGCTCGAACGATCTCGGACAAGATGGAATCCCGCCATCCGCACGTCTTCGGCGATGAGAACCTGGCCGAGGCAGAAAGACACTGGGAAGTGCTGAAGGCGGCCGAGCGCGCGCACGACGGTGCAACAAGCGCCATGGACGGGGTTGCTCGGGCGCTCCCCGCGCTGCTTCGTGCCGAGAAGTTGCAGAAGCGGGCTGCACGCGACGGTTTCGACTGGCCCGACGTCACGGGGCCAACGTCGAAACTGCTCGAGGAAGCCGATGAACTGGCGGAAGCTTTGCCCGACAAGCGGTTGGAAGAAGCCGGCGATCTCCTGTTCGCGGCGGTCAACCTGGTTCGGGCTTACGGCGTGTCGGCCGAAGATGCGCTCCGTGCAGCCAACGACAAGTTCGAGCGCCGCTATCGAGCGATGGAAGCGCTTGCGGATGGCCGGTTTGCCGAGCTTTCGCTCGATCAGCAGGAAGCGCTTTGGCAGCGGGTCAAGGAAAGCTCGGTCGACTGACGCCGTGGTGCCGTTCGGCCCAAGCCCGGGCACCTTCTTGCGACTGCCGCCGGATAACCGGGATGTTCACTTCCGCGGCCGGGTCGATCTCGACCCCCAGGAACTCCGCCACTTGGCCAATCGCCGCGTTCGGTTCCGCCACGACATCCTCGTAATAGAGAACCATTGGGACCAGCTTCAGGTCGGCGATCATGGCCTGCCAGGCAGCCTCCTGCGCCTCGATCAGCCGGGCCGCGCGCTCGACCGCGACAGATGAGTACTCCGGCTCGAACCTCGCGTTGCCTTCCTGCTCCTGGCGCCAGATGCCCGATATAATGGCGCGGGCATAGGAAATGGCGTGAGCCGTCCGGTCCCGCCGGCGCAACAGGATGACGCGGCTTTCTGCGCGAGACGGCACCATCTGGCGCATCACTCTTGCGAGAAGGTCGGAGTTCTCTTGTGCAAGCGCTTCGAATTGTGGCGGAAATCCCTTTAGCCCGAACACGCCGTTGGGCGAGGTTCGGCGGCGTAGCGCGGCGTCCCACAGGCTTCGCTGCTCGGCCGGCGAGGCATTCGCGTGGCCGTACGGGCCCGTCGCTTCGAAGTTCAGGTACTCGAGCGGAGCGCCCAGGCATCCGGTTCGCCAGAGCAGGTGGCTGACGTAAGTGCTTCCCGAGCGCGGGACGGTTGCGAGTAGGTACGACCGTTCGGGGCTCCCCTCTCGCGCGGGAAAATCGAACTTCGCTTCGTACCCCGTGTCCACCCGTGTTCAGGTCCGCTCGTGGTGCGCCTCGAAGCGCTCGGCATCGCTGGGCGCCATGCGTACCTCATACCAAGCCCGGTCGCCCTCGACCCAATGGCCGAGGACCTCGCCATGTTGGTGCAGCCACGCCGCCCCTGCCCCGTCCTCGAGGCCCAGCTCGAAGCGATAGCGGCGGTGCCCTTCCGTCAGGACCGAAGCGATTCCAGCCTCGAGCGCGTCGACCCCCTCGCCGGTCTGCGCTGAAATCATCACGATCTCGGGATTTCCCGCCGCGGCCGCTGCCAATTCGTCGCGCTGCTGGGGATCGAGCAAGTCCAGCTTGTTCCACGCCTCGATGATCGGGATGCGCGCCTCCTCCCCTTCCCCGTCGAGGACGCCGAGGTCCGTGAGCACCTCCATCACCTGGCGCTTCTGCATCGCGTTGTCGGGATTCGCCATGTCGCGCACGTGCACGATCAGGTCGGCGGCGGTCACCTCTTCGAGCGTGGCGCGGAACGCCGCGACAAGCTGCGTCGGGAGGTCGGAGATGAAGCCAACGGTGTCCGACAGGATCACCTTGTCCAGGCCAGGCAATCGTACCGCCCGCATGGCCGGATCGAGCGTGGCGAACAGCATGTCCTCGGCGACGACCTCGGCGCCGGTCATGCGGTTGAACAGCGTGGATTTGCCGGCGTTGGTATAGCCGACCAGCGCGATGACCGGCCAGGGAGCCCTTCCCCGCCGTTCGCGATGCAGCCCGCGCGTCTTGCGCACCTGCTCGAGCTCGCGGCGCAGCTTGCCCATCCGGGCGCGGATCATGCGGCGGTCGGCCTCGATCTGCGTTTCGCCAGGACCGCCGAGAAACCCGAAACCGCCGCGCTGACGTTCGAGGTGCGTCCAGCTCCGCACGAGCCGGCTCTGCTGGTAATCGAGATGCGCCAGTTCGACTTGAAGCCGCCCCTCGGCCGTCGCGGCGCGCTCGCCGAAAATCTCGAGGATCAGCCCGGTGCGGTCGATGACCTTGCGCTTGAGTTTTTCTTCGAGGTTACGCTGCTGGATCGCGGACAGCGAGCCATCGACGATGACGAGGTCCGCCTGTTCCTGCTCGCAGGCGGCCGCGATCCGCTCGATCTGGCCTTCCCCGAACAGCGTGCCGGGCCGAACGGTGCGCACCGGAACGATCGATGCCTCGGCCACCACGATCCCGATGGCAAGCGCGAGACCCTTGGCCTCCTCGAGGCGCGCCTCGGGATCCTCGGCGCTGCGCTGGCCGCGGACGTCGGGGCAAATGACCAGGGCCCGCGCGCCGCGCGTGACGCCGCCTTCGATGTCGTCGTCGAACGTCAGCCGTCGTCGCCTTCGTGGTCGTCGCCCAGATCCGCGGTCAGGTCGACGGGAGCGGCGGGCTGGATCGTCGATACGGCGTGCTTGTAGGCGAGCTGCACGAAGCCTTCACGCTCGAGCAGCATGCAGAACAAGTCGTACGACGCGATCCGGCCCTGCAGCATCACGCCGTTGACCAGGAACATGGTGACCTGGACGCCCGCGTCACGCACCCGCGACAGGAAGATGTCCTGCAGCAGCCGCTGCTTCTTGCCGCCGTCCGCATTGCCGAACTGCGCGGCATCGACGGGGATCCCCGGCATGATGGTGGAGATGGCGTGCTTGTAAACGAGCTGCGATTGCCCGTCGCGCCGCAGCAGGATCGAGAAGTTGTCGAACCAAGTCACGATGCCCTGAAGCTTGACACCCTTGACGAGGAACATCGTCACAGGCGTCTTCTCGCGCCGCAAGTGGTTGAGGAACTGGTCCTGCAGGTTTGCCGGTTTGCCGTTCGAAACGGGGGCTGGCGCGGGCTCCGGCGCCGGCCGCGGACGCGATGTGAGGGTTCCCCTGGCCATTTGACTGACTCCTTTTGTTGGCGGCCCTTTCCACAGGGACCGCATTCTGGCGCCCTCAAATTCCTCTGAGGGGACGCCGACGTTCACGCGCCTGATCTAGGCGCGACCCTGTCCTAGCGCAAATTCCAAGTTCCGCCCGAAGTTCCCGGCTCAGTCCTTGTCGAGCGCGTCGGTGCGTTCGGTCATGCCGAGGAGCTTCAATTTGCGATGCAGGGCGGAGCGTTCCATTCCGATGAACCCGGCCGTCTTGGAGATGTTGCCGGAGAACCGCCGAATCTGGATACGGAGGTATTCCCGTTCGAAGCTTTCCCGGGCCTCGCGGAGCGGCACTCCCATGAGGCTGGAAATGCCAGCGCCGTTGCCGGCCGAGCCGCCCGTAATCTCTGGTGGAAGCATGTCCGGTTCGATTCGGGCGATGCGATCGCGTGGGGCAAGGATGACGGTACGTTCGACCACATTTCGCAACTGGCGCACATTGCCCGGCCAATCGTAGGCCTGGAGCGCGGCCATGGCCTCCGGCGAGACCTCGGGCGCGCTCAAGCCTTGCTCGCGCGCGTAGCGCGTGAAGAAGTGATCGGCCAGCGCGGGCACGTCGTCCCGCCGCTCGGCGAGCGAAGGCAGGCTCACGGGAACGACGTTGAGCCGATAGAACAAGTCCTCGCGGAAGCGCTTTTCCTCGATCTCCTTCTCCAGTTCGCGCGATGTCGAGGATACGACGCGGACATCGACGCCGATCTGGCGGTTTCCGCCTGCACGCGCGAAGCTCTGGTCGGTCAGTACCCGCAGGATGCGCGCCTGGGTGCTGAGCGGCATGTCGGCCACTTCGTCGAAATACAGCGTGCCGCCATCCGCCATCTCGAGCAGTCCGGCGCGGACGAGCTTCCCGTCCGCTTCCTCGCCGAACAGCTCCTGCTCGAACCGTTCGGGCGTGATGCGGGCCGAATTGACGGTCACGAACGCCTTGTCGGCGCGTGGGCTCCAGGCGTGGAGGAGGCGTGCGGCTACTTCCTTGCCCGAGCCGGCCGGGCCCGTGATGAGGACGCGGCTGCCGGTGTTGGCCACGCGCTTCAGCGTGGCGCGCACCTGGTTGATGGCGCCGGAGTTGCCGGTGAACTCCTCCGCCAGCGAATTGCCTTCGCGAAGTCGTGCATTCTCCCGCCGCAAGCGCTCGGTCTCGGTGGCGCGCGCGACGAGAAGCAGTAGCCGGTCGGCTTCGAACGGCTTTTCGATGAAGTCCACGGCTCCGCGGCTGACGGCCGAAACGGCGGTGTCGATGTTGCCGTGGCCCGAGAAGATGATGACCGGCAGTTGAGGCTCGCGAACCTTGATGGCATCGAGCACTTCGAGCCCGTCCATCGGGCTGCCGTGGAGCCAGACGTCCAGAAGGACCAGGCTCGGTCGCCGCTCGTCGATCAATTGGAGCGCGGTTTGGCTATCGCCGGCGGTCCGGCAGTCGTACCCCTCGTCCGCCAACACGCCGGCCACGAGCTCGCGAATATCCTGTTCGTCGTCCACCACGAGGATGTCGAGCGCCATCAATCGATCTCCATCGGTAAGATATCTCTGCCGGTCATTCGGCCGCCTCGCTCTGCGGACGGATCGCCGAAGGATCGCGCGCAAAACGCAATGTCACGCGTGTCCCGCCCTCGGTTGCCGCGGCAATGTTCAACTCGCCGCCGTGCTCTTCGACGATCTTCTTGACGATCGCGAGGCCGAGCCCCGTGCCTTTTTCGCGAGTAGTCACGTAGGGCTCCATGATCCGCTCGCTTCCTTGCGGCAGGCCCACTCCATTGTCGGTGACGCAAACCGTCAGGTGTCGCTCGTCCGCACCCACGGCGACCTCGATACGGCCGCGGTAGTCGGGTTCGGCGTTGGACCTTCGGGATTCGATCGCCTCCGCGGCGTTCTTCAGGACGTTGGTCATGGCCTGGCCGAACTGGTGCCTGTCGCACTCGATGCTCGGGACATCGCCGGGCGAGCCGAAGCTGTAATCGATCTCCGGATGCGCCACTTCCTGTAGGAACAGGGCCTGGCGCACGAGATCGACAGCGTCTTCCTTCCGGAACACCGGCTTGGGCAGGCGCGCGAATGAGGAGAACTCGTCCACCATCTTTCTCAGATCGCCGACTTGGCGGATGATCGTTCCGGTGAGCTCCTCGAACAGCTCGGCATCTTCGACAATCTGCTTGCGATAGCGCCGCTTGAGACGCTCCGTGGCAAGTTGGATCGGAGTCAGCGGGTTCTTGATCTCGTGCGCGATACGCCGCGCGACATCCGACCATGCCGCCTGCCGCTGGTCCACCAGTTGGCGCGTTATGTCCTCGAACGTAATCACGTGGCCTTCGGCGGCGGGCGCGATCTTGACTGCCAAGGTCTGGAGTTCCCCGCCCTTGCTGTACTGCACCACCCCGCTGCTTGCCCCACTGCGAAGCAATGCCGCGATCTGCGGCGCGAATTGCGCGAGCTCGAGCCCGATCGGCGGCGGTCCCGCGCGATCGAGCAATAGCTCCTGCGCGGAATTGTTCATCAGTGAAACATGGCCTTCGCCGTCGACCGAAATGATCCCGGCCGTGCTCGATTGCAGCACGGCCTCCATAAAGGCGCGCCGTTCCGCGAGCTGGCGATTGGCGCCGATCAGTGCGTCGGTCTGTCGTTCGATCTGCTCGGTCATGCGGTTGAACGCGCGGTTGAGCAGGCCGATCTCGTCGGGGCCGGTTCGCCCGGTAACGCGGAGGGCGTAATTGCCCGCCCCCACTTCGCGGGCGGCGGTGACGAGTTGCGTGAGCGGCTTCACCTGGCGGTCCGCAAACCGAAGCGCGAACCAGACGGCCAGGCCCACGAGCGTGAGTGAGGTCCCGAATAGAGCCAGGTTGAACAGCAACTGCTGCTTGCGTGCGCGCTCGGTGACGACTTCGTATTCGCGCAGCACGCTGCGAGCGCTTTCCCACTGGCTGAGAGCGTTAAAGTCCGAACGGCGCGCGACATAAAGGTAAACACCCGCGGCGAGATCGATCGGGACCACCGCTTCGATGCGCTCCGCCGTTGCGAGGACGACGATGTCCTCGCCCGCCTGAAGCCGGTTCACGGTATTGGCCGAGACTTGCCCTTCGGCCGAACTGCTCTCCTCGGGGTCGACGATCGCCAGGGTTCGCATCGAACCGTCGGCCTGCTGCTGCAGGATCGCGCTTTCGTTGAAATCCCGATAGACGACCTGGAGCGCGTAAGCGTCGTCAAATGCCGGGTCGGTGAGCGAGCCCTGGCTGAGATAGTCGCGAATGTCCCCCACCATCGCCGCGGTTTCGAGCCGGACGTCTTCCTGGCTCTGCTCGTAATAGCCTTGGGCGAGCTGGTTGGCGTTCTCGAAGAGCCCGCGCGCGCTATCGGAATTCCAGAATGCTACGCCTGTCTGAAAAAGGATGCTGGCGAAGATCGCCACCAGCAGGGTCGGCACCGCGGCAACGAGAGAGAAGAAGAACACCAGGTTCACGTGCAAACGTGCCGTAGTCCCGCCGGCGCGGCGGATCGCGAGGCGGCGCCCGAACAGCACGACCAGTGTCATTGCCGGAATAAGCGTACCGACGAGCATCGCCGCGGCTTGTGCGGAGGGCACCAGTCGGGTGGTGTCTGAGGCGCCCGTCAAGGCGAAGAAGGATGTCGCAAGCATGACGGTGAGCGCCACCGCCGCCGCGATTTCCAGCCAGAGATAGAGATTCGCGCGCCGCGCAGCGACCATGCTTCGCCGCCACCAACGCGGGGTCGCGCGATGAGCCTGGTTCACGGAATCCGAACTGGGAGGCGTCGCCATCGTTGCAAGGTTACAACGGCCCTGTTGCAGCAAGGCAAGCGAATTCTGGCAATTGTGGGAGAACTACGGCCGATGGGTGAAGCGATCAGGGTCGATCCGCAGGTCGTCGAGCCGTTTTCGCAAGGTATTTCGGTTGATCCCAAGGAGTTGGGCTGCTCGCAGTTGGTTGCCGCCCGTCTCGTGCAGCGCATGCTCGAAAAGCGGCCGTTCGAACGCCGCGAGCGCGCCGTGGTACAGCGAGCCCGGCGCGGGCTGCGCCTTGCTGAGCCAATCCGCGAGCGCGCTCGCGAAATCACCTGCCGGCGCGCCCTCGGCGGAAGACTGCTCGGCGAGAAGCTGCCGCACGAGCGCCACGTCGATCCGTTCCTCGCGCGAGAGCAGCGCGGCCCGAAACACGAAGTTGCGCAATTCACGCACATTGCCACGCCAGGGCTGGGCCTCGAGCAGTGACACCGCTTCGCTGGACAGGCTGCGGACGGGCAATCCTTCCGCGGCGGCTGCCCTCAGGAAGTGGCGCACGAGCGGCTCGATGTCGCCCTTGCGCTCCCGAAGCGGCGGCAGGTGAATTGGGACGACGTTGAGACGATAGTAGAGATCTTCCCGGAACGTGCCGGCAGCGATCATCGGCGTGAGGTCGCGGTTGGTCGCGGCGATAATGCGCACGTCGATCGCGATCTCCTCGCGCCCGCCGACCCGCCTGATCTTGCCCGATTGCAGGGCACGCAGCAGGCGCGTCTGCGCCTCGGGCGGCATGTCCCCGATTTCGTCGAGAAACAGGGTTCCGCCATGGGCCTGCTCGAACTTGCCGATGCTGCGGCTCACCGCCCCGGTAAACGCGCCCTTCTCGTGCCCGAAAAGCTCGCTTTCGATCAACTCGCGCGGGATGGCGGCTGTGTTCACGGCGACGAGCGGCCCGGTCCGCCGCGATCCCAGCTCGTGGATGGCTTCGGCGACGAGTTCCTTGCCCGTTCCGGATTCGCCCAGCACCAGAACGGTCAGGTCGTTGCGCAGGACCCGGGTGATCATGCGATAGACGTCCTGCATCGCCCGGCTGCGGCCGATCAGCGGCAACCCTTCGCCCGGGTCCTCGCCTTCAGCCCGCACCTCGCCCCGGGAATCGGCTGCCTGGCAAGCGGCGCGGACGAGCTCGTCGAGATCGAAGGGCTTAGGAAAATATTCGAACGCACCGGTGTCGGTCGCACGAACCGCGGTATCGAGAGTGTTCTGCGCCGAGAGGATAATCACCGGCATGTCGGGATATTCGCGGTGGACCTGGGCGAGCGTCGCGATCCCGTCGCCGTCGGCCAGGACGACATCGGTGAGCATCACGCTGTAGCTGCCGCGCGACAGCAGCCGATCACGCCCCGCAATGCTGTCGCAGCGGTCCACCGTGAAAGCCTCGGCCTCGAGACCCGCGGTGATGACGGTTGCGATCGATGCGTCGTCTTCGACCAGCAATGCGCGCCTAGGCATGGACTTGCCCCTCCCTACTTCGCCAGCGGCAAGTGCACGCGAAAGTGCGTCCATCCGCCGGATTCGTCGCGCTCGTGGCCAATGCGTCCGTCCATGTCGCGGACGAGCTTGTTGACGAGCGCGAGGCCGAGGCCCTGCCCGTTTTTCTTGCTCGACACGAACGGCTCGAAGATGTGCTCCCGCACGGCCGGATCGATGCCCGGGCCGTTGTCGCTGACCTGGACCTCGATCGGCAGCTTCACCGGGCGGCCGAGCCGCATCACGTTGCGCGCCAGTCCGCTGACGAACCGGGTACGCACGACGATTTCGGGCGCTTTTCGATCCCGGCAGGCATCGCGCGCGTTCGCGATCAGGTTGATCAACACCTGCACCAGCGCGCCTTCGTTGGCGAGCACGGACGGAAGCGAGGGATCGAACTCCTCGCGCAGGGGGAACGCGCTGTCATCGGCAGCGGCGACGATCTCGCACGCACGGCGCACCGCCGCGTGGAGGTTGACCGGGCCCACCGGCTCCGGCTGCTCGCGGCCGAGGCGCTGCATTCGGTCGATCAGTTGCGCGATCCGGTCGACCTCGTCCGTAATCAGCGAGGTGAGAGCCCGGTCCTCCTCATCCAACTTGCGCGCGACGAGCTGTGCCGCGCCGCGAATGGCCGACAGCGGGTTCTTTATCTCATGCGCCAGAACCGCCGGGCCACGCAGCGGCCCCGCACGCTCCTCTTCCGCGACTCGCTCGCCCTGCCCCGCATCCGATAACGTCACCGCGCGCCACCCGGGATGCGCGGCGAGCGGGGAAATCGTCAGGTTGACCAGCAGGCTTCGACCATCCACCTCGATCGCCAGCCCACGCGCGACGAGCTGAGCCTCCTCGGCGAACAGCTTTTCCCGCACCCGGCTCTCGGAAAAACCGACCACTTCCAGGAAATTGCGTCCGACGAGCTTCCGCGCGCTGCGGCCGATCATGTTCTCTGCCGCCGGATTGACCTGCTCGATGGTCAGGTCGGGACGCAACACCAGGAGCGCGAACGTCAGTCCCGCGATGAGCTCGCGGGGCTCGGGCGGTCCCGCGATGCCGTCGTTCACGCGGCCAGCCGGCGCAGGAACGGCTCGTAGAAGCGCGCGAGCTCACCCAGGACTTCGCGCGGGTTGTCGAGGAAGTTCACCCGATTGCGAAATTCCGCAGACCCCGGCAGCCCCTTCACATACCAGCCGAGGTGCTTGCGCGCGATCTTGACGCCGACCTCGTCGCCATAATGCTCGAGCATGGCTGAATAATGCTCGACAATGAGCTGATATTGCTCATCTAAATCGGGTTCGGCACGCTCCTCACCGGTTTGCCACCAATGCATCACCTGGCCGAGCAGCCACGGCTTCCCGTAGGCACCGCGGCCGATCATGACGCCATCGGCGCCCGATTGCTCGAGCGCGTTCGCGCTGTCGGCAATTCCGCAGATGTCACCGTTGACGATGACGGGGAGCGAGACCGCCTCCTTGACCTTCCGGACGAACGCCCAGTCGGCCTCTCCCTTGTACATCTGGTTGCGGGTTCGCCCGTGCACCGTGATCATGCGGGCACCGAGATCCTCGGCGATATGCGCCAGCTCGGGGGCGTTGAGGCTGGCGTGATCCCACCCCATGCGCATCTTCACCGTGACGGGAACCGAGACGGCCTTGACCGTGGCCTCTATCAGGCTCGCGGCGAGCGGCAGGTCGCGCATCAGGGCGCTGCCCGCATCGCCGTTGACGACTTTCTTGACCGGGCAGCCCATGTTGATGTCGATAATGGCCGCGCCGCGATCTTCGTTGAGCTTGGCCGCTTCGGCCATTTCGGACGGACTGCACCCGGCAAGCTGCAGCGAGACCGGCTCCTCCACCGCATCCCAGGCGGCCTTCTGGAGGCTCTGACGCGTCTCGCGGATCATCGCCGGGCTGGCGATCATCTCGGTCACGTTGAGGCCGGAGCCATAGCGCCGCACGAGCGTGCGGAACGGCATGTCGGTGACGCCGGTCATCGGCGCGAGGATGACCGGGCAGTCGATCCGCACGGGACCGACGTGGATCGGCTTCAAGGCCGGTGGAGGAGGAAGCGCGGTCATGTTGCAAGGGTTGCCTAAAAATCGGGCAGCCGCATAGTGGATTGCGGCCCTCGTCGCAAGGCGCTAGCGCCGCGCCTCGCGATGTCAGCCCCCCTGCAAGCCAGTTTCGCCGCGGTCATCGTCGCCGCAGGACAAGGGCTTCGCGCGGGCCAGCCCGTCCCCAAGCAATTCGCGCCGTGGCGAGGCAAGCCTGTCGTCCGCCACTCCGCCGAAGCGCTCATCGCGGCCGGAGCCGATGCCGTCATGGTGGTCATTCCGGATGGCGCCGAGGAGGCGGCACAGGCAGCGCTGGGCGGCCTGGCCCGCATCCGCTTCGTTACCGGCGGTCCGACGCGACAGGAGTCCGTTCTCGCAGGCCTCCAGGCGTTGTCGGAGCTTTCCCCCCGGCACGTCCTGATTCACGACGCCGCCCGCCCCGACTGCCCTCGTGAGGTCGTCGATCGCCTGCTCGCGGCCTTGGCCGACCGCCCCGCTGCCATCCCCGTCCTGCCCGTCGTGGACAGCCTCGCCGTCGCGGCTGGCGGGCTGATGGCGGGTAGCGCAGACCGCGAGACGTTGCGCCGCGTGCAGACGCCGCAAGCGTTCCGCTACGCCGACATCCTGGCCGCGCATCGGGCCTGGAGCGGAGCATCGCTCGCGGGCGACGATGCGCAGGTGGCCCGGGCCGGCGGATTGGAGGTTGCCCTCGTCGAGGGCGACGAAAGGCTGCGCAAGCTCACTTTCGCGGAGGACTTCATGACGCCATCTCCCGCCCCCCGGGTCGGCACGGGCTTCGACGTTCACCGCCTGGTCGAGGGCGAGGAATTGTGGCTCTGCGGCGTCCGCATCGATCATCCGCGCGGGCTTTCCGGCCATAGCGATGCCGATGTCGCGCTCCACGCGATCGTCGACGCCATTCTCGGCGCCGCGGGCCAGGGAGACATCGGGCAGCACTTCCCGCCGAGCGACGCACGATGGCGCGGCGCGCCGTCGAGCCGCTTCGTCGAGCATGCGGTGGGCTTGGCGCGCGAGGCGGGGTTCACCGTCGGCAACATCGACGTTGCCATCGTTTGCGAGGCACCGAAGATCGGACCTCATCGCCAGGCGATGCGTGCGCGCCTTGCCGACTTGCTGGAGGTCGGGATAGAGGCGGTTAATGTGAAGGCGACTACGACCGAGCGGCTCGGCTTCACCGGCCGAGGCGAAGGTATCGCCGCTCAGGCGGTGGCGACGCTGATCCCGCTCGAAAGGAATTCACCGCGATGATCTCATCCCGAAAGCTGGCGGCCGTTGTCGCCGCGGGGCTGGCCCTGCAACCCATTGCCGCGAGCGCGCAGCAGGCCTGCGTCAGCGAGGCGGAAGCCAGCGCCATCGCGATTTACAGCGTACCCGGGCTGGTTCAGGCCGTGCGTCTTCGTTGCGGAGACGAGCTTTCGCCGAACGGCTACCTGGCCCGTCGCGGCGATGGCTTGATCGGCCGTTATGCGCCGATCCAGTCGCGCGTTTGGCCGTCTGCGAAGGAGGGCTTGCTCAAGCTTCTGGCCGCCAAGGCAGGCGCGAGCCGGGCCGCACCCAATCTGGATACTTTCGCGCAACTGCCGGACAACGCGGTTCGACCATTGGTCGACGCGCTCATCGTGCAGGAGGCGTCCCCGCGGATTGCCGCCGGGAACTGCACCCGGCTCGAACGAGTCATCGAATTCGTGGCCCCGATCGATCCCGAAATGGCAGGAGGCCTTCTCGGCGCGATCGCCGGGCTCGTGAATCATCGCGATTTTCCGATCTGTCAGCCGCGCCGGTCATGACCGATTCCTTGCTGCCTTCGAAAATCGTCGATCTCGCCCGTCGGGTCGTCGAAGAGAATAAGGCAGCTGGCCGCAAGGTCGCGGTGGCGGAAAGTTGCACGGGTGGCCTCGTTGCGGCCGCGCTGACCGAGATTCCAGGCTCCTCGGCTGTGCTCGACCGTGGCTTCGTGACCTATTCGAACGAGGCAAAGCACGACACCCTCGGCGTCGCAAATGACATCCTCGATGCGTTCGGTGCCGTTTCGGTGGCCTGTGTTTACGCGATGGCTCGGGGCGCGTTGGAGCGCAGCGACGCGGACGTCGCGGTCGCGATCAGCGGCATCGCGGGCCCCGAAGGGGGATCGGAAACCAAACCGGTCGGTACCGTGGTGTTCGCGCGAGCCGTCCGCGGAAGCGACAAGCCGGATGCCGAATCCCACGTGTTCGAGGAGAAGGACCGCGCAGGCGTGCGGCTTCAGGCCACGCTTTGCGCGTTGGAGCTGTTGCTGCCGTAAAGCTCATCCGCCCGCGCTTCGAAGGCGGCCACCATCTTGCGGAAAGCCCGGTCGAAGTATTGCCCGGCCAGCATCTCGAACATCTTGTTCTTGAACGCGAACTCCACGCAGAAATCGATCTCGCAGCCGCCTTCTGGGCGGGGGATGAAACGCCACACGTTGTCGAGATCCCGCATCGGCCCATCGACGTAGATCACCTCGAGCCGATGCGGGCGCTCCTTGATCACGCGCGAAGTGAACTTTTCCCGCAAGGCTTTGAAGCCCACCAGCATGTCGGCGACCATTTCGGTGTCGCTGTCGGTTTTCACGCGGGTCGCTATGACCCACGGCAGGAATTCGGGGTAGCGGCCGACGTCGGCCACCAAGTCGAACATCTGCTCAGCGCTGTAGGGCAGCGCTCTCGTTTCGCGAATTCCGGGCATCAGGCTTGCAGCTTGGCCAGCTTTGCCTCCCGCGCCGCCTTCATCTGCGCGAAATCCTCGCCCGCGTGATAGCTCGAACGGGTGAGCGGGCTGGAGGCGACCTGGAGGAAGCCCTTGGCCCGTGCGATCGCCCCATACGCGCCGAACACTTGCGGGGTGACGAAGTCGGCCACCTTTGCGTGCTTGGGTGTAGGCTGGAGATATTGGCCCATGGTGAGGAAATCGACCTCGGCGCTGCGCATGTCGTCCATCACCTGGTGGACTTCCAGTCGCTCCTCGCCGAGTCCGAGCATGATCCCCGACTTGGTGAAGATCAGCGGGTCGTGCCGTTTCACCTCTTCCAGCAGCCGGAGCGAGGCGTAATAGCGCGCACCGGGCCGTATCGTTGGGTAAAGCCTCGGTACCGTTTCGAGGTTATGATTATAAACGTCTGGCCCAGCGGCACATATGGCCTCCACCGCCGCTCGCATCTTGCCCCGGAAGTCGGGCGTCAGGATTTCTATCGTGGTTGTCGGCGTGGTGCGCCGGAGCGCTTCGATCACCTTGACGAACTGCCCTGCTCCGCCGTCCGCCAGGTCGTCGCGATCGACCGAAGTGATGACGATGTGCTCCAGCCCCATCTTGGCCGCAGCGACCGCGACGTGCTCGGGTTCGAGCGGGTCGACTTTGCGCGGCATGCCGGTCTTGACGTTGCAGAACGCGCAGGCGCGCGTGCAAACGTCGCCGAGGATCATCACCGTTGCGTGCTTCTTGGACCAGCATTCCCCGATGTTCGGGCACGCGGCCTCTTCGCAGACCGTGTTGAGGTTCAGCTCTCGCATCAGCGCGCGGGTTTCCTGGAAACCTTTGCTGACGGGCGCTTTGACCCTGATCCAATCGGGCTTGCGTTGGCGTTCCGGGCGGGGAGCTGCCGAAAGATCGTTCATGCGGTTCACTTAGGGAAGGGCCTTGTCACTGGCAATGCCGCGCGGCATGGCGGCGGCAATGGCCATCCAACCCAGTCTCGAGCTCGCCGGCCTGATCGAGGGCTATCGTCGTTTCCGCGAAAACGGGTGGGCCCAGCGCCGAGAGCGATGGGCCGCGTTGCACCAGGGGCAGGAACCCCGGGTGATGATCATCGCCTGCGCCGACAGTCGGACCGATCCGGCGCAGATCTTCGACGTCGATCCGGGCGAGATATTCGTGGTGCGCAATGTCGCCGCGATGGTCCCGCCGTTCGAGACCAGTCCCGGCAATCACGGTGTGTCGGCCGCGCTGGAATTCGCCATCCAGGTGCTCAGGGTTCGCGAGGTGGTCGTCATGGGTCACGGCATGTGCGGTGGCTGCAAGGCGGCTCTTACGCAGGAAATGCTCGGCACCGAGCCCGGAAAAGGCGGCTTCATTGCGAACTGGATTTCGATGCTCGATGAAGCGCGCGAGCCGGTGGTGCGCGAGTATGGCACCGAGGGACGCGATGCGGAGCGGGCGATGGAACACGCCGCGGTCAAGGTAAGCCTCGCCAACTTGCGTACCTTCCCCTGCGTCAGCGAATTGGAAGCGCGCGGCAAGCTGCGCCTTCGCGGAGCCTTCTTCGCCATCTCCGACGGGATTCTGCACCTCCTCGATGAAGAAACGGGCGCGTTCTCGCCGGCCGGTTAGCTTGCCAGCACCGGGCTTCGTGGGCATCTAGCGGCGATGGACGATCCCTCGCTCAAGAACATCGCGCTGCTCATCGACGCCGACAACGCAAGCTACGCCGGCATCGATCCGGTCCTGACCGTCTTGGCAGAGCTCGGCCAGGTCAACATCCGCCGCGCCTATGGAAATTGGGCCAAGCCTGCGCTGTCCAAGTGGAATCAGATCACTCACCGCTACGGCCTGCAGCCGATGCAGCAGTTCGACCTCACCAAAGGCAAGAACGCGACAGACATGGCGATGACGATCGACGCGATCGACCTGCTTTATAGGGGCAAGGTCGATGGCTTCGGCATCATGAGCTCCGACAGCGATTTCACCCCGCTGGTGACGCGGCTCAGGCAGGACGGTCTCACGGTCTACGGTTTTGGCAGCGCGAAGGCGCCCGAAGCCTTCAAGACCGCGTGCACGCGCTACATCGATGTCGACCAGTTGATCCGCACCAACGAGGCCGAGGAAGACACGCCGCCGAGCGAGAGTCGAACTATCGATCACGAACTGATCGAGCTGCTCGGTGACGCATGGAAAGCGGCCAAGCGCGACGAAGAGGGGTTCGCGCGGCTCCAGGAAGTCGGGCAGATCGCCGGCAACCGGTCCAGCTTCGACGTCCGCAACTACGGCTACAAGCGCCTTTCCGATCTGATGCGCGCCGCGAGCGACAACTTCAAACTCGAGCGGCGCGAAAACCAGCTTTACGTCAAGCGATTGCGCTGATCCGTGCGGAACCGCGTCCTCCGCAGCCCGTTGTGGGTGGCAAGGTTCAGCGGGGTTCGCATGGTCGACAAATCGGAAAAGTTTCGCTGGCTGGTCAAGCTGGGTTTTGCCGCCCGCGGGCTGGTCTATCTCCTCATCGGCTATCTCGCGCTCACCGCGAACCGCGGTGACAAGGGCCCCGATGGCGCCTTCGATTGGTTGCAGGGCGTCCCGTTGGGCGTGCCGTTGCTGTACCTCGCCGCACTCGGACTGCTGGCTTATGCGCTCTACCGGTTTGCATCGCTCCTGTTCGACATCGAGAACTACGGCACCGACGGCAAAGGCATCATGCACCGCGTCGGGCACGGCGCCAGCGGCGTCGCGCACTTGATCCTCGCCTGGACCGCGTTCCAGTTCGCGCAGGGCGATAAACGGTCGGCGTCCGGCGGCGGCGGCGGCGCGGAGGAAGCGGCCGGGTCGTTGCTCACCTTCTCGTTCGGATCGTTGGTCCTGGGTCTCATCGGACTTGGATTCCTCGTTGCAGCGGCCCTTCAGGCCAAGTCGGCCGTTACGGGAAGTTTCATGAAACACATCGCGGGTGACGCGCCGTCCTTCGCCAAGCCGCTTGGCCACGCGGGCCATGCGGCCCGTGCCGTGGTGTTCGCGATCATCGCGTGGTCGCTGATGCAGTCCGCGTGGTTCTCGAGCACGACGTCGGTGAAAACGCTCGGCGAGGCGGTGAGCTCGCTCGCCGACGACGGCTTTATCTACACGCTGGTCGCACTCGGCTTGCTGTTGTTCGGAGCCTTCAGCTTGTTGATCGCCCGCTATCGGATCATTCCCGACGTCCGGCGCTCCGCTTTGAAGCCGGCGTTCCGCTAAGCCTTACACTGGGCGAGGCCAACGCCTTCGTACACGATGCGGCCGAAGCGGTCGCGCAAGGTCACGCCGCCTTCGTAGTCGGTGACGCCGGCATCTGCTTCCGCGTCGGTTTCCGACAAGGGCTTCATCGTCAGGCGCACCGAATACTCCTTGCCGCTGTACAGCGAGCGTGTCCGCATCGGCAGCTCGCGCGACCCGGGATCGGCAGCGAAGCGATGCACTTCTCCCTCGATCTTCATGAAGGCGTCCGCTTCGCGAGCGACGACGCGTGTCCCGAGGCTGGTGCCCGGGGCATAGTTGCAGGCTTCTCCATAAAGATCGAAGCGCTCGATGTCGGGCACCAGGATCGGTTCGGGCGTCACCGGGTTGAGCGGAGGCATGACATCGTTCGCGGCCTCGACCATGGCAACGTCCCGCGCGTCGGCCATGGCCTGTTCCTCGGGCGTCAGCTCCTCGCCGCATCCGGTCAGGACGAGCAGCACTGCCGCCGGTAGGATTTTCCGCATCAACGTCTCCCGAAAAGCTTCTCGACGTCGGCCATCGATAGCTTGATCCATGTCGGCCTGCCATGATTGCATTGGCCCGAGCGCGGAGTGCGCTCCATTTCGCGTAACAAGGCGTTCATTTCCGCAACGGTAAGCGTGCGGCCCGCCCGCACGGATCCGTGGCAGGCCATTGTCGCCAGCACGTGCTCGATACGCTCCGCCAGCAAGAGGCTCTCGCCGTGCAGCGCGATGTCGTCGGCCAGGTCTCGGAGCAGAGCGGCCGGATCGGCGTCGGCGAGCACGCTCGGCAAGGCCCGCACCAGCATGGCGCCCGGGCCGAACCGCTCGATCGTCAGCCCCAGCGTCGCGAGCTCGTCGATGTGCTCCTCGAGCCGGTCGCAGGCCGGCTCCTCGAGCTCGACGACCGCCGGCATCAGCAAAGCCTGGTTAGCAGCAAGCTTTACCCCAGTCCCCACCCCCCGCAAACGCTCCAACACGAGGCGCTCGTGGGCGGCATGCTGGTCGACGATCACCAGCCCATCGGCGGCTTCGGCGATCACATAAGTCTGCGCCACCTGGCCGCGCGCGATGCCAAGCGGATATTCAAGAGCATCGAGCGCGGCAGGATCCGCGGGCTCCGCCCTGCCCTGTGGCAGGTCCAGCACGTCGACTTGGGCATGCCATACTTGCTCGGGCTCGCGCAGCGAGGGCCGTTGCCCGCTCCATTCACCGCCCGAAAACAGTGAGTGGAGCGCGTTAGACGCCGGCGTTTCGCTTGAAGGTTCGGACTGCCATCGCGCCATGGCTGAGGCGTCGGGCGCCTGCGCACTGCGCTTGTCACCACTGGCAAGCGCCTGGCGCAAGCCCGAGACGATGAAGCCCCGCACGGCTGCTGGATCGCGAAATCGCACCTCAGTCTTGGCGGGATGGACGTTGACGTCGAGCTCCTCGGGCGGCAGATCGAGGAACAGGGCAAGCACCGCGTGGCGGTCACGTGCCAGCATGTCGGCGTAGGCCCCGCGAACGGCACCAGTCAGCAAGCGGTCCTTCACCGGGCGGCCGTTTACGAACAGATATTGGTGGTCGGCGACGCCCCGGTTGAACGTCGGCAGGCCGGCTATCCCCGACAATCGCGCCTTGCCGCGTTCGAAATCGATAAGGACGCCGTTATCGACCAACGCCCGATCAACGATCTGGGCGACCCGGGCCGCCGTCGCTTCTCCGCCCTGCAGGGCGAGAATCTGGCGCTCTCCGTGATCGAACGAGAACGCGATGTCCGGCCGTGCCATGGCCAGTCGACGGACCACATCCAGGCATGCGGCGTATTCGCTGCGCGCGGTGCGGAGGAATTTTCGCCGCGCGGGCACGCGTTCGAACAGGTTTTCGACCCTGACGCGCGTGCCGGGCGGGAGCGCAGCCGGCCCCTCCGAAACGAGCGCTCCGTGATCAACGACGCGCTTCCAACCCTGCTCTGCATCCCGCTTGCAGCTTTCTAGGGTCAGGCGCGCTACGCTGGCAATCGAGGGCAGGGCCTCGCCCCGGAAACCAAGCGTGGTCACCTGTTCGATGGCCTCGTCGGGCAACTTCGATGTCGCGTGGCGTTCGAGTGCGAGGCCGATCTCCGCGGGCGTCATGCCGCAGCCATCATCAGTCACCTCGAGCCGAGCAAGCCCACCCTCTTGGATGCGAACGGCTATGCGCCCCGCCCCCGCGTCGATGGCATTTTCGATCAGTTCTTTCAGCGCGGACGCCGGCCGTTCAACGACTTCGCCCGCGGCGATGCGGTTAATGAGCGTCTCTGGAAGGCGGCGAATGTGCGGCATCGCAGGATGCTAGCGTCCAAATGGCAGCAATTCGAGCCGAGCAGTGCAAAACCGTGCCGCTTTTGACACAAATTTTTAGCCTTTGCCGGTAACTCGGGTTAAGGGATCGCCTTGCCCGCAGCCGCGTCGCCGGCTGCCTTTCAGGGTACCCCCTTTCTGGCCCGGTAGGATACGGTTTCTCGATGGCATCTTTCCTCTCCAAATTGTTCAAGTTTGGATCGCAGAACATGGCGATCGACCTCGGCACGGCGAACACCCTGGTTTACGTGCAGGACCGTGGCATCGTGTTAAACGAGCCGTCGGTGGTCGCCATCGAGACGCTCAACGGGGTGAAGCGTGTGAAGGCCGTGGGCGATGATGCCAAGCTGATGATGGGCAAGACGCCCGACAGCATCGAGGCCATCCGCCCCCTTCGCGACGGCGTGATCGCCGACATCGAAATCGCCGAGGAAATGATCAAACACTTCATCCGCAAGGTGAATGGCAAGCGGACTAGCATGTTCAGTCCGCCAGAGATCGTGATCTGCGTCCCGTCGGGTTCCACTTCGGTCGAGCGCCGCGCGATCCGCGACGCAGCCAGCAACGCCGGGGCATCCGAAGTCTTTCTCATACTAGAGCCTATGGCGGCGGCGATCGGTGCCGATATGCCGGTGACCGAACCGGTCGGCTCGATGGTGGTGGATATTGGCGGCGGGACGACCGAAGTCGCGGTGCTGTCGCTGCGCGGCCTTGCCTATACCACCTCGGTGCGCACCGGAGGCGACAAGATGGACGAAGCGATCGTTTCCTATGTGCGCCGCCACCATAATTTACTGATCGGAGATGCCACCGCCGAGCGGATCAAGAAGGAGTACGGGATCGCGACCGTGCCGGAAGACGGCGTCGGCGAGGCGATCACGATCAAGGGACGCGACCTCGTCAACGGCGTCCCTAAGGAAATCACGATAAATCAGGCCAACATCGCCGAAGCGCTCAGCGAGCCTATCGGCGCGATCGTTGAGGGGGTGCGCATCGCGCTCGAGAATACCGCTCCTGAACTGGCCGCCGACATCGTCGACCAGGGCATCGTCCTTACGGGTGGCGGGGCCCTCATTCAGGGTCTCGACGACCACCTGAAGGAAGAAACGGGGCTGCCGGTCAGTATCGCCGAAGATCCTCTTTCATGCGTGGCGCTCGGCACCGGCCGTGCAATGGAAGATCCGATCTATCGCGGCGTCTTGATGACCGCGTGAGGCAAGTACTTCAGTAGAGAGGACAGGCGGTTATGGCGCCGCCGGCAAGCCGCCGCACCGGAAGCAACAAGAGGGCGCAACTCGGCGTCTTCACCGGCTATGTAGTGGCCGGGCTTGGCGCGCTGTTCGGTGCAGCGCTGCTGACGATTTCCCTGCTTCGTCCGGAGACCTTCAACGGCTTGCGGACGATGGCCGCTGACATCGCCTCGCCGGCCGGCGAATTTGGTGCGGCGGGCCGGACCGGAACGCAGAACTTCTTCGATGCGATCGCCGGGTACTATCGTGCGGGGAGTCGCAATGCCGAGCTCGAGCGTGAAATGGAAATCGCGCGCGTCCGCCTCGCCGAGGCCGATGCCCTGAGGCAAGAGAACGTACGCCTCAAGGCGGTGCTCGGTCTTGCGACGGACGACACCCGTCCCGTCGCGGTGGCGCGTCTGATCGGCTCCACGTCGTCTAGCGTTCGGCGCCTCGGTTACATTTCCGCCGGGCGAAACGACGGTGTCCGTCCCGGAATGCCGGTCACGTCTCCGACCGGCCTGGTCGGTCGCGTGCTCGAAACCGGCGCGACCAGTTCGCGCGTGCTGCTCCTAACCGATGGCGAAAGCATGGTTCCGGTGCGTCGCGCGACGGACAACACCGTCGCCTTCGCCGAAGGTCGCTCGGACGGTTCTTTGCGGCTTCGCCTCGTCAATCTCGGCATCAACCCGATCAAGCCGGGCGACGTTTTCGTGACTTCAGGAGCCGGCGGGCTGTTTCGGCCGAACATCGCGGTCGCGGTCGCTAGGGAGATTACGCGCGACGGGGCGATCGCTCACCTCCTCAGCAATCCGGCCGCGACCGATTTTGTAATGGTGGAGCCGATCTGGCAGCGCCAGGCGCGCCAGGTCTTGCGCACCGAACCGGACGCTGAACCTCAAACCTCAGCTCCAGCCGCGCAAGACTGATGGAAACGCTACACCCCAACGCGCGTAGAGATCCTTTCGGCAGCCGTATCAACCGGGCCCAATCTCCGCTTCTAGCCTACGGTCTTCCCTGGCTAACGATCCTGCTTGGTTCGATGACACCCTGGTTGCCCATTATCGCGGCAGCGCCGATCCTCCCGCCATTCGGACTGATGTTCCTCCTCGCCTGGCGCCTTGTTCGGCCTGGTCTCCTTCCGCTTTGGGTCGGACTTCCGTTCGGCTTCTTCGACGACCTCTACTCCGGACAGCCATTCGGGAGCGGCATTCTGCTGTTTTCGCTCGTCCTGCTCGCCGTCGAATTGCTTGAGATCCGTTTCCCTTGGCGCAATTTCTGGCTGGACTGGGCTACGGCTACGATCGTCATTGCGGCGTACCTTGCGATTACGGCCGTTCTGTCGGGCACGTCTTTGGTGCAGCTTACGGTCATCGTTCCCCAGCTAGTGCTATCCACTGTGCTGTTTCCCGTCGTCGCGCGTCTGGTCGCCCAACTCGATCGCCTTCGCCTCATGCGCGTGAGGCGGATCAACTGAGCATGCGCCAGAAGTTCACCCCCGCCACTCTCGCCCAGAGCTTCGACCGACGAAGCTTCGTGGTTGGCGCCGTCCAAGGCGGCGTTGGCATGCTGCTCGCCGCGCGCATGGGTTACATCGCGGTCGCCGAGAACGAGAAGTACGAGATGGAGGCGGAGAGCAATCGGGTGAACCTCACCCTGATTCCGCCCCGTCGTGGTTGGATACTCGATCGTAACGGATCGCCGCTCGCCTCGAACCGAGCCGATTTTCGCGTCGACGTCATCCCGGAGCGGCTCGACGATCCCGAGCGGGCCATCCAGACGTGGGGGGACTTGCTTGGCTTTACCGCGGTCGAAGTGCAGGATCTGCGCGACAAGATCGACAAGGCGGCCGGATTCCAGCCTGTCCAGGTGGCTGACGGGCTTGATTATGACACCTTCGCCGCAGTCAGCGTCCGCCTGCCTGATTTGCATGGGGTTGTTCCGCAACGGGGTTACTCTCGGTATTACCCTACGGGACCGGCGGTCGGGCACCTGATCGGCTACGTCGGCGCCGCCTCGCGTGAGGAATACGAAGCGGAGCCCAGCCCGCTCCTCCTCACCCCGGGCTTCAAGCTCGGCAAGGACGGGCTCGAGAAGCAATTCGAGCAAGTGCTGCGCGGCCAGCCCGGCGCGCGCCGCAGCGAAGTCACCGCCTCCGGACGCATCGTGCGCGATCTCGAAACTCGCGAGGACGTCCAGGGCAAGCCGATCCAGCTCACGATCGACGGCCCGCTGCAAGACTATGCCGCGCGCCGCATCGGGCTCGAAAGCGGCTCGGTGGTGGTGATGGATTGCCTCACCGGCGACCTCCTCTGCATGGCCTCGATGCCGAGCTTCGATCCCAACAGCTTCTCCGACGGGATCGGCCGCGTCGAATACCAGATGCTCAGCGAGAACGAACGCGTGCCGCTGCGCAACAAAGTGCTCAAGGGCCTCTACCCGCCCGGCTCCACGGTGAAGCCGATGGTGGCGATGTCTTTCCTCGAAGCGGGTCTCGATCCGTCGGCGACGACCAGTTGCGGCGGCGGCCTGCGTGTCGGCAACCGTGTGTTCCACTGCTGGCAGCGACGCGGCCACGGCACGGTCGACATGGCGAAGGGCATTTATCAGTCGTGCGACGTCTACTTTTACCATTTCGCCCAGCAGCTAGGGATGGACGTCATCGCGCCGATGGCGAAGCGTTGCGGCATGGGACAGGAGTTCCCGTTGCCCGTGGCGAGCCAGTTCTACGGCACGGTGCCCGACCCGGCCTGGAAATTGGACAAGTACGGGCAGCAATGGCAGCCGTTCGACACCGTCAACGCGACCATCGGCCAGGGTTATATGCTCGCCAACCCGCTCCAGCTCGCGGTGATGGCGGCGCGCCTGGCGACGGGTAACAAGATCATGCCGCGCCTGATGTACAACTCGAGCCGGCCCCGCTTCGAGAGCATGAACTTCCACGGTGACCATGTGCAGGTCATCCAGAATGCCATGAGCGA
>JAEZCZ010000031.1 GCA_023433305.1 Pseudomonadota bacterium | reverse complement strand
CCTTCGAGCAGCTCGGTCTTCTTGCCCGTGAACGGCCAGGTGTCGCTGAACCGTTCGCCGCCATTATCGCTGGTGAACACCACGATGGTGTTTTCGTCGAGGCCGAGTGCGACGAGCTTCTGCAAGACGCGGCCTATGTTCTCGTCCAGCGACTTCATCATCTTGGCATATGTTGCCAGCGTTCCGCCGTCATAATGCAGGATGCCGCCACCCCCTTCGCTGGGCGACTGCGCGATGCGGTCACTTTCCGCGCGTCCTTCTGCGTCGTTCGACTCCCACGGCCAATGGGGGGCGGTGAAGTGCAGGCTGATGAAGAACGGGCGGCCGTCGGCCTTGCGCTTGTCGAGCGTTTCTATGGTCCGGTCGGCCAGGAGATCGGTGACGTAGCCGGCTTCCTCGCCCCGGGTTTCGCCGTCCCACAGGTCCGACCGCCCGCCGAAGCCGTGGCGGAAATAGTCCACGCCGCCACCATAGAGGCCCCAGAACTCGTCGTAGCCGCTCTTGAGCGGCCCGTACTTGGGGAGCGAACCAAGGTGCCACTTGCCAATCAGGGTCGTGCGATAGCCGGCCTGCCTGAGCAACGAGGCGATCGTGGGATGCTCGGGCGGCAAGCCGACGTCGCCGACGCCGAGCGGCTCGTGCAAGCCCACCGGCAGGCGATACTGGTAACGGCCGGTAATCAGCCCGACTCGCGTGGCGGTACAGACCGCGCTGTTGGCATAGGCATGCGTGAACATCATGCCCTCGCGCGCCAGGCCATCGAGGATCGGCGTCTCGTAGTCGCGGCGGCCGTAGCAGCTTAGGTCAGCGTATCCGAGGTCGTCCGCCATGATGTACAGTATGTTCGGTTTCCGGGCGGGCCCCTGGGCCAGGCTCGGTCGCGCCGCGGCGAGGGCGGCGGTCCCAAGCGCACCGGCGAGCGCGCCGCGGCGAGTGATCCCGTTGAAACTGTCCTTCACTTCTTGCATCCCTTCAATTCGGCAGCCCTACATGCGCATCTTCACGCCGAACGTATACCGGCGTCCGAGCACATCGTGGAGCGAGGCGTTGTGCTGCGTCGAGTATCCGAGAAAGGCGCTGTAGGAGGGCGTCAGCGGCGGATCCGCGTCGAACAGATTGGTGACGTTCCCGAAGACCTCGAGCTCGGCGCCGCCCAGCTCGAACTCGTAGCCGAGCCGCAGGTCGACATAGAGCACGTCGTCCACGGTGTTGCTCTCGAGGACGACGGTCTGCGGGCTGGCGAACGCGCTCACGTCGTGGAACCCGTCGGCGGTGTAGCGGCCCTGGATCAGCCCCGAGAAAGGCCCGTTGCGGTAGGTCAAGCTGCCGGTCGCCTTGAAGTCCGCGTAGGGCAAGTAAACCCCGTCCGACTGTCGTGCTCCGATCTGCCCGGCGAAATCGGTGGTGACGCCCGAGCTGTTGGTTTCGGAGCGCTCGATCAGCCAACTCGCGAAGGCGCGCAAGCCGATCGTCTCCATGCCGCCCCCGAGAATGGTCAGCGGCGTGTTGTAGCTCAGCTCGGCATCGACTCCGCTCACTTCGGAACGCGCGACGTTTACGAACACGTCGCCGACCAGGATGATATTGCCGCTGCCGTCGAGCGTCACGAGGTCGCAGAATTCCTGCGCGTTCTCGAGGAAGCAGCGGTTGAGGACGGATTGCGTGCCGACCTGGCTGATCGCCCCGTCGATCTTGATCTTGTACCAATCGACCGCCAGCGAGAAGCCGGGAAACGGCTGTGGCTGGACAACGACGCCGAGCGTGAAGGTGTCGGCTTCCTCCGGCTTGACGTTCGGATTGCCGCCCGAGAAACGCGTCACGTTGAGCGCCTCGACGGCTGGCGTACGCGGGTCGTCGATCGTGGCCACGCCACCGGTCTTGTCGAACCGTTCGGAGAGATTCGCGGCGCGCACGTCGCGCGAATAGGTCCCGCGCAAGCGGATGGAATCGGCAATGCCGATCTCCGCGCCGCCCTTGTAGGCCCAGATGTTTCCCGACCCGGAATAGTCGGCCCATCGCACGGCGGCGTTGACGTTGGCGGTGAAGTTGTCCGTCCTGACCAGCGGGATCAACGTTTCGGCGAAGGCTTCCCAAACGTCGGCGGTCCCGTTGATATTCGAGACCTTCGAATACTGATTGCCCACCGTGTTCGCGCAATCGGGCGGATTGACGCCGCGCAGGCCAATACTGGGATCGTTGCAACGCACCGGACGGAAGGTGTCGTGGTTCGAGGCAGGATTGGTCACGTCCTGCACGATCTGGCGGATCGAATCCTTGCGGTAGGAACCGCCAACTGCGAGCGCGACGGGACCAGCCCAGAGATCGAACAAGTCGCCTGCCGCGGAAACCTCGGCGAAATGCTGCTTGAAGGTGGTGAAGTTCACTTTCCTGTCGGCGGTCGTGTAGCTGTAGCTTTCTCCCAAGTCGAAGCCGGTGTCGGGGAAGTATAGGGGCGTGGTGATCTGCTGACCGGGCTCGAAGCCGACCACGTAATCGACTGCCTCGGGCGAAGCATTGCCGCGCCCGAACAAGTTGAGCGGCTCGCAGCCTGGAAACGCATCCGCCCCGCCGGCGAATGTGGATACCCGGCAGACGATGTTGCCGCTTCCGTCGCGCACGGCGTCCACAGCGGCGAAGATCCGGTCGACCCGCAGGCCGAGCTGGCGCCAGTCGCGCTTGCTGCGACCGAACTGGTAGAACCCGTCGACTTCCCATCCGTCGAGGAACCCGCCGGTATCGAGATCCCATTCGAAACCGGCCGTGGCGATGTGCTGGGTGGTGGTATCGTCGAGGGACATTTGCCCGACGTCTTCGATGCTGCCCACCCGGCGCAGCGTGAAGCTGGCGATGTTGTTGGCCGTCATCGTCGCCTGGAGATCGGCCGGCAGGTAGGGATTGCCGCTGAAGATGGTCAGGGCCGTGGGCGTGCCGCCGAAGCTGCCGCGCGGCGTGTTGTAGGCGAAGATGCTCGTCTTGCCGTGCAGATACTGCGCGAAGACCTTGAATCCGTCGACCAGATCGTAGTCGGCATAGGCGAAGGCCGAATACCGCTCGAGATCCGGATAGAGCGTGAAGACCTCGCCGCCGAGATCGTCGCCGCTGCCCCCGTTGGTGACCGAATGGCGCGCCGGTGGGGTTCCGAGTACGCCCATCGAGGGCGATCCGGAAACGAACGGCGAGACATTGCCGTCGCGATCGAACGCCAGCCCGTTGATGGCGGTCCCCGGGGCGAAGATCACGCCGTCGAAGCTGGCGTTGCGTGAGATGACGTTGGGGTAGAACCGATAGGGATCGGCTTGTGTGCCCGAACCGATCGTCCCCCAGGCCTGGTACCAGTCCCGTCCCTCGTAGCTGTGGATGCCTTGCTGGTCGTAGTATTCGCCGGATACGAGCAGATGGCCGCGGCCGCCCGCGAACGGCATACCGAAGGCGGCGGAGAGCTCGTAGTTCTCGCCGTCGCCGCGATCGGTGATCCCGCCCTGCGCGCTGACCTCGAACCCCGTGAAATCGGTATTAAGCGTGAAGTTGACGACGCCCGCCACCGCGTCGGTGCCATAGGCGGCGGAGGCGCCACCCGTCGTGGTCTCGACGCTGGCGATCATGGCTTCGGGGAACAGGTTGATGTCCACCCCGCCAAACGCGCTCGTCGATGGCACGCGGCGGCCGTTGAGCAGGGTCAGCGTGCGATTGACGCCGAGTCCGCGCAGATTGAGCGATCCGTAGCCGCTGCGCACGAAGAAGTTGCCGCTGTTGGGCGTCTGGTTGCCGTAGAACTGCGGCAATTGGCTGACCCCGGTTATCAACGCCCCCGGCGAAAGCGTCTCGATTTCCTCGGCATCGACCACCGTGACCGGCACGGGCGCCTGCATGCCGTCCGCACGGATGCGCGAACCTGTCACGTAGATGGGCCCGTCTCCATTCTCCTCTTCGGCCGCCGGCACGGGTTCGTCTTGCGCCATGGCCGGACCAGCCGCGAGCGCGAATGCGGCGGCGCTGGCACCCGCCGCGAGAAGGCAGCGCGCACGCGCGCGCCCGTCGGTTGCGGTCAATGTCATGATTTCCTCCCCAAGACTTGTTTGAGCCCGAAGTCGTCGGAGAGGCCCGCCAAAGCAACGCATCGCAAAGTGATGACATTCGATAACCTGAAGGTTATGCCAATCGGGGGAGCCGATAATGCCGAGCCTGCCGTTCACGCTTCGCCAACTGGAGGTCTTCGCCAGCCTTTGCGCTACGCGCAGCTTCCGCCGCACGGCGGAAAACCTTGGCATCTCCCAGGCGTCGGTGAGCAACCAGATGAAGGCGCTGGAAGCGCAACTGGGCTTCGGCCTATTCTCCAGGCGGCCTGGACAACGCCCGACCTTGACGGCGGAAGGCATCGCCTTCTTCGATGATTTGCGCGCATTTCAAGCTGCCGGTGAAACGCTCGCCGCGCATCGCCGGAAACGGCCGGACGAGGTCGTACAGCAGGTGCGCTATCGCGTGCTGGTGGGGCAAGGGCTGCTCGACGGATATATCCGCGGCAAGCTGGACCGGTTCTTCGCGGCGCATCCGCAGATCGAGCTGGCGTTCGAGGCCCATCCGCCGAGCCGCGACCTCGCGCGAGATGTCGAAGGCGGCCGCTTCGACTTCGCCATGATTCACCAGCGCGCCGACCGCGCGGTCGAGCCGCACTTGCGCGAGCTCGCCTTGGTGCGCGGCGGGATCTACGGGCACCGCAAGTTCGCCGAAGGGCGCCAGTTGCCGCTTCCGCCCGAGATGCTCAACGATCTGCCCTTCATCATGCCGCTCGCAGCGAGCGTTCACGAGGGGCAGATGCTCAAGCTGTTCGAGCGCTACGGCATCCGTCCGCGCCGCGTGATCGGGCACACCCAGTATTACGACGTCATGGCGGCGATGCTCGATCGCGGCGTCGGCATCTCCTCGTTTGCGGATGCGATCCTGCCGCCGGAGATGCGCGAGCAGGTGATCATGCTCTACCCGCTCGAGAACTGGCGTCTGCTTTGGTACCGCAAGGATGCAGGCGGCGATCCGCGCTGCGATGCGGTCCAGTCCTTTCTCGTGTCCAGCGTGCTGCAGGATCCCGATTACCGCACGATATCCGTCTTCGCCGACGAGTTCGCCTGACGGAACCGGTCGTGGGCGCGTGGCATTGCCGGGGTATGGCCGCTTTTTCCCAACTTGCCGTCGCGCTCGACGACCCTCCGATGGAGGCGAAGCTCGCCGATGCCATTCCCGGCGGCGAGCGATGGCAATTCGAGCCCAAGTGGGACGGCTTTCGGTGCCTTGCATTTCGGGACGGGGACGCAGTGGAGCTCATGTCCAAGTCGGGCAAGCCGCTCGGCCGCTATTTCCCGGAAATCGTCGAGGCGCTGCGCGGGCTGGAGGAGGAACGCTTGGTCCTCGATGGTGAGCTTGTCGTGCCGGTGGGCGAGATCCTGTCCTTTGCGGCGCTGCAATTGCGATTGCACCCCGCCGCCTCGCGCATCGAAAAGCTCTCGCGCGAAACCCCGGCGCAACTGATGCTGTTCGACTGCCTGCAATCGGGCTCGAGTGACTTCACCGATGCGCCGCTGTCGGA
>JAEZCZ010000135.1 GCA_023433305.1 Pseudomonadota bacterium | reverse complement strand
GGTGCGGTTTAGGCGAGAATCGGTGCACCTCGCGGCGGCACGCTAACCTTTCGAATATTCCCCGCGAGCGGAGAACGCTCTAACGCGAGCGGCCACTTTCGAGGTCCTCATGATCGACCCGCAACTTGTCACGATCTGCGC
The DNA here is from genome assembly GCA_023433305.1 of Pseudomonadota bacterium. Classification (GTDB taxonomy): domain Bacteria; phylum Pseudomonadota; class Alphaproteobacteria; order Sphingomonadales; family Sphingomonadaceae; genus Croceibacterium_A. The sequence goes on along the minus strand of JAEZCZ010000135.1, from coordinate 16,894 downwards.
GCTCACGGCGCTCATCCACTTGATCGGAGCTCTGGCTTACGCCGCGCGCATAGCCGGCGTTCGCACGCGGCGCATTGCGATGAGCTTTGCCCTATTCAATGCGCTAGTACTCGTGTCGCGGCTGTCCAACGGATTCCTCGGGCCGCTCATCGCGAGCCGGGTGGAAGACGCCATCGCCAGCGGCGGCGGCGCGTTCCTGCTGGCAGACTTCCGCATGCTTATGCTGGCTTCAACGCTCGGCGTCATGCTGGGCATCGCGTTGATTCCGACCGGTCAGCGGCTGTTCGTGGCCGCGATCACTCGGATGCAGCACCGCCGATCACTCGCCCGACTGGCACTGCGCAGCGTCACACCTGCTGGGCTGCGAACGCTGCGTCACTCGGTGGCACTTCCCAACCTCACCAGCGTGCATCCCGCAAGACCGCCCCGAGAAGTCGGCTGGGGCTTTCTCATCGCGAATTGCGCAGCCCAATCGATCCTCGTCGTCGGTGTGCTGGCCTCGATTTACGCTGGCTACCTCAACCCAGAGTACCGCGTCACCGCCTCGCAGCTTTCAGCGCTGATCAACGGGTTCGCGACGATCCTGCTGTTCCTCTTCATCGACCCGCAGCTTTCGATCCTCACCGACGATGTCGTTGACGGCAAACTCAGCGAAGCCTCCTTCCGAAGGGGAATCATATGGATTTCCGGTAGTCGTCTCGCCGGCACCCTACTGGCACAGGCTCTCTTTCTGCCGGGTGCCATGCTTATCGCATGGACAGCCGGCGCCATCTGAGTTTCATGGAGGGGGGATGCTCCTTGGCGACGTAGAGTGATCGGTCCTCGTCGATTGCCTCAGATGATCGGCCAAGCGGTGTAAATGCTGTAGATGCTCGTCGCTATCAGCACGAGCGACACGGCCACCAGTAACGAGCGCGGCGCGATGCGCTTGGCGAGAAAGGCACCGAACGGGGCGGCCACTACACCGCCGGCGATCAAGCCGAGCGTGGCAAGCGTGAACGATTCCCATCCGAGATGGGCGAGGAATGCGATCGAAACCGAGACGGCGAGCAGGAATTCGGCCGAATTGACCGTCCCGAGGACCTTGCGCGGATCGCCGCCCTGGATCAGCAGGTTCGAGGTCACCACCGGTCCCCAGCCGCCGCCGCCGGCCGCGTCGAGGAACCCGCCGACCAGCGCCAGGGGGCGTGTGGTCTTTGGATCCTCGAAGCGAGGTTCAGTCATTCGGACCGCCTTGTACAGCAGGAAGATCCCGATCAACGTGAGGTATGCCATGACGAACGGGCGGGCGACGGAGGCATCGATGTTCGACAGCAGGTAGGCGCCTGCCACGCCTCCGAGAATGCCGAACGGGACAAGTCTACGAAATAGCCCCCAGTCGACATTTCGGTGGACGATATGGCTCGTGCCCGAGGCCCCCGTTGTGAAGACCTCAACAAGGTGGACGCTGGCCGACGCCGACGCTGGTGGCACCCCGATGCCGACCAGAAGCGTCTGCGAGATGACCCCGAAGGCCATGCCGAGCGCTCCGTCGATCAGCTGCGCGGCAAAGCCGATCGCGATGAACGGTGCGATGTCGGACAAGGTTATGCTGGCAAGGTCGAACATGAGGCGATCCCCTCTGTTGCGAGTGATTGAGCTAGAAATCGACGCGGATGGTCCCGCCCCATGTGCGCGGGTCGCCGGGGATTCCGGCGATCAAGCCGGTGTTGCCGGGGCCGAAGTTCAGCTCGGAGAAGTAGTCGGCGTCGAACGCGTTGCGGACCCAGCCGTAAAGGTTGAAACCGTCGGTGCGGAAGCCGAGACGAACGTTGCTCAGCGCATAGCCGTCGATCCAGCTGTAGATCGAAGGCGAAGGGTTGGACGAGAAGCGCGAGCGGTAGTTTCCGTCGAACCCCAGGTACACTTCGCCCACGCGGCCGAGCAGGTTCGCCGGCAGGTTGCCTTCGAAACCGTAAGAGAAGGCCCACTTCGACACGCCAGGCAGCCGCTGGCCGGAGACGTCGCAGTTAGCCGGGCTGAGGCTGCCCGGGACGCCGGGCGCCCCGGGTGTCTGCCCCGCGCCAACAGTCGTGCCGCCGGCCAGCTCAGGTGGGCAAGGCGCGTCGGCGAAGGTGGCGTACTTCGCATCCGTATAGGCGCCGTTGACGTAGGCGGTGAAGCGCTCGCTGGGCCGGATCGAAAAGTCCAGCTCGACGCCTTGTGTGCGAACCTGCTCGGCATTGGCGAGGTAGCCGCGCAGGACGCCGTACTGGCCGTTCGAGACGTTGGCCTGGAAATCGTCGATCGTCGTGCGGAATGCCGCAAGGTTGACGGTCGCGCGCCGGTCCCAGAACTGGGTCTTGAGGCCAACCTCGAGGTGGTGAACCGATTCAGGGTCGATCGAGTAGGCCTCGACGATCGGCTGGTTGGCCGCGTCGACCGGAACGCCGTTCTGGTTGAGGCCGCCGGTCTTGAAGGTCTTGGCGTAGGTCGCGTAGGCGAGCACCTCGCTGGCCAGCTTGTAGCTCGCGGTCAGGTCGTAGCTGAAGTTCCAGTCGCTGAAGCTCGGCTCGTAGAACAGCGGGGCGTAGATCCCGCGCTGCGCGGCCGTAACTGCGTCGGTCGGACCGTAAAGCACGGGATTTCCGGCGCCGTCGAACACTTGCCGCTCGTAGTGACCGTCCTTCTTGTCGAAGTTCAGGCGCACGCCCGGCTGGATCGTCAGCCGGTCGGTGACGGCGAAATCGAGCTGGCCGAAGAGCGCAGCGCTGGTCGCCTTGAGCCACTGCGTGTTCCGCGCAGTCAGGCCATCGAGCACCGACGGATCGTTCGACAGCGCGTTCGAAGGGTTGATGTTCCAGCGGCTGGCGTCAGCGCCCTGCCGCTCAAGCCCCTGTGTGTCGATGCGTTGGTGGAAGATGAAGGCGCCAAGAACCGCGTTGAGGCGATCGCCAGCGTAATTGAAGCGGAATTCCTGCGAATACTGCTCCTGCTGCGACGGGTTGTTGGAGGCCGAGACGATCGACAGGCCGGTGTAGTCGCGGTCGTTCTCGGGCTTCCAGTCCCAGAACCGCCACGAACTGATCGAGCTGACCGTGCTCCTGTCGCTCACGTCCCACGCCGCGCGCAGCGAGACGCCGCCCGTCTTGTTGCCGGCGTTGAGCGGTGCGTCGAGATCGGTCAGGCGGTCGAACGGGTCGGTGCTTGCGGGCGTATAGCCCCGCACTGCCGCCAGCGCAGGGAATTGCCGAATGGCCGCGCGCTGGGTCGGGCCGTAGCCGACGTAGACGCCGCCGCAGCATTCAGGGTTCTGTGCGCTCCAGTCCCCCGACAGGGTGATCGCGAGCTCGTCGCTCGGCTCCCACAGCAACTGGCCACGAAGCCCGAGGTTGTCCTGCTCGTTGATCCACCGGTCGGTGGTGACATTGAACACGGTGCCGCGCCGGCTGGTTGCGGAGACGGCCAGGCGCGCGGCGACGCTGTCCGACAAGGGACCGGAAACGGCCGCCTTGGCCTGCGTGAGATTGTAGTTGCCCAGCGATAGTTCCGCGCTGCCTTCGAAGTCGAAGGTCGGCTGGTGGGTACGGATATTGATCGCGCCGGCGGTGGTGTTCTTGCCATAGAGCGTGCCCTGCGGCCCGCGCAGCACCTCGATCTGCTCGACGTCGAGGAAGTCGAAGACCGCCGAGGCGACGCGCGCGTAATAGACGTCGTCCACATAGATGCCGACGCCCTGCTCGAACCCGTCGTTGGTCAGGCCGAATGGTACGCCGATGCCGCGAATATTGACCGCTGTGTTACGCGGGTTTGAGGAGTAGACCTGCAGCGTTGGGGCGAGTTGCTGCAGTTTCTGGACGTTGAACGATCCGGTTTCGTTAATCGTCCGCCCGGCCAGCGTGGCGATCGCGAGCGGCACGTCCTGTGCAGCCTCCTGTCGGCGGCGTGCGGTGATGATGATCACGTTTTCGGGTACGTTCTCCGCCTCGGCCAGTTCGACGGGCGGGGTTCCGGGCGGCACCGCCAGGTCGTCGGCGGCCTGCGCAAAGGCAATTGCAGGCGCCGTGAGGGCGGTCAGGGCCAGCAGGCCCCGGATGGACTTGGGATGCATGATCTCTCGCTTTTGAAAGTGTGGAGATGCATCCGGCGGTCCGGTCTGGATCTTGGTGGTGAGTTGGTGCCGTGCTCAGGCGAAGCGGCGGCGTTCGGTCACATCGACTTGCATCAGCTTCCCGTCGTGGACTGTCAGCTGGATCACGCCGTAGCGTAAGCGCGCGAGCGCCTCGGCAACGAGGTGAAGATGTTCGGGCAGATCGGCAGGTGTCTGGGTAGGCATCGGTCCGTCTCCGGCTACGCGATCAAATCGCACAGCTTTCCTATTCTCAAGTAAATGAGTTGACAATAGGATTGCGACCGACCGTGCCGAAATTAACCCTGAGGCGATTCAAGTAAATCTTCGTCGTCCCCGGCAAGCGGGGGCACGGGCTCAATCCGGTCAGACAGCCGGATTGAATCCAAAATCTCGGCAGTCTGGTCCCGTACCTTCAGCATGATTGCCCGGGTGCGGCATTCACCTTCTTCGAGGCAATTGTTGCATGTCTCATGAGCGAATCGGCTGGCGCACGGGACAAGCGCCAGCGAGCCGCGCGTTAGCCGGATGAGGTCGCCGTATGTGATGTCTATGGGAGAAAGCGCGAGCCAATAACCACCGTCCTTGCCGCGCATGGAGGCGACTATTCCGTGGCGGCTCAGTTCTGAGAGGATCACGGTCAGAAAATTGGCGGGGATTCTCTGGCGCTCGGCGATCTCGCTCAGCTGAACCGGCCCCTCGCCGTAACGATCGGCAAGATGTTGCATGGCGCGGATCGTGTAGCGGGTCTTTTGCGACAGCATTGAGAGCTGAATGGGGCACCCCCCCACAATGTGCAACTTCGAAGGCGAGCGGGGCAGCCGTCGGAACCACGGTGGCGGTGGGAGCGACCCGAAAGGGCTCGACCGACCCAGCACCGTGCCAGCGGCGCTTCGGGCCAAGCGGCCAGTTCGATTTCGTAATCAGCCGAGCCGCTTTACGATCGCCGGCGAATGTCCACGCCGATCCGGGTACGGCCGCTTTGGTCGATCTCCGAGCCGAGAGGAGACGGTCGGCAACCGGCCAGGAGCCGTAATACCGGTTCTGTCACAAGCTGCCGGTCAGCAAGGCGCCCATTTCAGACATCAGGTCGATGAACCGTTGTAGCGGACGCTCCTCGAATCTTCTCCCCGACCCGCGAGCGCGGACAGATCCTTGAGACCCTCAAGGGCCAACCGCCACGCAACTGCAAATCACCGATCCGGACCTAGTCAGCGGCGTTAGCCTTCCCGGGATCAAGTAAGTGCTGTGGCAGCTCTGACCATCAAGGGCACCGAATCGTCGGTAGCGCCTGAGCCATGCAAGCTCTATGGCACATGCACTCGCACCATCGGTCCGACCAGGCGACCTTAGTAGCCTTGCATCCAGACTGCTGGACGATCTTCGACATGAACGTGCATCGACGATCGCACGAATGCAGACGTTGGACGAACTCGTGCGAGAAGCGGAGACCTACCTCCATCGCCGCGCCGCGCATAGCGAGCGGGATCGAGGGTGCTATCGCGTAGGCGCGGCGCTCGAACCTTACGGCGGCCACCTGCTCGACGATGTCGCTCTTGCCGGCCTGGACCACCTCGGCGCGTTCGGGCTGCTCCTGCTTGTGCGAGTGGCCCTGGCAAATCCTGGCCGAAGCTTGAGTGAGCTGCTCGGATTACTTTTTGCTTCTGAATCCGGGCGGGAGATTCGAGCTTGGGGCGTATGGTCGCGTTGCGTCTGGTTGCGCAACCTCTACGTCGAAGAGACGGTCAACTTTCTATTGACGAAAAAGGGGCAGGACCCGGCGCAACGCTGGCGCAAGGAAACGATTACCGCTCGCCAGCAGCATTTGTTGCGAGAGCTATCTCGCACGTTGGAACTCGGCGACCCCAACCTGCGGGACCGCGGGGAAGCGTTCGATTGGATCAAGGCCCTTGGTGGGAATCCGCGTTTCCGCGGGCGACCGCCCATGCCAACATTGCCCGCAGCAGGCTTTGGAGACGCGACGTGATTGAGGCTATGTCGGAGCCCGACAGCGCGGCCATATTCGAAGCGCACACCATCGGGCTGACCGCGATCTCGGCTCGGCTCGAGGCGCTCGAGAACGAGCACGGGAAACTCGCCAGCCTATTCAGAAACGCTCAAGCGGATGTCAGCGCGGCCCTCGACAGGGGCGAAACACCGCTCGAGCTTGTCCAGAAACTGTCTGAGATCGACCGCGAGCTGCAGGATCTCGAAAAAAAGATCGCTGCGGAATTGGCCAGCGCGATCGAAGCGCTCCGCGATCCGAGCCTATAAAGCCTCCAGCCTGCGTTCTAGCGCGCGGGTAGAACATTTTCCTCATCATTTCAAGCGCAATATCAGACATAACAAGAACAAAAATGGTTGCGGAAGCCAGCTTAGGGGCCAATCCTATTGGGCATCGGTCTCTCCGACCAATCAATCCTGGGGGGTTTTATGAAGACTTGGTTTCTGCATTCCGCGACCAATTTGCCGCTTGGCCTTGGGGATCAATTTTCCCGCACGCTCGACAGTCAAGTTGACGAATTCGAGAGCGGCGAATTGAACGCGCTCGATATCAGTTCGCGTCTTTACGATGACGACAGCCTTACCGCGTTCGACAAGCGAGTTCTCGAGAGCCAGCGTCGAATCTATAACGCATCGCACCTTCCACGCGCCGAGAAGCCACTGCTTCGTTGGGCGGAACGACGGATATTGCGGCAGGGCGATCCGGTGGCGCGTAACTGCATCGCCGACCGGCTGGGCATTGTCGATCTCGATGACACGGTTGACGCGCTCGTCGAATTCAACGCCTGCGACCCGGCATTCGTCACCGACCTGTTAGAAGGTCGGCTCGGCTCAGCCATCGCACGTGTTCCCAATTGCGGTTATCCCGGAATTGGCTGGGCTTGCGACGACATCTTGCGGATCGTCGAGCAAGTTGCTCGCTTGTGGATTGCGAACGACTTGCAGTTGGAAGCTGCAGCTGCGCACGTGCGGCTTTTTCGCCCGACCGGTCTTCCCCTTCTCGATGGTTGGCACGGCAGCCAGCCCCCCAAGCAAGGGGGGATTGCCACAATCATTTCGAACGAGCTCGCGTTATTCGAGGAGGCAGCGAGGCTGTATTACGGCGAGAAGGGCGAGCCCTTGCCTTCCTTTGCTCACACTCCAAGCGGAACGGCCGGTCGCTCCACTCTGTCTTTGGGAGGATCAACGCTTTCGATCAATTGGCCCTCGATGCGGGTTCGCCATTTCGGTCGTGAAGCGAACGAGAGCGAGGCAAAGCCATTTCGAGATCATGGTCTCGAGCCGACTGCCAAGATTCTGCTCGCGCTCTGGCGAGCCGAGCATGGTTGCGAACTGGAGAACCATCTTCGCCGGCGGATGGACCAGGCTCGCGCGCAACTCCGGAAGCTGCGGTCTGAACTCGACGCAATCCAGCACTCGCGGTCCCTCCGGGGGCAGCGTGCATGCAACCGTCACGGCTTGCATCCCCTGGCACGGCTTTGGCTGGCTTGTGAACGCGCGGTGGCATGGGCTGGTGGAATCGCTCAGTCGAAAACCGGCGATGCAGACGATGCGCTGGATTTTCTCGAACGGGCTGTTCGGCTCGCTCGTCAGGGCGCGGTCGCCACGCAACTGCGCATTCACAGGCACAATGGCATGGATGCGCGCCAATTGTTCTTCGTACTGCGCTGCATGATCGTCAAAGATCCGATGCACCTGCCGACGAGTTTACTGCGCGTTTCGCTTCCGTCGGGTCAGACAGTGGAAGCTACCACCCGCGAGCAGGCAGAGGAGCTAAGAGGAGTGCCATTCACGTTCGCCGAGATCTGGGCCCATCAAATTGATCGTATGGGGCCGCGTAACTCGCTTGAGGTCTTTTCGCACCCGTTCACCGCGACGGCGAACGATTACCTGCGACAGCATCGGAAGCGGCCGACGGCTGAAAGTGACGCTGTGCATCTACACGCCTGGGGTACGATCGCTTGGCGCCTGCGCCAATAACGCATCCTAGCTTGGCGGCGGAGCGTGCTCTCCGCCGCCATTCCTTTCTTTGTCCAGCACACCGAATCACGACCCGTCCGTCTTGCAATGTCGACGTGCGCGATGCGAGCGCACAACAAAGGAGACGGAATTTTGATTAGGAAGGCAGAGCTTACGCTGGATCTCACAGCCTCAGAAGCCGAGTCTTTGCGCGACATCTTCGAGGAAGAGCGGGCGAGAACCGTTGTCTTCTTTCTCGAGAATCAGGGCTCCGGTGAAGAGGTGCTCCGGCCCCGCCGCGAAAGGTTCTTGAGAACCGAGGCGATCGCACAGCGCCTCAAGTTGCTTACAATGTCGAGGCACGAATAACACTTAGTTAGCTTTTGAAACTCTACAGCCGGGTTCGCCCGCGGTACGGCTTCTTTGGCGAAGAGGGGCGGCCATCTACGCCGCCGCAAAGCTGGTGATGGGCACCGAATCGGCCTCTGCGCCTCGGGCACAAGCCCGCACATGACTAAGCACACATCGAACCTGGCCTACGAAAGCTCCGCCAACCGTGCGGCCGAGCTTGTCTCAACCGGGGGCCATCAGGTGTCTCCCGACCTCAACGATGCCCTCGCAGCCCTGCTTCTCGAGATAGAGCAGGCTGTCGGGCGCCTGCGTGAACTGACGAAGGAAGCGGATTTTACTTCTTGGAATCAGACCAAGAGGAAAGTGGATGTGATTAGAGAATTGACCGCTCAGCATGGACACCGCGGCGCGCTCGCGAGCTCGGGTTCATCGAGCTATCCTACGAAAGCCGCCATCGTACGGCTCATTGCGGCTGGGCGCGCAAGCGGCCTCGATATTTGCGGCTACGGGGCCGGGCCTGACGGCTTCAAGCCCGAGAGCTTCCGCGTTCAGCGCGTGCTGACGCCGCTACTATTCATGACGGCAAGTCAGGCCGTAGCGGGATCGGGTGATCTGGCGGCGCAGCTTGAGGCCGTCTCGCCCATTAATGTGAGTGAGCAAACCGAGGGCGGTAATTCGTCCTCGGTTTCAGACGCCGCATGACGAGCGGTTTGTAAAATGTCTCGGCGCGCTCACACATTTAATCAATCCGATCTCACCCGCGCGCTTCGCGGGGCCGAGAGGGCTGGACTTCGGGTGGCCGTCGTAGAAATCGAAGGCAACAAGATCGTGATCCGGAGCGAGCCTTCAGACCGCCCCCCGTCTCCAAACGTTTGGGACGTGGAGCTAGCGCCATGACCAAGCGTCGGCTGCGGAGCAACCGCTTCCTTCCTCGATATGTCAGCAGTTTTCGCGACCGTCATGGCAAAGAACATCTGCGTTTCCGGCGCGCGGGCTATGCGGGAGGCTACTTTACCGCGCCGCTTGGAACCGAGGAGTTCCGCGAGGAATATCGCAAGTTCAATACCCCCGAGACTGCAAATGCGGTCCCACATCAGGCTGCATCGGGTGGGGCCTTGCCGGGCTCCGTGGGCGATCTGAGGCGCAGGTATTATGCGCTGCCGTCACGGCTCGGACCAACCGCGACTACGCAAGAAAAGATTCGCTCCGTGCTCGACCGCGGCTTCTTCAACGGCCGAGAGGCTCGGCCGGTCAAGGACATCCGGTTTGATCACATCGAAGCTATCATCGCCAAGCGTCGCGTGAAGTCCATCAATGCCAAAACTGGTCGCCATGAGGGTGGCATTGAAGCGGCACGTAAGCTGCGAAAGGAACTCGTTCGTTTGTTTGCCTTCGCCTCAAAGTTGGGGATGATCGAGAAATCGCCCATGGAGGATGTCGCGCGAGTCAACGCTGCTCCTGGCGAGCGTAGCAAAGGGTTCCATAGCTGGACGGAAGCGGAAATCACTACGTATCGCCAACGTCACTCCCTTGGCACGATGGCCCGGCTGGCGCTGGAAATCATCCTCTGGACCGATCAGCGCGGTGTCGACACGATGCATCTCGGCCGCCAGCACATCCGCGATGGCAGGTTCGAAATTACGCAGAGCAAGACGGGGGCGGTGCTAAAGCTGCCCATCGCACCGCAGTTGCTCGAAGCGATCGTCGCCATGCCGCCCAGTCGAGGCAATATGTGCTTCATCGTGAACGCGCACGGCCGCCCCTTTTCAAGGAAGGGCTTCGGCAACAAGTTTCGCCAGTGGTGCGACGAAGCCAAGCTGCCGCACTGTACCGCGCACGGGTTACGCAAGGCGACGCTGCGCCGGATGGCTGAGCTCGAAATGCCGAACAAAACGATGAAGAGCGTGTCGGGCCATGTCCGTGACGACGAGATCGAACTCTATACGCGCGCGGCGAACCAGGCGCGACTGGCTCGTCAGGCTATCGAGCAGTTGTCCGAGTGGGAAAATTCGCCGCCTGAGGAGCGCGAGGACATGATGGCGAAGACTGCCATGGATGCGCTCAATCGGTGGGAATCGGAGGGTCTAATGTCTAACCTTCCGGATGGGTTAGACATTAAATCCGCATAAACGCCTCAAATAAGGCGAAATTCTTGAAAAGGTGGAGGCCCGAGCCGGAATCGAACCGGCGTGCAAGGATTTGCAGTCCTCTGCGTAACCACTCCGCCATCGGGCCGGAGGCGCGCCCCTAGCCTAGGGGGCGCCGGCGCGCAACGGGCATCGAACCATCACGCCCCCGCGGCCGCGGGCTCGCCGCTCGGCTCTGCCGCCTGCTCGGCCACGAGGCGCTTGGCGAAGACCGACAGCGCCAGCAACCCGATCACCACGCCCGCCAGGCACAGGCCGGTGAACAGGTATCCGTCGAGCACGGCATTCTTGTCGGCAAGGAAGTAGTACCCGCCGAGGATCGGCGCGGCCACCGCGGCGAATTTCGCCATGAAGCTCGCCCAGCCGCCGCCCGTCGCACGCACCGCGCTCGGGTAATAGACGCTGGTGATCGAGATCACCGCCGCGTGGCCCGTCCCGATCATGATCGAGCCGAGCAGGATCACCGGAATGAACAGCGGCCCACCGAGCAACCAGCCCGATCCGATCCACAGCGCGAGCGGTATGCCGAGCAGCGGAGCGATCGCGATCCAGGCCGGTCCGCGCTTCTCGGTCAGCCACAGCAGCAGCACGCCGCCGATCGCCCCCAGAATGCCCCCGATCGAGCCGAGGTTGGCGGCCATGGTGCGTTCGATGCCCAGCTCCTCGAGGAACAGCACCCCGAAGCTGGCCTTCAGGTAGATCGCGAAGGAAGAGCAGAAGTAGGTCACCCAGATCAGCGGCGTGATGAAGGCCAGCGTGCCGCGGAAAAGTTCCATGAGCTTGGCGAGCGGGTCCTGGCGCTTGCTGTCCCTGCGCTCGTCCGACAGCACCACTTCGGTATAGCCGATGTTCGCCAGGCCCGGCTCGAACCGGCTCAACACCGGGATGACCTCGGAGGCAGGCTTGCCCTTGGCGACCATCCAGCGGGCCGATTCGGGCATCGTGAACAGCAGCGCGAAGGCGAGCACGCCGGTCGCCGCGCCGCAGAAGAAGAACACCCCTTCCCAGCCATAGTAAGGCGCGATGAAGTTGGTCACCTGCCCCGCCATCGCGGCGCCGGCGCTGAACCCCAGCATGATGATCGTCACCGACAGCGCCTTCTTGCCCGCCGGCATCGACTCGATGTTGATCGACCACGCCGGCGCCAGCAGGCCGCCGATCGCCAGCCCGCCGATCAGGCGCAGCACGATCAGCATCTCGGGCGTGTTGGCGAAGCCGGTCACGAACGTCAGCAACGCGCTCAGGATCGTGCACCAGATGATCACCGGACGCCGGCCGACGATGTCGGCGATGTAGGATCCGACCAGCGAGCCGATCATCTGCCCGACGAACGCCGCCGAGCTGACATAGCCGGTCATCGCGTCGCTCAGGTCCATGCCCTCGCGCAGGTAGGGCAGGGTGTAGGCGATCAGCGAGAAGTCCAGCCCGTCGAAGAACGTGACCAGCGAGCAGATCACCAGCAACTGGATGTGGAAGCGCGTGAACGGCAGCCCGTGAAGGAACTTCGCTACGTCGAGCGTACCGCCGTGCCCATGCGCGGGCGTGCTCGCGACCCCATTCGCCATTCGATGCCGTCCTCTCAAACGGGGCTGCCGTCGACTCTCCGGCCGATCGGCAGCGTGCTCTCTGTTGCGTCGCGTAACAGGAAATCGGCCCGCGACAAACCGTTGCTCGACGGACCGGGCGGAAGTCTGGACCTCCGCCCGGCCGTTCGCCGGCCGTCACGCGGCCGAGCTGTTCACTCCCATGCTCTGCAGGTAACGCTTCACGTTGCGCGCCGCCTGGCGAAGTCGCTGCTCGTTCTCGACCAGCGCGATGCGCACATAGCCTTCGCCGTCCTCGCCATAGCCGACGCCCGGCGCGCCCGCGACTTCGGCATGGGTCAGCAGCTGCTTGGAAAACTCCAGGCTGCCCATGTCCTTCAGCGCCGGAGGCAGCGGGGCCCACGCGAACATCGACGCGGGCGGGGCGGGGATGTCCCACCCGGCGCGGCCGAACGCGTCGACCAGAACGTCGCGGCGCTTGTGATAGAGCTCGCGGTTCTGGTCGACGATGTCCTGCGGCCCGTTGAGCGCGGCGCAGGCGGCGGCCTGGAGCGGCGTGAACGCGCCGTAATCGATGTAGCTCTTCACCCGCGTCAGCGCGGCGATCAGCGTCTTGTTGCCGACTGCGAAGCCGATCCGCCAGCCCGCCATCGAGAACGTCTTGCTCAGCGAGGTGAACTCCACCGCCACGTCCTTGGCGCCCTTGGCCTGGAGGATCGAGGGAGTCGGCTTGCCGTTGTAGTAGAGCTCGGAATAGGCGAGGTCGGACAGGACCCAGACCTTGTTCTCCTTCGCCCAGTCGACCAGCCGCTGGTAAAACGCCAGGTCCACCACTTCGGCGGTCGGGTTCGACGGGTAGTTCACCACCAGCACCGTCGGACGCGGGGCGGTGAAGTTCATCGCCTTGTCGAGCGATTCCCAATAGCGCTCGTCCGGCGTTGTCGGGACCGAACGGATCGATGCCCCGGCGATGATGAATCCGAAGGTGTGGATCGGGTAGCTCGGGTTGGGGGCCAGGATCGTGTCGCCCGGCGCGGTGATTGCGGTGGCGAGGCTGGCGAGCCCTTCCTTCGAGCCGAGCGTGACCACGACTTCGCTCTCGGGATCGAGCTCGACGCCCCAGCGGCGCTGGTAGTAGTTGGCCTGGGCCTTGCGCAGGCCGGGAATGCCCTTTGACTGCGAATAGCCATGCGCGTCCGGGTCGCGGGCCACTTCGCACAGCTTGTCGATCACGTGCTGGGGCGGCGGCAGGTCCGGGTTGCCCATGCCGAGGTCGATGATGTCTCTGCCGCTTGCGCGTGCTGCTGCCCGCATCGCGTTGACTTCGGCGATGACATAGGGCGGCAGGCGCTTGATGCGGTAGAAATCGGTATCCATGACCTCGTGTTCCGTTGGAATTGTGGTTCGCCGCGACCGTTCGCGGCGCAACTTCTGTGACGGAATCGGCGCCCAAGCGCAATTGCGCGATGTATTTCCGTGCTCGCCGCCTCGCGCAGGCTCTCCCAATTGCAACAATCGCGCGTATGCTTGTGCGCGATGAGCCAGACCGACGCTTCGCCGCCCGCTGCCGACCTCTTTGCCGAGATGTTGCGCATCCAGGGGGAGGCCGCGCGTCAGGCGGTGGCGAATTTCCAGGCCGTTGGGGCCGGTGACGCGGCCGGCGATTGGGGCGAGGCGGCGCTCAAGCTGCAGCGGATGTGGCTCGATTTCCACCAGCAGCAGGCGCTTCCCGAAATGCCGGTGCCGCTCTTCGCCGATCCGGCGCAGTGGATGGGCATGATGCAGGGCTGGTACCAGCAGGCGCCTTGGCTCGATCCGGCGCGTCAGGCCAAGCTGGTCGAAGAAGGCATGGCCCTGTGGGAGAATGTCCTCGCCCAATACGGCATTGGCGCGCGCGCCGATCCCGACGGTCCCGAAGTCCACCTGCCGCGCCAGGACAAGCGCTTCGCCGACGCCGCCTGGCGCGAGCAGCCGGTGTTCGCGCTGATCCACCAGACCTACCTCTTGCTTGCCGAGCGGATCCTCGAGGCGGTCGACGCGGTCGAAGGTCTCGACGGGCAGGAACGCGAGCAGCTCCGCTTCGCCACCAGGAGCGTGCTCGACGCGATGAGCCCGGCCAACTTCCCGCTCACCAACCCTATCGTGCTCGAGCGCACGATCGAGACCCAGGGCGCGAACCTCGCGTTGGGCATGGAGCGGCTGGCGCGCGACCTCGAGAAGGGCCAGCTCACCCATACCGACGACAGCCAATTCCGGCTCGGCGAGAACATCGCCGCCACGCCCGGCAAGGTCGTGCACCGCACGCCGCTGTTCGAGCTCATCCAGTATGCGCCCACCACCGAGTCCGTGCTGGCGACGCCGCTGGTGATCTTCCCGCCGTGGATCAACCGCTTCTACATTCTCGATCTCAACCCCCGGAAAAGCTTCGTGAAATGGGCGGTCGACCAGGGCGTGACGGTGTTCATGGTCTCATGGCGTTCGGCCGACGAGAGCCTCGTCGACGTCACGTGGGACGATTACATCCGCGCGCAGATCGAGGCGATCGACGTGGTGCGCGATCGGCTCGGCGTGCCCTCGGTCCACGCGATCGGTTACTGCGTCGCCGGCACCACGCTCGCCGCGACGCTGGCGATCCAGGCGCGGCGGGGAGAAGCGGACAAGGTCGCGAGCGCGACGTTCCTCACCGCGCAAGTCGATTTTGAGTTCGCGGGCGATCTCAAGCTGTTCGTGGACGATGCGCAGCTCGAGCTGGTGCGCCAGGCCAGTCAGGGCGGCTATCTCGACGGACGCTACATGGCCGCGACCTTCAACCTGCTGCGCGGCACGGACCTGATCTGGAATACGGTGGTCAACCACTACCTGCTCGGCGAGGAATACCCGGCGTTCGACCTGCTCCACTGGAACGGCGACGTCACCAACCTGCCGGCCAAGTGGCACGAAGCATACCTGCGCGACTGCTACCGCGACAACCGCTTGGTCGAGCCCGACGCGCTCGAGGCGGACGGGACCCCGATCGACCTTCGCCTGATCGAAACGCCCGCCTACGTCCAGGCGGGCCGCGAGGACCACATCGCCCCTGCCCGGAGCGTGTTCCGCATGCTCTCGCACCTCAAGGGCCCCGTTCGCTTCGTGCTGGCGGGCAGCGGGCACATCGCCGGCGTGGTCAACCCGCCGGCCGCAAACAAGTATCAATATTGGACCGGGGAGCCAGGGAGTTCGCTCGAAGCCTTTCTCGAAGGCGCCAGCGAACACCCCGGAAGTTGGTGGACCGATTGGCTGGAGTGGCTGCGGGCCCGGGCGCCGCGCACCGTGCCTGCCACCGGCAAGCGCGTGCCTGGCGGCCGCGGCGACAAGATATTGGCCGATGCTCCCGGAACATACGTGGCGATGCGCTAGAGGCGGCATCGCCGCCGGCGGGGGCGGGAACAAAGAAAGAACTTTCCTATTTCGGCGGAATCCGCTTTACCCTGCCGGATGTCCAGCCATCTCGATCATCGCCGCTCGCAGGATCCAGCCTCGCCCGCGACCTCCCGGACAACGAAATCGCCGATTCGGAAGATGACACGCGCTTGCCCTCGGGGGTCGCTTTGGCCGAGCCGATGCACCGGCCATCGAGGCCGCCGGTTCGGTCGGAATAGCGCGGAAATCCTTGGGTTGGGGAGCTTCCTGCGCTTCCCACACGCCCGTGCCGATGGTGATCCCACGCGCGATTCTTGAACGGCGATTTTTTTCCCTAAGGGAGTGTGGCGTGAAAGATGACAGATCGAACGAGGTCGCGCCCTCTTGTGCACTGCACAAATTCCTTGACTGCGCGCTGCACTGCACCTATTTGTGCGTTGCAGCAAAGTCGCGGACAGCGAAGCGAGGACTCGAATGGCCGATTCGTCAGGCAAGGGCTTCGAAAGCGCCGAGAAGGCTTATGCCGAGGCGGCGGCCGAAGTGAAACCGGTCCCGGACAAGGCTCCTGAGGCTCCGGCTCCGGTCCAGACTCCCGTTGCCGTGCAGGCGGAGGCACGCAAGCCCGCTTCGCCGATCAAGAAGATCCGGAAGGCCGCTCCCAAGAAGGCGGTCGCCAAGCAGAAGGCAACGCCAGGAACAAGGCCGGCTTCGAGCCGCGCCCCGGCCGCGCCCAAGTTCGCAGTGACCCCCACCGTTTCCGAATTGAAGGACAAGATCATGGCAACCGCCAAGACCAACGATTTCAGCAAGCCGATCGCCGATGCGGTCGGTGAGTTCCAGGCCCGCACCAAGGCCGCCTACGAGAAGGGCGCCGAAGTCGCCGCCGAGATGACCGAGTTCACCAAGGGCAACGTCGAAGCGCTCGTCGAGAGCGGCAAGATCTTCGCCGCCGGCGCGCAGTCGCTCGGCAAGAGCTACGTCGAGGAAGCCAAGTCGGCTTACGAGACCGCGACCGCCGACGTGAAGGAACTCGCCGCCGTGAAGAGCCCGACCGAGCTGTTCCAGCTTCAGGGCAAGATCGCGCGCCGCAACTTCGACGCTCTCGTCGCGACCAGCTCGAAGAACACCGAGGCCTTCCTCAAGCTCGCCAACGAGGCGTTCGCGCCGCTGACCGGCCGCGTCGAAGTCGCGACCGAGAAGCTCGCCAAGGTCGCCTGAGCGAACCAGTCTCCCATCCGCCAAGCTCTCCTCTCCCTTTGGCGGCCCGTTGGGGCGGGGGGGCGAAAGCTTCCGGGCCCGACTGCGTTTTGCCCGCCACGTTCGGGCGCGTTAACCGTTGAAGTGGCGCGCGCATCTTGCGGGAGCGCGCTTCGATACGATAT
>JAEZCZ010000121.1 GCA_023433305.1 Pseudomonadota bacterium | reverse complement strand
GGCGTGGCTTGCGCGCCCCGTGCCCTGGTCGAAGCGGGGCGCCTAGCTGGCTGGCTGACAAATGTTGCTTCGGCGGCGCAGCTCGGACTCCCACTCACGGGACACGCCTCGCACGGCTCCTCCGGAGCGCCGGGCATATCGCCGAGCAACGTCGATCTTCTCGCCGGGGAGGAAAGCGTCGCCGATCTCATCGCCGACATCCGCGAAGGGGTGCTGGTCGATTACCTGATAGGGCAGGGAGTCAACGGCGTGACCGGCGATTACAGCCGCGGCGCAGCGGGCCGCCGCATCGTGAACGGGCGGATCGAAGGACCGGTGGCGGGCTTCACCATCGCCGGCAACCTGATCGACATGTTCGCCGGGCTGCGCGCGGCGAACGATCTCGAAACGTGGCGCGCGATCAACGCGCCGACGTTGCGGGTCGACGCGATGACGGTCGCCGCCGCCTGATCAGTTCGCGGCGCGATACCGTTCGATCGCTTCGATCACTGCCTTGCGCGCTTCGGCAGCGTCGCCCCACTTGCCGACACGGACCCACTTCTCGGCTTCGAGATCCTTGTAGTGGGTGAAGAAGTGCTCGATCTGCTGCAGCACGATCGAAGGCAGGTCCTGCCGTTCGCCGACGTCCGAATAATACGGGAACGTGGTGTCGACCGGGACGCAGATCAGCTTCTCGTCTCCGCCATGCTCGTCCTCTAGGTTGAGCACGCCGATCGGGCGGGCGCGCACCACGCAGCCGGGCACGAACGGGCTGCGCGCGATCACCAGCGCGTCGAGCGGGTCGCCGTCGGGCGACAGCGTGTGCGGCACGAAGCCGTAGTTCGCCGGGTAACGCATCGGCGTGTGCAGGATGCGGTCGACGAACAGCGCGCCGCTCGCCTTGTCGAACTCGTACTTCACCGGCTCGCCACCGGTCGGAACCTCGATGATCACGTTGAGGCTCTCGGGCGGGTTGTCCCCGACGGGGATGTTCTCGATGCGCATGGATGCTCGCTTCCGTTGGACTGGAAAGGGCACCCCTCCCAATTTTTTCGGCGCGCCTAACGCATGACCCGCGGCTTGGCGAGAGTCGAATTGCCCCGCCCTGCCGCATGCGGCATCATCCCGGCGAATGGAGCCGGACGAACCCGGCCCGTCGCGAGAGGATGCAACCCATGCATGTAGGCTTGGCCACCGGATTCGCGCACCAGCGCGGCAAGACGTACGACGACGCGCGCTTTGTGCGCGAGGAGATCGAGAACCTCGTGCTCGCGGAGGAACTCGGCTTCGATTCGGTGTGGATCACCGAGCACCACTTCTCCGACTACTCGATGTCGAACGATCCGGTGCAGCTCCTCACCTACATCGCGGCGCGGACGAAGCATGTGAAGCTCGGCACGCAATGCATCATCGCCCCTTGGCATCACCCGGTCCGGCTGGCGGAGCGGATCGTCAATCTCGACATCCTCTCGAACAGCCGCGCCATCCTCGGCTTCGGTGGCGGCCTGGCGCAGCACGAGTTCGCCGGGCTCGGAATCGACATGAACCACAGCCGGCAGATGTACAACGACCTGCTCGAAGTGCTGATACCGGCGCTCGAAAGCGGCGTCATCGAGGGCAAGGGCATTTACGCCCACATCCCCAAGAGCGAGCTGCGTCCCGGCCCAATCAAGAGCTTCGAGGGACGCAAGTTCTGCGGCAGCCTCTCGGGCAACTCGATGTACACCGCCGCGCGCCTGGGTTGCGGTAATATGATCCTGATGCTGCCGCAGCGCGGCAAGGACGTTCCGCCCGACAAGTACACGGCGGTCTGGCAGGAGGTGAACGGCCCCGGCACGCAGCCGCCGCCTCCGATGCTCGGCGGGAACTACTACGTCGACGAAAGCGCCGAATACGCCGAGATCCAGGGCCGCAAGTACCTCGCCAACACCATGCGCGCGGCAATCCGCAACTATCACCTCGATACGCCGGGCAAGTTCCCCCACATCAAGGGATACGAGCACTACGAGAACATGGTCCTCGCCCCCGAAGCGATCGAGCCTTACGTCGAGGAATTCGCCAAGGGTGCGGTCACTGGCACGCCGCAGATGATCCTCGAGCGAATGTGGGAGCTTAAGGATTTCTACAAGCCGCAGGGCTTCTTCCCGCACGTCTATTACGGCGGCATGCCGCAAGACGAGGCGCGCAAGAACATGCACCTGTTCGCCGAGAAGGTGCTGCCCGATCTCAAGTCCTGGCAGGCCGACGTCGACATCGACGAGCGGTTCCTCGAAGCGGCGGAGTGAACTTCGATCCTCCCCGCTAGCGGGGAGGTGGCATTCGCGAAGCGAATGACGGAGGGGGCAGCCCGCCAAACGCAGCGTCTGCCGAGAACCCCCTCCACCACCGCCTTCGGCGGCGGTCCCCCTTCCCGCCAGCGGGGAGGTTCTAACCTCTCGTCCGCGCTTCCAGCAGCCGGTCGAGGCCCGTCTCGCGATCGCCGACGCGCTCGATCCACGGATACCGCAGCCCGCCGCTGTACGTCACCGGCACCTCAAGATAGCGGTCGCCGCGCTTGACCAGCAACACCATCGGCTCTGTCCCGCCCTTGGCCGCGGTGATAGCGCGCTTGATGCGGTCCGCGCTGTAGCTCTCTCCGTTGACCGCGACGATCTGCGCGCCGTTGACGATCCCGGCGTTGAAGGCAGGGCTATCCCACAACGTCGTGGTCACCCGCCCGTCGCTGGCCAGGTTCACACCGAGCGAGTTCTGAAGGTTGAGATAGCTGTTGCCGCTCATCCGCCCCGCTTCATAAGGATTCGGCTCCTCCTTCCAGACCAGGCGGTATCCAGCCCTCTCCAGTCCCGCTAGCGGAGCTGGCTGCCCCGGCGTCTGGAAGCGCGTGCGCAGGAACTGTGCCCAATCGTACGGATGGACCGCGTTGAGCGCGGCGACGACATCGTCGAAGTCGTACGTCACCTGCCCCCAATCGCCGTCCTCACCGCCGAAGAACGCGCGCGCGAAATCGTCGAGCCCGCGCCGCCCCCGCGTGCCTTCGCGGATGATCTGGTCGGCTTCGAGCCACACCAGCATGCCCTCGCTGTAGTAGTCCTCGCTGCGATTGAGCGATGAGAAGGGCAGGGGGCGCCGGGCGTTGACGATCGGATCGTGTGTGGTGTCCTCGACCGATCGCCAGGCGCGGCCGGCCTGCTCGGAATAATAGCCGGCGGAATTGGCCAGCGCGCCCAGCACGATGTCTTTCGGCTGCACGCCTGACCGGCCCGAGAGCACCCAGCCCCAGAACTGCGTTTGTCCTTCGTAGACCCACAGCAGGTTGTCTCGCATCGGCTGGCGGTAGTCGGGCGTCCAGAGGCCCTCGGGGCGGCGGTATTTCCCGTTCCAGCTATGGACCAACTCGTGCGGGATCACGTTGCGGTCCCAAGCCATCTTGTCCCAGTCGATGAAGGTGGTCGGCTTGTAGTCGTTCTCGCTCGAGCGATGATGCTCGAGCCCGATCCCGCCGAGCCGCTCGGTCAGCGCGAGCAGAAAATCGTAGTGATCGAACGGGCGCGAACCGAACAGCGCCAGCGCTTCGTCGACCAGTTTCTCGTACGTAGCGATGTGCTCGGGCTTGGCGTCGAGCAGGCGCGGCTCGTCAGCGACGACGTCGAGCTTCACCGTGTGCCCGAGGTCCCACACCCTCGCATGCGCGCCGGCGAACACGGGGGAGTCGACCAGCGTCTCGTAATCGACCGTCGTCCAGGTCACGCGGTTCCCCGCCCGGCTCTGCCCGTCGAGCGCGGTGAAGACCTGCCATCCCTCGGGGAACGTCACGGTCGGCGTGACCTTGATCTGCCGCACGTAATGCCCGGCCGGATAGAGGCTCATCGCCTCCCACTGCAGGTTGAGCATTTCGGGCGTCATCGTGATGCGCCCCTCGCTGGATTGCAGCGGGCTGGTATGGACGAAGCTTGCGGTCACTTCGCGTGCGCCGGCGGGGACGGGCACCCGGAAGGCATAGACTTCGACCGGATCGCGCGTCCATTCGGCGGGCCGCCCGTCGACTTCGAAGCGCAAGTCGGCGAGCAGGTTGAGCTGCCCGCGCGGCGCGTGCTTGCCCGGCAGCCACTCGGGCAGCAGCAGCACCAGCTCGTTCGCGCCCGCCGGCACCGGGACGGTCTGCTTCACGCGATAGACGCCGCGGACGAGATCGGTCGCATCGATGTCCAGCGTCATCGTGCCGGGGAACGGTACGTCCCGGGCCGCCGGTATAGCCGGCGGAAGCGGCGTGGCGACGGGCGCGGAACGCTCCGCCACTTGCGAGGACGCCGGAGTGGCCAGCAGGAGCACGAGGGCGAGGGGAGCGGCGAAGCGGGCTATCGTCATGCGCAGACCTTGGCGGCAACCGGTTCCATCCGCAACCACATCCGTCGCCGGCATCTAGGCGAACGGCGGCATTGGAGCTAAGCGCGCCGGCGATGGCGAAAATCGAAACACCGAAGCCCATTCGCGGCACACAGGACATCTTCGGCGCCGAGGCAGAAGCCTTCGCACACGTCGTCGAGACGTTCGAACGCGTGCGCAAGCTCTACCGCTTCCGCCGCGTCGAAATGCCGGTGTTCGAGAAGACCGAGGTGTTCTCCCGCTCGCTAGGCGAGACCACCGACGTGGTATCCAAGGAAATGTACTCGTTCGAGGATCGCGGCGGGGAATCGCTCACGCTGCGCCCCGAGTTCACCGCCGGCATCGCGCGCGCCTACCTGACGTCGGGATGGCAGCAGTACGCGCCGCTCAAGGTCGCCACCCACGGCCCGCTGTTCCGATACGAGCGGCCGCAGAAGGGCCGCTACCGACAGTTTCACCAGATCGATGCCGAAGTCATCGGCGCGTCCGAGCCCCAAGCTGACGTCGAGCTGCTGGCCATGGCCGACCAGCTCCTGAAAGAGCTCGGCATCGCCGACGGGGTGACGTTGCAGCTCAACACGCTCGGCGATGCGCCGAGCCGCGAAGCCTGGCGAATGGCGCTGGTCGAGCATTTCCGCGAGGCTGAAGACGCCCTGAGCGACGACTCGCGCGAGCGGCTGCACAAGAACCCCCTGCGCATCCTCGACAGCAAGGACCCGCGCGACCAGGCGCTGGTCCACGAGGCGCCGCGTATCGACGATTTCATGACCGGCGAGGCGGAGCGGTACTTCATCGCGGTTTGTGACGGCCTCGATTCCGCCGGCGTGGCGTGGCATCGCAGTCCCACTCTCGTGCGCGGTCTCGACTACTATCGCCATACCGCCTTCGAGTTCGTGACCGATCGCCTGGGTGCGCAGGGGACTGTCCTGGGCGGTGGGCGGTATGACGGTCTGATGGAAACGCTGGGCGGCCCGCACACGCCGGCCGTCGGCTGGGCAGCGGGGATCGAGCGGCTGGCGATGCTGGTGCTGGACGCTGGCAAGGTGGCGATCGAAGCGCTCGACGTCGTGCTCGCGGTCGAGGACGATCGCGCTCTCTCGATCGCGCAAAAGACGCTTGCCCAGTTGCGCCGGGCGGGGTTTTCGGCCGACATGATCGCCAGCGGCTCACCGCGCAAACGGTTCGACAAGGCCGTCAAGATGGACGCGCGCGTGATCCTGGGCCTCGCGCACGACGACAATCAGGTCGTTCGTAGCCTCCGCGGACCGAAAGATTGGACCGCGAAGATCGACCAAATCGTGCACCCGCTGATCCAGGCACAGGCCTGATGACCATCCCCGAAGAGCGCCTGGCGCAGATTCAGAATCGTTTCGCCGAGCTCGAGGCGCGTCTCGCTTCGGGTCAGCTAGAGGGCGACGCGTTCGTCGCCGCCAGCCGCGACTATGCCGAGCTCGAGCCGGTGGCCCGCACCGCACGGGAAGTGCGCGAGATGCGTGCCGAGATTGCGCAGCTCGCCGCGCTGGCGGAAGATCCGGAGATGAAGGCGCTCGCCGACGAGGAACTGGCCGAACTCCGCCAGCGCCTTCCGGAGGCCGAGCGCGAGCTCCAGGTGGCAATGCTGCCCCGCGACGCCGCCGACGCGCGTCCGGCCATGCTCGAAATCCGCGCTGGCACCGGCGGCGACGAAGCGGCCCTGTTCGCCGCCGATCTCTACCGCATGTACGAGCGCTACGCCGCCGAGCAGGGTTGGAAGGTCGAGCCGATCAGCATGAACGCTTCCGACATCGGCGGCTTCAAGGAAATCGTCGCCAATGTCTCGGGCAACGGCGTGTTCGCTAAGCTCAAGTTCGAAAGCGGCGTGCACCGGGTGCAGCGTGTGCCCGTCACGGAGAGCGGCGGCCGCATCCATACCTCCGCAGCGACGGTCGCGGTGCTGCCCGAGCCGACCGAAGTCGACATGACGATCGACGACAATGACCTGCGGATCGACATCTATCGCTCATCGGGCGCGGGCGGGCAGCACGTCAACACCACCGACAGTGCCGTGCGCATCACCCACGTGCCCACGGGGATCGTGGTGGCGATGCAGGACGAGCGCAGCCAGCACAAGAACCGCGCCAAGGCGATGCAGGTCCTGCGCGCGCGGCTGTTCGAGAAGCGCCGCGAGGAGGCGCACGGCGCGGAAGCCGAAGCGCGCAAGGCGATGGTCGGCAGCGGCGATCGATCCGAGCGGATCCGCACCTACAACTTCCCTCAGGGTCGGGTGACGGACCATCGCATCGGCTTGACGCTGCACAAGCTGGACGAGGTGCTCGAAGGTCCGGGCCTCGGCGAATTGATCGACGCGCTCACCGCCGAGGACCAGGCCAAACGCCTCGCCGCGTTGGGCGAATGAAGACGGTTGCCGCGGCGCTGCGCGAGGCGGCTGTGCGACTGGCGGCGAACTCCGATACCGGCCGCCTCGATGCCGAGCTGTTGATGGCCCACGCGCTGGGCGTATCGCGCTCCGAGCTGCTGCTGCGGCACATGGAGAGGCCGGCCCATCCCGCGTTCGCCGGATTGGTCGAGCGACGCGCCAGGCACGAGCCGGTCGCCTATATCCTTGGGCGCAAGGAGTTCTTCGGCCGCGAATTCGCTGTCGGCCCGGGCGTTCTTATTCCGCGTATGGATAGCGAGACCACCGTTGAAGCCGCGCTTGAGGCAAGGCCGACGCTCGCGCGCGTCCTCGATTGCGGTTCGGGCTCAGGCGCGTTGCTGCTCACCGTCCTCGCGGAACGGGCCGGCGCGACCGGCGTCGGGATCGACCGATCGCCCGAAGCCCTGGAAATATCGGCGCAGAACGCGAATCGGCTCGCTCTCTCGGAGCGGGTGCAATGGCTTCGGCGCGATTGGAATGCGCAGGGCTGGGCCGAGGGCCTCGGGCGCTTCGACCTGATCCTGGCGAATCCACCTTATGTCGAGGAGGATGCTCCCATCGAGCCTGCGGTCAGGGATTGGGAACCGGCGGGGGCACTTTTTGCCGGGCCGGAGGGCCTCGACGATTACCGTGCCCTCGTTCCCCAATTGCCGCCCTTGCTGGCCGACGGCGGCGTGGCCGTGCTCGAAATCGGCGCCACACAGGCGGAGGCGGTCGCCTCGATTGCTGCGCTGGCCGGCTTCGAGTCGGAACTCCATCATGACCTGGGCGCAAGACCGCGTGCGTTGGTGCTACGAGCCGTGCGGAAGTAGCGCCGCGGGAGCCAGCGACAAATAAGTCTTGGCAAATTGCCGGCGAATCACTACCTCTCGGGTCAGGCCAGCGGTGGGGAGGCGAATGCCGGCACCGGGTCTTAACTCCATCATGTGCTTGAGGATCGGCGATAAAACGCCAGGCTACCGCGCAGATGAAGAATCACGCGACGCTCCTCCGGAAGTGGGATTGGCGCCGTGGAGGGGGTCACGCGACCATTAGGTCGGCATAAGCAAGGAAGCGAAATTTCCTTTGAACCAGAATCGTAATCAAAATCGCCGGCGCGGCCGGGGCAGCAATCGCGGCGGCCAGGGCGGCGGACACCAGAGCAACCGGATCGACAGCCGGGCGCGCGGCAATGCCCCGCAGATGCTCGAGAAATACAAGAAGCTCGCGCACGACGCTTCGCTCAACGGCGATCGCGTGCTGACCGAGTATTATCTCCAGTTCGCGGATCACTACTTCCGCGTTGTAGCCGACAGCCGCGCGCAGAAGGAAGAAGGCCGGCCACCCCGTCGGGATCAGGATCGCGAGCAGTCGTTCGATTCGGACGACGAGGAAACAGAGGATCGCGAAGAGGTCGCCCGCGAGGAGCGACCACGTCGCCGTGACGAGCGCAACGAATCCGAAGTCGCCGAGCAGGACGAAGGGCAGCGCGGAGTCGAAGGCGACGAGATCCAGGAAGCGACGGCCGAGGACAATCCATTCGTTCGCGACACTCGCCGGGGCGAGGCGCGCTCCGGGCAGCGTGGTCGCGGACGGGGGCGCGCTGCAAGTGCCAATGCCGGGGCGAAGGAAGATGAAGCCGCGGAAACCACTTTCGACCCTGGCGTGCTGCCGCCGTCGATCGCCCGCGAGGAAGACGCTCCGCGGCCCCGAACACGCACTCGCCGCTCGCGTCCGGCAGATGATGCCGGGGACGAGGCGCTCGAAGCTGTCAGCTGAGGCTTGCGCCTCTGCCTGACGCGCGTCACGGACCGGTCATGTCGTCACGCACAGCCGGCCCCTGGCATATTCTGAGCGCGCGCCCGCGGCTCGCCGCGCTGGTCCTCGGCCTGGTCGCTGCGACCGGCTTCGAGCCGCTCGGCCTCTGGCCGCTGGCGCTCGCTGCCATGGCCGCATTCGCGGCCCTGATTTCCGAGACTGCCGACGGCAAGCGAGCCGCCTGGCTCGGCTGGGTGTTCGGGGTCGCGCACTTCACGTTCGGCAATGCGTGGATCGCGACCGCGTTTACCTACCAGGCGGAAATGCCCGCGGCGCTCGGCTGGCTGGCCGTGCCGCTGCTCTCGCTTTATCTGGCGATTTACCCCGCGCTTGCCGCGCTCGGCGCGCGCGCGCTGGCCGGCAAGGGACGCGCCTGGGCGATCGCGTTGGCCTTGGCCGGTTGCTGGACGCTCTCCGAAATGCTGCGCGCCCGCGTGTTCACCGGCTATGCTTGGAACCCGTTCGCGATGGTCTTGCTCGGACCTCTCGACCGCCCTGGTCTCGCCGCGCTGGCTCCTTGGATGGGAACTTACGCGCTCTCCGGCTTGGCGGTTTTCCTTTCCGCAGCCTTCGCCGCCTTGCTGCGCGAACGTCGCCCGATCGTGGCCGGCCTCGTGGCGCTTTTAATCGCTGTAGCGATGTACGTGCCGGCGCCGTCCGCGCACGACGGAACGGTTCGCTTCACGCTGGTCCAGCCCGACCTGACGCAGGATCGGATCGCCGATCCCCGTTACTACGAAGCCAACTTCGTTCGCCTGGCGGAGCTCAGCCTGCCTCGCCAAGCCGGCGAGCGCCGGCTTGTTCTCTGGCCTGAATCCGGCCTCGCCGATTACCTTCGTCCCGGATACCCGCAGCGATTTTACGACAGGGCGACCGCCTTCCAGGACCCGCAACTCGCGCGCGAGCGCATCGGGCGCTTCATCGGTCCCGAGAGTGTCTTGCTAACGGGCGCAGTCGATCTCGAAATTGCCGAGGGGCGCGCGGTGGGTGCCTACAACGCGGTCACTGCGCTCGACGGTGCCGGCGAGATATTGGGCGGTTACGCCAAGGCGCACTTGGTGCCTTACGGCGAATACCTGCCGATGCGTCCGCTGCTCGAGCCGCTCGGCCTCAGCCGCCTGGTCGCCGGCACGATCGACTTCATTCCCGGCCCCGGCCCGCGAACGCTCGATCTCGGCTCGCTCGGCGAAGCCGGCATTCAGATCTGCTACGAAATCGTGTTCTCGGGCGAAGTCGTCGAGCGCGGCAATCGCCCCGACTTCATTTTCAATCCGTCGAACGACGGCTGGTTCGGCGCCTTCGGGCCTCCCCAGCATCTCGCGCAGGCGCGCATGCGGGCGATCGAGGAAGGCTTGCCCGTACTGCGGTCGACGACTTCCGGAATCAGCGCGGTGATCGACGCGCGCGGCGTGGTGCGCGAGCATTTCCCGCGCTTGCAGGGCGGCCGGATGGACGGGGTAATTCCGCCCGCGGCCGACCCCACACCCTTCGCGCGTCTCGGCAACGCGTTGCCGCTATTCTGGGCGATGGTTTTCCTTGCGCTGGCGGCCGTTGCCTTGCGCCGGCGGGCCGGTTAGGAACCCGCCCGAATTCTTGTCTCATCCTACCTTCGAGGGAACCCACCTGAATGCGCCAGAGCTATCTGTTCACGTCCGAAAGCGTGTCCGAAGGCCACCCGGACAAAGTGTCCGACCAGATCTCTGACGCCGTCGTCGACCTGTTCCTCTCCAAAGACCCGGAAGCGCGCGGCGCGTGCGAGACGCTGACCACGACCCAACTCGTGGTCCTAGCCGGCGAGATCCGCTGCAAGGGCATTTACGAGAACGGCGAGTGGGCGCCCGGCGCGCTCGACGAGATCGAGCAGGTGGTGCGTAACACCGTCAAGGAGATCGGCTACGAGCAGGACGGCTTCCATTGGGAGACCCTGACTTTCGAGAACCACCTCCACGGCCAGTCGGCGCACATCGCGCAGGGCGTCGACGCGTCCGGCAACAAGGACGAGGGCGCCGGCGACCAGGGCATCATGTTCGGCTATGCGGCCAACGACACGCCCGACCTGATGCCGGCGACGCTCTACTACAGCCACAAGATCCTTGAGCGCATGGCCGCCGATCGCCATTCGGGCGCGGCCCCGTTCCTCGAGCCCGATTCCAAGAGCCAGGTCACGCTCCGCTACGAAGGCAGCAAGCCGGTAGCGGCGACGGCGATCGTCGTCTCGACCCAGCACGCCAAGGGCTACGACGAGGGTGATAAGCAGGCCGAACTCCACGCCTACGTCAAGCGCGTGGTCGCGGACGTTATCCCGGCAGAGCTGCTCAGCGATGAGACCGAATACCACATCAACCCGACCGGCAGCTTCGAGATCGGCGGCCCCGACGGGGACGCCGGCCTCACCGGCCGCAAGATCATCGTCGACACCTACGGCGGCGCGGCCCCGCACGGCGGTGGCGCGTTCTCGGGCAAGGATCCGACCAAGGTCGACCGCTCGGCCGCGTACATCAGCCGCTATCTCGCCAAGAACATCGTTGCCGCCGGGCTCGCGCAGCGCTGCACGATCCAGCTCGCGTACGCGATCGGCGTATCGAAGCCGCTCTCGCTTTACGTCGACACCCACGGCACCGGCACCGTCGGCGACGACAAGATCGAGCAGGCCATCCAGGCCATCGAGAAGCTCGGCCGCCTCACCCCACGCGGCATCCGCACCCACCTGGGCCTCAACAAGCCGATCTACCGCAAGACCGCGGCCTACGGCCACTTCGGCCGCAAAGCCGAAGGCGACCTGTTCCCGTGGGAACGCACCGACCTCGTCGAGGACCTCAAGGCGGCGCTTAGCTGACGGCGCCGCGGCCCGCCGTCAGAGGATGAAATAATCGCCGGCGGCGCGCACGGTCACTTCCGCGATCGACACGCCCCACGGCTGGTCGATCGCGTGCACAATGGCATCGGCGATATGCTCCGGCGCCAGCGACGCATAGTCGATGTTCGCCGGATCGAGGCGCTCGGCGGGAAAGGTGCCGTCCTGCATGGCGATGACCATGTCGGTGAACTCGCCCATGTTGTGCGCGAGGATGCCGACGCCCGCGGCCTGATTGACCACCGTGGCCGATAGGCCCGTCACCGGCACGCCAGTAGGCTTGATCACCGTCACCTTTATCTTGCCGCGCGCTTCGACGCGCAGCGATTCCGACAGGAAGTTCACCGCGCTCTTGGTCGCGCCATAAACGGCGGCGCCTACCACCGGGTGGTTGCCGTAGATCGACGACAGGTTGATCACGTGGCCGCGCCCTTGCGCCATCATCTGGTCGAACACCGCAAGCGTGCCGTGGAGCACGCCTTTGAAGTTGATATCGATGCAGCGATCCCAGGCGTCGAACGCCGCCTCGTGATCGGCGAAGAAGGCCAGCGGCATGACGCCGGCGTTGTTGATCATCACGTCGATCCCGCCGTGCGCCTCCACCGCGCGCTGAGCGAGGGCGCGCATGTCCGCCATGCGGGTGACGTCCGCGGCGACGGCCTCGGCCTTGCCCCCGCGCGCGCGAATTCCGGCGGCAACGTCTTCGGCGCCTGCCGCGTTGATATCCGCGCACGCGAGCAGGGCGCCCCTGGCGGCGAGCTTCTCGGAAACGAGCCGGCCGAACCCACTCGCCGCTCCCGTTACGACGATCGACTTTCCTGCGATGTGCTTGGACATGGGGCCTCTCCCGGCGTCAGTGGATGGACATTGTGGTAGCCGCGCCGGTGATGACGAGAGTGTCTCGCCCAAGCCGCCGCGCCGCGAGCAGGTAGTGCAGCCCCGCCCAGACGTAGAGGGCCCCGGTAATCGCCATCGCGACGGCCAGGCCCTGCGCCGGGCCATAATCGAGCGCCATGCGATCGCTCAGGGCACCGAGCAGGATCGGCCCGAGCGCGCTGGCGATCCCGTAGACAACGTTGAGTACTGCCGACGTCGTCGCGCGCATGCGGGGGTGCATCAGATTCTGCAGCGCGGCGTACGTCACGCCGAGGTAGCCGAAGGTCAGGAACGTCGTCACGCTGATCAGGCCGAGCAGCAGCGGCAGGCTGTCGCGGGTTATCGCCAGCACGTAGAGCGGCCCGCCGACGATCAGGCACACCGCCGGGATCAGTGCATAGGCTGCCGGTCCCTTCGCGCTCAACCGGTCCGCCAGCCAGCCGCTTCCGACTACCGAGAGCGCTGCCGGAAGGCTGGCGATGAGGCCGGAGTAAAGCCCAGCCTCCGCCAGCCCAAGCTCGAACTTGCGGATCATCAGCGAGGTAAAGAAGTAGTTGAGCCCGAAGCCGAGCATCGCCGCGAACGCCGATCCGAAGACGAGATTGCGCGCGCTCGGCAGCGCGAAGAGCCGGCGCAGCACCGCGCTCATCGGCGGCACGTCGTCCCCTGCGCCGATGTCGTGGCGGCCCCGCGGCGGCTCGGCGATGAATAGCCAGGCGAGGACGCCCATCAGCACCCCGGGGACCGCTGCGATCAGGAAGGTGAAGCGCCAGTCGTACTCCTGCGCGATCCACCCGCCCCCGACGAAGCCGACGAACGCGCCGATCGGCGGCGCAAGCATCAGCACCGAAATCGCCAGGCCGCGCTTGTTGGCGGGGAAGTAGTCGGAGATTACCGATTGAAGGCTCGGCAGCCCGATGGCTTCGCCCAGTCCCACGCCCATGCGCGCCACCAGGAGCTGTAACCAGCTACCGTCCCAGCCGCAGGCCGCCGTCGCGGCAGACCACGCCAGCGTTCCCACCGAGATCAGCGACAGGCGTCTCACGCGCTCGGCGAACCGCGCCACGATCAG
>JAEZCZ010000107.1 GCA_023433305.1 Pseudomonadota bacterium | reverse complement strand
GCCGGTGAAATATGAGTTCGACAAGGCGTCGGGCGCGCTGTTCGTCGATCGCATCCTGCACACCCCGATGCGCTACCCGGCCAATTACGGCTTCGTGCCGCACACCTTGTCGCCCGACGGCGATCCGCTCGACGCGCTGGTCGTGTCGCGCACGCCGTTCATCCCGGGCTGCGTCGTGCGCGCACGTCCGATCGCGGTGCTGAACCTGGAAGACGAAGCCGGCGGCGACGAGAAGCTGGTCTGCGTGCCGGTCGACTCCACCTTCCCCTACTACACCAAGGTCGAGGGTCGCGCCGACCTGCCGGAGATCGTGTTCCAGCAGATCGAGCACTTCTTCACCCACTACAAGGACCTCGAAGCGGACAAGTGGGTCCGCGTCGGGAAATGGGGCGATGCAGCCGACGCCCGGCAGATCGTCCTGGAGGCGATCGAGCGGGCTAAGCAGCAGGCGGCGGGCTAAGCCCGTCGCCGCGGATCAGAGCAGCGCGGCGACAGCCATGAACAGGCCGGTGAGCGCGAGCGGCAAGCCGATCGCGCAGATCCACAGGACCACTTGGTCGCGGCGGAAACGGTCGCGGAATTCGGGGTTGGCCGCCTGGCTGTCGGTGAGCGATTCCCATCGCTTCTCGAACATGCGGCATCCGGGAATGATCGCGGCGACCAGTACGATCAGGGCGAAGTAGGGAAGGATCGAGCCAGTCCCGTTCTTCAAGGCGCCCATGGTCACGAAAATCTGCAAGCCGGTATAAGTGAGCAGCGCGTAGGCGACATTGTCGCTCATCCTGCGTCGCCAATCGAGCTTGTGCTTCGCGGTCTTCTGCTTTTCCGCAGCCTCCCACAGCGCCTTGTTCATGCGCCCGTCTCCTTTGCTCTCCCGAGTCGGACTATCTCACCCCGCCGCGCTGGGTTCAAGCCCACTAACCCTCTTTCGGGTCGGCACGCCGCAACCGCCATGCATGAATCTTGCCAACGGGGTTCAAACCGAGAGAACCCGTGCTAAATCGGCAAGCGATGAACGCGCTCGACGACCATTCCCTCGACACCCAGGCGCTCGCTTCGGCCATGGCCGAGGCCCCCGCGAACGCCGCCCCGCCCATTCCGCAAGGAGGGCTCGAGGTGGTCTCGATCGCCAAGAGCTACGACAAGCGAGCGGTGTTGACCGATATCTCGCTGACGGTCGGCAAAGGCGAAGTGCTGGGCCTGCTGGGCCCGAACGGCGCGGGCAAGACGACCTGCTTTTACTCCATCATGGGCCTGGTGCGCCCAGACAGCGGCCGCATCCTCATGGACGGCATCGATGTCACCAAGCTGCCGATGTATCGCCGCGCGATCCTGGGGCTCGGCTATCTGCCGCAGGAGACCAGCATCTTCCGCGGGATGACCGTGGAACAGAACATCAGTTGCGTGCTCGAGATGGTCGAACCCGACAAGGCGACGCGCGCGGCCGAGCTGGATAGGCTGCTCGAGGAATTCCACCTAACCCGGCTGCGCGAGAGCCCGGCGATGGCGCTCTCGGGCGGCGAACGGCGCCGTTGCGAGATTGCCCGCGCGCTCGCCGCGAAACCGTCCATCATGCTGCTCGACGAGCCTTTCGCGGGCATCGATCCGCTTTCAATCGGAGACATCCGTGAGCTGGTGAAGGACCTCAAGCGTCGGGGCATCGGCGTGCTGATCACCGACCACAACGTGCGCGAGACGCTCGACATCGTCGATCGCGCCTGCATCATCTACGGCGGGCAGGTGCTGTTCGCCGGCAGTCCCGAGGACCTGGTCGCCGACGAGAACGTGCGGCGACTCTATCTCGGCGAGAGCTTCACCCTGTAATGCGAGCGGCGGGGGCGAGCTGAACCATGGCGCTCGGTCCGCGTCTCGATCTGCGTCAGTCGCAATCGCTGACGATGACGCCGCAGCTCCAGCAGGCGATCAAGCTGCTGGCGCTGTCCAATCTCGAGATCGAGGCTTTCATCGGCGAGGCGCTCGAGACCAATCCGTTGCTCGAAGCCGGCGAGGTCACGCTCGAGCGGCCGGCACAGCAAGAAACCCGTGAGGATCCGCCGGCCGAACCGACCGCCGACGAGCTCATCCAGCGCGGGCAAGGCGAAGCCGATGCCCCGCTCGACATCGACCCGGCCGCTCTCGACCGGGATCGCGACACGGGGGACTGGTCGGCTTCGCCCGGCGCAGGCGGCGGCGAGGATGGCCCCGCGATCGAAGAGCGCGGGAAGGACGATCCGACACTCGCCGAGCACCTCGAACTTCAGATCGGCTCGGTCACGAGGGATCCGGAACTGCTGTTCATCGCGCGGCATCTCATCGGTCTGATCGACGAAGCCGGCTACTTGGCCACCCCGCTACGCGAAGTCGCGACCGATCTCGGCGTTCCGTTGGCCCGGGCCGAGGACGCGCTCGGACTGGTGCAGTCGCTCGATCCGACCGGCGTCGGGGCCCGCTCGCTTTCGGAATGCCTCGCGCTTCAGGCGAAGGAAGCCGACCGCTACGATCCATGCATGGAACGGCTGATCGACAACCTGGAGCTGCTGGCGCGCGGAGAATTTGCTCGCCTCAAGCGGATGTGCGGTGTGGACGATGAAGACTTCGCCGAGATGCTCGGCGAGCTGCGTGGCTACGATCCCAAGCCAGGGCTGCGCTTCGGTGGCGGCGAACGCGAACCGATCGTGCCCGACATCCTCGTGGCGCCCGGGACGAAGGATGGGTGGGAGATCGCCATCAATCAGGCCACCTTGCCGAGACTGATCGTCAACCGTTCCTATTATGTGGAGCTGCGGGGCAGCTGCACCGACCGCGAATCCAAGTCCTGGCTCAGCGAGAAGCTCGCCGACGCCAAGTGGCTGATCAAGGCGCTCGACCAGCGGCAGAGGACGATCCTCAAGGTCGCCGCCGAGATCGTGAAGCAGCAGGAGGGATTCTTCCGGCGCGGCGTGGCGCATCTCAAGCCGCTCACCTTGCGCACGGTCGCCGACGCAGTCGAGGTCCACGAAAGCACCGTCAGCCGGGTAACCTCGAACAAGTACCTGCACTGCCCGCGCGGCACGTTCGAGCTGAAGTACTTCTTTACCAGCGGGGTAGCGTCGGCAGACGGCGAGGGCTCGGTTTCGGCCGAGGCGGTCAAGGCGCAGATCCGCGCGCTGTGCGACGCCGAGGACGTGAACGACATCCTGTCGGACGACCAACTCGTCGAGCTCCTGCGGGCCAAAGGCTTCGACCTCGCACGGCGCACTGTCGCCAAGTACCGCGAAGCGATCGGCATCGGCAGCTCGGTGCAGCGGCGGCGGCAGAAGAAGCTCGCGCGAGTCGCGTAAGCGGTCACGACATCGCGGCTCGGATCGCCTATCCCCAAAATAGGGGAGAACCTTTATGTGACCAAAAAGACTCTGTCGCGGCTGCGAACCGCTTTACCGTTAATTAACCTTTTTCGTTGAGACATGGCGTGGTTAATTCGGGTCAACACCTGTTATCGAGGTGTGACCGGGGGTCTTGAAGGGGGCTAACCCATGCGCGTGCTGCTGATCGAAGACGAGCCTACGACCGCCAAGGCGATCGAGCTCATGCTCACGACGGAAGGCTTCAACGTCTACTCGACCGACCTCGGCGAGGAGGGCTTGGACCTCGGCAAGCTGTACGACTACGACATCATTCTCCTCGATCTGAACCTGCCCGACATGCACGGCTACGACGTGCTCAAGAAGCTCCGGGTGGCCAAAGTGCAGACCCCGGTGCTGATCCTTTCCGGCATCTCGGAGATGGACTCCAAGATCCGCTCGTTCGGCTTCGGCGCCGACGACTACGTCACCAAGCCATTCCATCGCGACGAGCTCGTCGCTCGCATCCACGCCGTTGTCCGCCGCTCGAAGGGCCACAGCCAGTCGGTCATCCGCACCGGCAAGCTGGCGGTCAACCTCGATGCCAAGACCGTCGAGGTCGATGGCGCCCGCGTTCACCTGACCGGCAAGGAATACGCGATGCTGGAGCTGCTCTCGCTCCGCAAGGGCACCACGCTGACCAAGGAAATGTTCCTCAACCACCTCTACGGCGGCATGGACGAGCCCGAGCTCAAGATCATCGACGTCTTCATCTGCAAGCTGCGCAAGAAGCTTTCGACCGCCTGCGGGGGCGAAAACTACATCGAGACCGTCTGGGGCCGCGGCTACGTGCTGCGCGAGCCGGGCGAAGAGGTCGAAGCCGCCTAACGCGTTTCCTCTCCTGGAATTCGAACCGCCCCGAAGTCTGCTCCGGGGCGGTTTGTCGTTGGCCGCAGTGCGCGAGTACGGCGGCGCTCATGGTCATTCGACCCGATTGTAGTAGGTCGTTACCATCCTCGGAGTGACGTCGCCCGCCCAGACGATCGTCTCCTTCATGGAGTTGCCGTCGCCTTCGACGGTGTAAACCCGCGTCGAGACCGCATCGCCGTCCTTCGTGAACGTCAGCACCAGCGTGTTGGGCGCGGGTTGGCGCAACGAGACCATGTCGACCGACGGCATGTTGCCGGTCACCGTTACGGGCACACCGTCGGCTGCCGCCGTCGCCTGCGCTTGCTGGCGAGAGCCATCGGCGGCGACGACGTCGCTCTGGCCTGTCCATTGTCGATCGCCGGAAAGGCGGAAATCCAGGATGACGCTGCGTGGCCGCTCTTCGGCGGGGATGCGCGAGGTATCCAATGACCATTTCCCGACGAGCGGCAGATGGCCGGCTGCGGGAAGCGCGGTTGGCGCGGGCGTCGGCTGCTCGATCGACTCGACTGCCGCGTAGAGGAGCCCGGCAGTAGCGAAGGCCATGGCGATAAACATGATGATCGTCCCTTTCGAGATTGGCCGCCCCAAGAATGGCGACCGCGCCCGACCGTCGATCACGGGGCGGTTCATCGAAAGATCGATATTCTTGTCCCAAATTTTCTGGGCGGCCACGTGGCGCGCGAGTTCGCGGCTGCTGCCGATGCCGGTCTTGCGGCGGGCATCGCGCAAGCGCTCGTTGATCGAGGTTTCGGAGCGTCCCAGGCGCGCGGAGATCGACTTCACCGTGTGGCCCGTGGCCAGCAGGCGCAGAATCTCCAGCTCTTTGTCAGATAGGGCTCCAACTCCGATGGCTGGACGTTCCGGGGCCGACATTGCTCGGTGCTCACCACAGGTGTTCGGAGCCGTCCATACCAATTTTTTTGGGCCCTCGGAGACTACGCAGCGCAAGTCCTTGACCCTTGCCGGACCGGCCGCCAGACGGCGCGGCCATGACAGCGCACAAGCCCGGCGATCCCACCACGCTCAACCGGCTTTACGGCCGTAGCAAGGGCAAGCCACTACGCGCCGGGCAACAGGCGCTGGTGGAACAGTTGCTCCCGCAGATCGCGGTGCCATCGGACGGTATCATAACAGCAAAACGCTTGTTCGGGGACGATCGAGCGCTTCATTTCGAGATCGGATTCGGTGGCGGCGAGCACTTGGCGGGGCGTGCCGACATGCTGCCCGACCACGGATTCATCGGCTGCGAGCCGTTCCTCAACGGGGTGGCGCAGGCGCTCGTGCACGTAAGCGGCGACCAGGGTGCCCACCCGCCGCTCGGCAACGTGCGCCTGCATCACGGTGACGCGCTGGAGGTCCTGGAGCGGCTCCCCGATGGCGCCCTATCCTTCCTCTACCTGCTCCATCCCGACCCCTGGCCGAAGGCCCGCCACGCGAAGCGTCGGATGATGAACGATGGGCCGGTGTCCATGTTCGCGGCCAAGTTGAAGCCGGGCGGCGAGTTCCGTTTCGGCACCGATCATCCGATATACCTGCGCCACGCCCTGATGGTCATGCGGCGTCACACTGCCGACTTCGAGTGGCTCGTGGACGGGCCCGAGAGCTGGCAGCGCCGTCCGGGTGGCTGGCCGGAAACCCGCTACGAGGCCAAGGCCCGGCGGGAGGGTCACGAAGTCTGGTACTTCCGCTTCCGCCGCAAATAGCTGCGGTGTTCCCAAATAGCGCCGCTTCAGCGCTCGCATGATTCTCTATGTGTTTGCGTTCGCATCGCTCCGGTAGCTCGCGTCCAGCGAAGGGGGAGTGCGGCATGAGCTTCGGCGAATTCGACTTGATGGCGCTGCTTCCGTTCATCGCCGTCGGTTTCGCTGCGCAGCTCGTGGACGGCGCGCTGGGCATGGCCTTCGGGGTGATCTCGAGCACGCTGCTGGTGGGAGTTCTTGGCGTGCCGCCGGCGCTGGCCTCGCAGCGCGTCCATGTGGTCGAGTGCTTCACCACGGGCGTCTCGGGCATAAGCCACCTGCTCCACCGCAACATCGACAAGAAGCTGTTCCTCAAGCTCGTGATTCCGGGCGTGATCGGCGGCTTCACGGGCGCGTATCTGCTGTCGAACGTCGACGCGGGCATGGTGAAGCCGTTCGTGCTGCTCTACCTCGCCGGGATCGGTCTCTATCTGCTGTGGCGAGGGCTGATGTATCCGCCCAAGCTCCGGGAAGCGAAGCTGGTCGCGCCGCTCGGGCTGGTCGGCGGCTTCCTCGACGCGGCGGGCGGTGGTGGCTGGGGACCGGTCGTGACATCCAACCTGCTGATCCAGGGCGCCGATCCGCGCAAGGTGGTGGGCACCGTCAGCTCGGTCGAGTTCTTCCTGACCCTGACCATCTCGGCGGCGTTCATCTACCACCTCGGCGTGGCAGACCTTGCCGGAGCGACACTCGGGCTGCTGATCGGCGGGCTGATGGCGGCCCCGCTCGGTGCCTGGGCGGCCAAGCATTTCCCCGCCAAGCAGATGCTGATCCTGGTCGGAAGCGTGCTGACGGTGACCAGCGCCTATGGCGTGTGGAGCGCCTGGGCCTGAGACTTCAAATCGCGAGACTGGTCGCGACGATGACTCCGGCGACCGCGAGAAGAACAGCGAGGCAGGCCCAGTAGCGGGCCAGGATCTCGAGGTGCGACCGGGCGATCAGCCTGTTGGCGCCGTAACCCAAGAGGCCGGCCGCCACGCCGACGGCACCCGACAGCTGATTGATCCGGTACCATTCGGCTTCGGACAGTCGGGTCGCGGCGGTTCGAATGCCGTAGAACGGGTTCGGCCCGACCAGCCCGAGCGCCAGCGGCACGCAGATCGCCGCGATCAGCAGCGGCGCCGCGACCAGGAGCCGGTTGGGCCGGTCCTCGTTCAACCCACCACGCCGGCCGCCGCGAGCACGGCGAGCGTGAGCAAGTCGGGCGCGCTGGAGGTCATCGCGGCGATCTGGACCGGCTTCTCCAATCCGATCAACATCGGCCCGATCGTGGCGTTGCCCGCCAGCTCACGCAGCAGCTTGGCCGAGAGATTGGCCGATTGCAGCCCGGGCATGACGAGCACGTTGGCAGGCCCTGACAGGCGGCTGAACGGATAGAGCTCCATGACCCGCGGGTTGAGCGCGGCATCCGGCGCCATCTCGCCTTCGTACTCGAACCCCGGCTCTTCCGAATCGAGGATGTGGACCGCGTCGCGGATGTTCTCGAGCCACTTGCCCGGCGGATTGCCGAACGTGGAGTAGGACAGGAACGCGACGCGCGGCTCATGCCCGAGCCGCCGCGCCACCGCCGCGGTTTCCCTTGCGATATGCGCCAGGTCCTGCGCGCCCGGCCGCTCGTTGATCGTCGTGTCGGCGAGGAACACGGTGTAGTTCTTGCCGATCATCAGGTGGATGCCGAACGGCACCTGCCCGGGCTTCGGATCGATCACCCGGCTGACCTCGCGCATGGCCTGCGCGAACGGGCGGGTGACGCCCGAGATCAGCGCGTCGCCATGGCCGAGCGCGAGAAGCAACGAGGCGAAAGTGTTGCGATCCTGGTTGACCATGCGGCGCACGTCGCGCTCGGTATAGCCGCGCCGCTGAAGGCGTTTGTAGAGGTAGTCGACCATCGGCGGGACGAGGTCGGAATCGGCCGAGTTCTGAATCTCGAAGGCGCCGATGTCCTCGACGCCGAGTTCCGCCAGCTTGTCCTTCACCGCCTGCGTGCGGCCGACGAGCACCGGGGTGCCGTAGCCGAAATCGCGGAACTGGATCGCCGCGCGGAGAACGACCTCCTCCTCGGCCTCGGCGAAGATCACGCGCTTGGGATTGTTCCTGACCTCGTTGTAGACGCTGGTCAGCACCGACGTGGTCGGGTTGAGGCGGCTCTTCAGCGCATGACGATAGGCTTCCATGTCCTCGATCGGAGCCTGGGCCACGCCGCTGTCCATCGCCGCCTTGGCGACGGCCGAAGAGACCACTTCCATCAGCCGCGGATCGAACGGCGCCGGGATGATGTAGTCGCGCCCGAACTGCTGGTTGGTGCCATAGGCGGCGGCGACTTCCTCGGGCACGGTCTTGCGCGCGAGTTCGGCGATGGCGCGCGCCGCCGCGATCTTCATCTCCTCGTTGATCGCGGTCGCCTGCACGTCAAGCGCGCCGCGGAAGATGAATGGGAAGCCGAGCACGTTGTTGACCTGGTTCGGATAGTCGGAACGGCCGGTGGCGATGATCGCGTCGGGACGAACGGCCTTGGCGGCTTCGGGCGTGATCTCGGGATCGGGGTTGGCCATCGCGAAGATGATCGGCTGGTCGGCCATCCTGGCGACCCATTCGGGCTTGAGCGCGCCGGCGGCGGAGAGACCCAGGAAGATATCCGCGCCCTCGAGCGCTTCCTCGAGCGTGCGGCGATCGGTGGGGACGGCGTGCGCGCTCTTCCACTGGTCGACGTTGTCGCGCCCCGGATAGATAACGCCCGAACGGTCGCACATCAGGACGTTCTCGTGCGGGACGCCCATAGCCTTGATCAGCGCGGTGCAGGCGATGGCGGAGGCGCCGGCTCCGTTGACCACCATGCGCACGTCCTTGAGGTCGCGGCCGGTCAGGTAGCAGGCGTTGAGCAGGCCCGCTGCGGAGATGATCGCGGTGCCATGCTGGTCGTCGTGCATCACCGGGATCTTCATCCGTTCGCGCAGCGCCTGCTCGATCACGAAGCACTCGGGGGCCTTGATGTCCTCGAGGTTGATGCCGCCGAAGCTCGGCTCCATCAGCGCCACCGCATTGATGATCGCCTCCGGATCCTCGGTGGCGAGCTCGATGTCGATCGCGTCGACGTCGGCGAAGCGCTTGAACAGCACCGCCTTGCCTTCCATCACCGGCTTCGACGCGAGAGCGCCGAGGTTGCCCATGCCTAGGATCGCAGTGCCGTTGGAAATGACCGCGACGAGGTTCGAGCGGGCGGTGTAGCGCGCGGCGCAGGAAGGGTCGTCGGCGATGGCCTGGACCGGGACGGCGACGCCCGGCGAGTAGGCGAGACTGAGGTCGCGCTGGGTCGCCATCGGCTTGCTGGCGACGATCTCGATCTTACCGGGGCGGATCGCCTCGTGGTAGAACAGCGCCTCGCGGGAGGTGAAACTGTCGGTCTTATCGTCGGCCAAAGGCGATTCCCCTGAGACTAGTACGTTGCCGCTCTCACCCCGCACCTAACCTCGCGGGGCGACGCGGCATAGAGAAAAGGCGCCCGCCCCGGCGCATGCCATCTGCCGAGGGGCCGCATGTGATCTTCCGCGCCGTCAAAAAGGCGCCTTTTGAAAAAATAGCGGCAAGTCGATTTTACCGCGATTTCAGGCACTTAGCCGGATTCTAGGGCGCCCGACTGTCATCTTCCCAAGCAGCGGTTTGTGACGCGATCGACCACCCCCCGGCGACTTGGAACAGGGACGCGATAGCGCCTTGCGGCCGAATAGGAAAATCGCGGCCCGCCCTACTCTTCGAGCTCGATGTCCCAGTAGAGCCAGTCGCGCCAGGTTTCGTGGAGGTAGTTCGGCGGGAACTTCTTGCCGTGCTGGATGAGCTGCCAGCTCGTCGGGCGGATCGGATCGATCAGCGGCTGCATGTGCGCCTGGGCCGGCGTGCGGCCGCCCTTCTTCATGTTGCACGGCGCGCAGGCGGTGAGGATGTTCTCCCAGGTGGTCTTGCCGCCGAGCCGCCGCGGCACGACGTGATCAAACGTCAGGTGCTGCGGACTGCCGCAATACTGGCACTTGAAGCGATCGCGCAGGAACACGTTGAAGCGCGTGAAGGCGGGAAACTCGCTCGGCTTCACATACTGCCGCAGCGCGATCACGCTGGGGATCTGCATGTCGAGCGAGGGCGAGTGCACCAGCCGCTCGTAAGTCGCGACCACGTCGACCCGCTCGAGGAAGATCGCCTTGATCGCGGTCTGCCACGGCCAGAGGCTGAGCGGATAATAAGACAGCGGCGTGTAGTCGGCATTGAGGACCAGCGCCGGGCAATTGTCGAGCTTGCGAGTGGGGTCCTCTTCCGCGCTGCGGAAGTGCGCTGCCCGTTCGATCAGGTCGGCCTTGAACACGTCACGTGCCCTCCTGCTGCGCGAGAGGGAGCATTTGCAGCGAAATGCGTCAACCCCGTTACGGGGCGGAAATCCCCAGCGCTTTGCCTGATTCGCGGGGCTTGGTAGGGCAGACGCACGATGATCGTGACACGCTTCGCCCCGAGCCCGAACGGTCCGTTGCACCTGGGCCACGCATTCTCGGCGATCGTGGCGCACGACCTGGCGAAGGAGCGCGGCGGGCGCTTCCTGTTGCGCATCGAGGACATCGACGGCGCGCGTTCGCGGCCGGAGCTGGCCGAAGCGTTCCGCGCGGATCTCGCCTGGCTCGGGCTCGAGTGGGAGGAAGTCGCGCCGCAATCGACCCGCCTGGCGGGCTATGCCGAGGCGGCGGCGCGGCTGCGCGAGATGGGACTGCTCTATCCGTGCCGCTGTACGCGCGCAGAGGTTGCCGAGGCCGCGGGGTCGCACGGGCCCGACGGACCGGTCTATCCGGGCACTTGCCGCGGGAAAGCAATCGATCCGACCGGCCGCGTAGCATGGCGGCTCGATGTGGCGGAGGCGCTGCGCCGCACCGGACCCTTGAGCTGGCGCGACGAGCTGCAGGGCGAGCAGGCGGCGCGGCCGGACCTTGCGGGCGATGTCGTGCTGGTGCGCAAGGATGCCGACACACCGGCAAGCTATCACCTCGCCGCGACGCTCGACGATGCCGCCGACGGGGTGACACTGGTGACCCGGGGAATGGACCTGTTCGCGGCGAGCCACGTCCACCGGTTGCTCCAGGCGCTGCTCGGCCTGCCGGTGCCGGCCTGGCATCACCATCCGCTGCTGCTCGATGCGGATGGCCGGAAGCTCGCCAAGCGGCGCGGGTCG
This sequence comes from Pseudomonadota bacterium, assembly GCA_023433305.1. Taxonomy (GTDB): domain Bacteria; phylum Pseudomonadota; class Alphaproteobacteria; order Sphingomonadales; family Sphingomonadaceae; genus Croceibacterium_A. The sequence continues at coordinate 785 of JAEZCZ010000107.1, read as the reverse complement.
CCGTCGCTGGCCGAGCGCCGCCTCGCCGGGGAGGACGGGCGCGCGCTCGCGGATTTGTTACGGCAAGGCCGGCTGCCCGCTGGCGTTAGCCTGTCGCCGGTCCTACATGGGGAACCATGAACTACATCCTCGTCCCCGCGCTCGTGATCCTGATGATCATGGTGGTCGTCTCGCTCGTCCGGGGAATCGTGGCGTTCCTGCAGAGCACCAAGCTCGATCTCGAGAGCGACAGCGACCGGGTGACGGAGATGCAGCTGCGCCAGAACAAGATGATGTTCGCACGGATCAAGTACCAGGCGCTGGCGATCGTGGTCGTCGTCGTGATCATGATGATGGCCAGCTAGCCGTTCGGCGGGCTGAGAGCGGATGGTCCGGCTCAACAAGATCTACACCCGCACGGGCGACGACGGCACGACCGGGCTGGCGGACGGAACCCGCCGGCCCAAGCACGACGCGCGGCTGGAGGCAGTGGGCGCGGTGGACGAAGCGAACGCGACCCTCGGCTGGGCGGCGCTGGCGGTCGACGACGCGACCGACCTCGCGCGCGCGCAGAACGACCTGTTCGATCTCGGCGCCGACCTCGCGACACCGGGCGAGAACTTCACGCCCTCCGACATGGTGCTGCGGATCATCCCGGCGCAGTCCGAATGGCTCGAGCGACGGATCGATGCCGCCAACGAGCGGCTCGAGCCGCTGCGCAGCTTCATCCTGCCCGGCGGCAGCGAGCCAGCGGGGCGGCTGCACATCGCGCGCGCGGCCGCGCGTCGCGCCGAGCGGGCCATGAC
>JAEZCZ010000113.1 GCA_023433305.1 Pseudomonadota bacterium | reverse complement strand
GCGCTCCAGCCGATCTTGCCGCTGGCCGCATCCTGCTCGTCGTCGCCGACCAGCGTGACGGTGCGCTGCTCGTCATCCTCGTCAGCGATGGTGACGGTGGCGCCGAACCAGGCGCGGGTCTTGTCCGGCGCCTGCGCCGGGTCGACCACGCGCGCGGCTTTCATCCGGCGGGCGAGGTGGGCCAGCTCGCGGTCGATCTCGCGCATCCGCTTGCGCCCGTAGAGGTAATCGCCGTTCTCGCTGCGGTCGCCGTTCCCCGCGGCCCAACTGACGATCGCCACGATCTCCGGTCGCTCGGTGCCGAGCAGGTGGTCGTAGCGCGCCTTGAGCGCGGCAAGCCCAGCGGGCGTGATGAGGTTCTCGCGAGGGGGCATGGAGGAGGGACTATCGGTGAAGGATGGCCCGTTCAATCTCCCCTCCTCCTCAACGGGATGGCGTTGGGGGACCTACCGCAGAAACTCGCTGATCGTCCGCGGCCGGCCGAGTGCCGCCTTGTCGGGATGCAGCGCCTCGTAGGTTGCGGCGTTCTCGAGCACGCGGGCGACGTAGTTCTTGGTCTCGAAGAACGGGATGCGCTCGATCCAGTCGATCCAACTCACCGCGCCGGTGCGCGGGTCGCCGTTCTGGCGCAGCCACTTGTTCACGTTGCCGGGCCCGGCGTTGTAGGCGGCGACCGCGAGCGGATAGCTGCCGTAGCTGTTCATCATCCGCTGGAAGTAGCTGTTGCCGAGGCGGATGTTGTACTGGGTGTCCGGCATGATTGAGGCGGACATGTAGGCGATGCCGAGGCGGCCCGCCTGTTCGCGCGCGGTCCCCGGCATGAGCTGCATCAGGCCCGCCGCACCGGCGTGGCTGACGCGGTTGCGGTCGAACTCGCTTTCCTGCCGGGCGATCGCGTGGACCATCGTCCAGTCGGCCTCGGCCGGGGTCTGGACCACCGGGAAGCCGACTGTCGAGAAGCCGGCGAAGTTCTTCTCCGGCGCGACACGGCCGACCACGACCGCGAGTTCCGGTAGGTTGAGCTGCTGCGCGAGCTGGCCGATCAGCGCGAGCTCGCCCGGGGTCTGCGCCTTGTCGGCGAGCGTGGTGTAGAACTTGCGCTTGGTCTGCCAGCTATGCCCGCTCGAGGCGAGAACCTGGATCGCTTGGGTCAGGGGGTTGGCCATCATTGATGCGCTCTCCGCCGGAGTCGGCTGGCCGGGCGCCATGGCGGCAAGCGCCGGCGCGGGCCGGCCGAGCCGCTCGAGGGCGAGGAGGCCGTAGAAGTATTCCGGATAGGCCGCGGCCATCTCGTAATAGCGGTTCGCCTCGGCCTGGTTGCCTCCGCGTTGCGCAGCGTGGCCGGCCCAGAAGAAGCCCTTGGAGCGGGTCTGCGGAGTCTGCGCCGAGGCGCCGTAGCGGTAGAACAGCGGCGCCGCGCCCATGCCGTCGCCGAGGTCCCACAATGCCCGCGTACCGCCGAGCCACATCAGCGACGTGTAGTCGTCGCGGAGCTTGTACGGACCTTTGGCGACTTCCTCTTCCGAGGTGAAAGCCTCGGCCGCGCGCGTCGCGATCTGGCGAGCCGAACCGGCGGTCGCGATCTTCGCGACCTCGAGGTGCTCGTCGATCCAGCGCACGCCGTCGAACGGCTTGGCCGAGAGCGCGGGGCGCGTGGCAAGCAGGACCACCGCCTCCTGCGGGCGCCCTTCGAGCCGAAGCTCGCGGCTGCGGTTGTAGAGGTAGCCAGGATCGGCCGTCGCGGTCGCGTCGTAGGTCGCGCCGTCGCCGCCTTGCAGGATAGCGAGCCGCGCGCCGAACACCGCTGCTTTCGCTGGCGAGACGTAAGGAAGCTGCTGCGCGGCCGCGCCGGAGTCGCGCTGCCACAGCAAGGCATCCATGCGCGCGTCGTGGTCGGCCGGCGTGAAGCGGCCGCCGAAATTGGCCAGCAGCGTGGCCGCCGCGGTCGGGCTCATCTCGCCGCCGCGCCATGCCTCGCGCGCCGCCGCCTCGGCCTCACCGGGCCGCGCGGTCATCAGCGCGATCGCATGCGCGGCGCGCCCGGGATTGGTCAGCGGCGGGAACCGGTCAAAATAGGCGATCGCCTGCTGCGGCGGCACGTATTCCTCGGAGAGCCGCGCCTCGGCGTAGCCGCGCAGCTTCGTCTCGTCGGGGAAACCCGGCCAGCTCAGCAGGAATCCCGCGTAGTCGCCGAAGGCGAACCGCGGGCTCGCCGAGAGCTGCTCCCAGCGGCTGACCGCATAGGCTACTTGCGACGACGGTTGCGCCGCAACGAGGCTGGCACGCCCCGGCGACTCCTGCGCGAGCGCCGAAGCGGACAGAAAGGTGGAGAGAAGGGCGGCAGAAATCAGCGCTTTACTTACCATGCTGGACATCGTGCCAACCGTCTCCTTATCAGGCGCTTAACGGATTGTTCCACGGCTCGTCGCGATCGAGCAGTGGCCGATCCCGTTGTACAGTCCATGGCGAAGGCGGTGTAAATGTTCTCTGGCTCGATTCCGGCCCTGGTGACTCCTTTTCGCGACGGAGTGTTGGACGAGGCGGCCTTCCGCCGCTTCGTCGATTGGCAGATCGAAAACGGCTCTTCCGGCCTGGTGCCTTGCGGCACGACCGGCGAGAGCGCGACGCTCGACCGCGCCGAGCATCACCGGGTGATCGAGCTGTGCGTCGAACAGGCGGCAGGCCGCGTCCCCGTGATTGCCGGGTGCGGCTCGAACGACACGCGGGTCGCACTCGATCACCTCAAGTTCTGCGAGGAGCTGGGGGGCGTCGCTGCAGGGCTCTGCGTGGCGCCGTACTACAACCGCCCGAGCCAGGCGGGGCTGATCGCGCATTTCTCGTACCTCGCCGAGAACTCGAGCCTGCCGATCGTGCTCTACAACGTACCCGGCCGCACCGTGACCGATATCCTGCCGGCGACCGTGATCGAACTGGCGAAGCGTCACCCGGAGCGCATCGTCTCGATCAAGGACGCGAGCGGCGACCTTCAGCGCGTGGCCCAGCACCGCGCGGCGCTCGGTCCCGCCTTCAACCAGCTTTCCGGCGACGATCCGCTGGCGCTCGCCGGCTATGCACTCGGCCAGGTCGGCTGCATCTCGGTCACCGCCAACGTGGCCCCAAAGCTCTGCGCCGAATTCCACGCCGCCGCGGCTGCCGGCGACTTCGAGCGGGCGAGGGCGCTCAACGAACGCCTGTTCCCGCTGCACAAGGCGTTGTTCGCCGACGCCAGCCCCGCACCGACCAAGTACGCGCTGGCGAAGTTGCACGATTGGCTCAGCGACGAGGTGCGCCTGCCGGTCGTTGCGTGCAGCGCCGATGCGCGGGACACGGTCGATGCGGCCATGCAGAGCGTTGGCCTCGTCTGAAGCTCAATAGAGCGGCGAGGGGTGTTCGCACCCGAGCATCATCGCGCCGTACGTCTCTAGCGCCGGCTGTGCGACGATCATGTGCTGGTTGAGCGTCAGCGCGTCGCGGACCAGACGTTCGAGCACGCTTCCTTGGAATATCGCGTTGGCGCCGATCAGGTCGAACAGCCTGCGCGTGACGTCCGCGGCCATGCGGAAGCTGTTGACGTTGGCGAGCGCGAGGCGGCCCTTGGTTTCGACGGCGGGCGTACCAACCTCCAGCTCGGTCCAGAAAATCTCTGCAGCATGGAACAGGAAGGCCCGCGCGGCTCCGTAGGCCATCTCGGCCTGGGCAATCGCCTCGCGCGCTTGGATGGTCTCGGCCATCGGACGCGGCGGAATGCCGGCCTTGCGCTGGTGGACCAACGTCTTCGCCTCGTCGATCGCGCGGCGCGCGGTGCCAACGGGAACGGCCGCCATCGTCGTCACCCAGTTGAAGCCACTCGAATAGAGCGGGGCGCGGTTCGCGAACATCGTTTCCTCGATCCGCAGCGCCTGATCCTCGGGGATGAACACGCCCTCGGCGCGGTAGTGGCAGCTCCCGCTGCCACGCAGGCCGTGCGTGTGCCACGTATCCTCGATGACGATCTCGTCGGCGCGGCAGAAGGCGAGACGGCCTTCGGGCATGCCGCTGGGCCCAATCACCGGCTCGCCATTCTCTACGAGCACGCCGCCACTCATGACCACGTCGGCGTGGGTCACCCCGCTGCCGAACGGGAAGCGGCCGGTGAGGACATATCCACCCTCGACCCGCTCGAGCTTACCGTGCGCGGTGGTGAACTGGCCGGCGGTGATCATGTCCGGGTGCGGCAGCAGCCGCGCCGAAGCCGTCGGCGGCAGGTACTCGGCGAGGAGCCCGCTGTCGGTGCCGATCTTGACGCACCAGCCGACCGAGGAATCGGCGCGCGCGAGGATTTCGATCACCTCGAGATGCTGCGGCAGCGTCATCTGCGGGCCCCCCTTTTCCCGGCTGCGGCCCATCCGGAAGAACCCCGCGATTCGGAGGTCCGCCACGAGATCCTCGGGCAGGCGGCGCAGGCCCTCGATCTCTTCCGAACGAGCGGCGATGGCGGGCGCCATGGCTTTAGCGTTGGCCAGAATCGCGTCGGCCATGAGGGCCTCAATGGCGGATTGTGCGGCGCTTGCCATGGTGTCTCTCCCGTCGCGGCATCCTTCCATCGGCGCGCCGCTCGAGCAAGCGGGGACTGCGGGCCAGTTCCCGTCTTTCGCAACGGTGGCTTAGCCCCTACATGCCGCTGCCATGGCCCGACCCAAGCCCTCCACATTCGACAAGAAGAAGACCGTCGCCGAGAACCGGCGGGCGCGGTTCGAGTATTTCATCGAGGACGTGTTCGAGGCCGGGATCGCGCTGCAGGGCACAGAAGTGAAGAGTCTGCGCAACGGCGAGGGCTCGATCGCCGAGAGCTACGCCCACGTGCATGATGGCGAGGCCTGGCTGGTCAATGCCAACATTCCCGAGTTCAGCCACGGGAACCGCTTCAATCACGAGCCCAAGCGCCCCCGCAAGCTGCTGCTTCACCAGCGCGAGATCGAGAAGATGATCGGCGCCGTCGAGCGCAAGGGAATGACGCTGATCCCCCTCTCGATATACTTCAATGGACGAGGGCGGGCGAAGGTCGAGCTCGCGCTGGCCAAGGGGAAGCAAGCTCACGACAAGCGCCAGACGATCAAGGATCGCGACTGGCAACGCGACAAAGCGCGGCTGATGCGCGAGCGGGGCTGATCGCCTTGGGATCGAGCGCGTGGATCGGTTCGGCGAAACGCGGCTTGCAAGCGCGCCGGAGCCCGCGCAAGGCTGGCACGCAATCATGATCGACTTCCGCTCCAAGACTTGGCTGGCCGACTGGTTTCGCAAGAACATGCCGACCCGCGAGCAGATGGAGCACAATCGCTTCATCCGCCCGTTCGCGGGCCGCGTGCTGCGATCGGAGCTGTGGCGCTTCACGCGGCGCTCGGTTCCGCGCGGCGTGGCGCTGGGGTTGCTCGTCGGGATCATTATCCCGTTTGCGCAAATACTGTTCGCCGCCTTGCTGAGCGTTCCGTTGCGCGCCAACGTTCCGATCGCGGCGCTGACCACTTTCGTGACGAACCCCGTGACGACGCCCTTGTTGTGGATCGGCGCCTATTGGGTCGGCGGCTGGCTGCTGCGCGTCGACGCGGCCACCGTTGTGGCGCCGGTCAGCCGGGCGATCGAACAAACCGAATTGCAGCAATTCCTCGAGTGGCTGACGGGCGCGACCATGGTAACGGCTTTCGGCCTCGTGGTCATAGCGATAGTATCGGCCTCACTAGGCTACGTCCTGTCCGTTTGGATTTGGCGCTGGTGGACCGCAAGAAAGTGGACGCGGCGCTCGATCGGCCGTGCGCGACCACGGTCCGGATCGTGACGGAGCGCGTCATGCTCCATGCATTCGAGCGGCAGCCGCGAGGTTTCGTCGATACGCTCATCGTGGGCGCTGCCGTGCTGGCGAGCGTGGTGGCAATTCGGCTGATCACGGGCAGCACGGCGGTGACACTGGCCTACGCGGGGGGACTGGCCGTGCTCGGCGCGATCGCCTTTGCCGTGGGTCGCCGTCGAACGGCTCCCGCCACGGTCGACGGGGCGACGCCCGACTGGTCGGTAACCGTTGCCGCGATCGAGCAGCCCGGCGTTGCGATCGCCATCACCGATCGGGCGAACCGGCTCGTCTGCGCCAACGCGGCCTACGAGCTTTGGTTCGGCTCGGGTCATGCGCCGCCGCGCCTTCCGGTGGATGGTGCCTCGGGCGAACAACTAGCGCGGGCCGGCAGAGCGGCCTGGCGCGAGGGCGAAAGCGGTCAAGTCGCCATCGGCGATGGCGAGCACACCTGGGCAGCTGCCGCGCAGCGCGCCGGGCGCGGCGAGGATTATCTGATCTGGCGCTTTGCACCGATCGTCCGCAGCGAACCCCTGGCGGGTATCGGCAAGTGGATTACGGGCACGTTCGGCCGGATTCTCAGCGCCGCCGGCATCGAAATCGCGCTCGTCGGCCCGGACGGTGCGATCCGCGCCGCAGGCCCCGGCTTCGCACGGCGCGCCGCCGGCGACGAGACCGCGAGCATGGCGGGGCAGGACTTTGTCTCGCTGCTCCGTTCGGACGAACGCGACCGGATATTCTTCGCTCGCGAAGGGCGAAAAGGCACGCCGCAGACGCTCGTCAACGTCCCGCTCGTCGATCCCGATGTCGAGGCCGGAGGTCGGGGCGGGCCGAGGGTCGGCGAGGCCCCGTCGCTGATGGTGATGTTCGATAGCGGGATCGGCCTCGGCGGGTGGGGCGGTGAAGTGCGGGGGCAGACGCCGCAACTCGAATCCCTGCTCGAACAGCTTCCCCTCGGCCTCGCGATGACCGATCGTGACGGGCATTTCCTGTTCGCCAATCCCGCATTCCGCCGCGCTGCCGGCGTGGGCAACAAGCTTCCCCCATATCCTTCGGACCTTGTGGTCCGGCAGGACAAAACGGCGATGTCCGACGCGGTGCGCCGTTTCGGTCAAGGGCCGGCGTCGAGCGGTGACATCGCGGTGCGATTGCGGGCAGAACCGGACGAACCCGTCTCGCTCGGTCTAGCAGGCGTGCGCGGTCTCGGCGATGCCGCGGTGCTGCTGAGCCTGGCCGACACCACCGAGGAAACCCGGCTCAAGCGGCAGGTGGCTCAGGCGACCAAGATGCAGGCGGTCGGCCAGCTTGCGGGCGGTGTCGCGCACGACTTCAACAATGTGCTCACGGCGATTATCGGCTACTGCGATTTGATGCTGCTGCGACATACGCCGGGCGACAGCGACTACGACGATATCCAGCAGATCAAGGCGAACTCGAACCGCGCGGCTTCGCTGACACGGCAACTGCTCGCGTTCAGCCGCCAGCAGACGCTGCAGCCGGAAGTGATCCAGTTGCCCGACGTGATTTCCGAAGTAAGCCAGCTCCTCAAGCGGCTGCTCGGCGCGCGGATCACGCTGAAGACGCATCATGACCGGGACCTGGGGCCGGTGCGCGCCGACCCCCGGCAGCTCGAGCAAGTTGTGATCAACCTCGCGGTCAACGCGCGCGATGCGATCCAGGCACGGGCAGGCGAGCATGCGAACGGCACCCTGTCGTTCACCACTCGCCGCGTCGCCGCTCGCGACGTCCGTCGCACGGGCAGTGAGATCATCCCTGCCGGCGACTATACCGTGCTCATCGCCGAGGACACCGGCGGCGGCATTCCGCCGGACAACCTGCCGAAGATTTTCGAGCCGTTCTTCACTACCAAGGAGCAGGGGAAGGGCACGGGCCTCGGCCTTTCGACCGTCTATGGCATCGTCAAGCAATCGGGCGGCTTCATTTTCGCCGACAACGTCGTCGGACCCGACCGCCTCATCAAGGGCGCGCGCTTCACTATCTACCTGCCGGTGCACCATGCGACGGGTGACGAGTTGCGCAGGATAGCGGCGGAAGAAGAGACGCGCGAGTGGTCTGGCGGTGGACGCATCTTGCTGGTCGAGGATGAAGACATGGTGCGCGCCGTCGCCGAGCGTGCGCTGACCCGGCAAGGCTATTCGGTGGTGACCGCCGCGGACGGCGACGAAGGCGTCGAGGCGGTCCGCTCCAATCCCGATTTCGATCTCGTCGTCAGCGATGTCGTGATGCCGAGCATGGACGGCCCGGCGATGGCGCGCGAGATTCGTCAGCTCGTCCCGAACATGCCGGTGCTGTTCATGTCCGGCTATGCGGAAGAACAGCTTCGCCGCGAAATCGACATCGAGAAGATGTACTTCATCGCAAAGCCTTTCAGCGTGGCGCAGATCGCGGCCAAAGTCGGCGAGGTCCTGCGCGCGGCGCGTCGTTAAGCGGTTCGCTTCATCGCCCGTTCACAACGGGTTGGCTTTTTTGATACATTATAACATCTGCGGGGGACTCACATGACCTTTCGAGCAGCCGTACTCGTGACCTTGTCCGCCGCCGCACTCTGCGTGCCGGCAACGACGGGCTGGGCCCAGGTCGTCGCGGACCCCGATGCCACCGCGCAAGGTGACGTTTCCGTCACCATCTACAACAACGGCCTCGGCCTGGTGCAAGACGTGCGGCAGATTAACATCCCTTCGGGCCGCAGTACGATCGCGTTCCCCGACGTTTCGGCGCAGATTCGACCGGAGACGCTTAGCTTCGCCGCCGAAGGTACCGGCATCGTCGAACAGAACTTCGATTTCGATCTGCTCACTCCGCAAAAACTGATGGAAAAGGCGATCGGCCAGACCGTCACGCTGGTCCGCACCAATCCCGCCACAGGGCAGGAGACTCGCGAGCGCGCGACCGTTCTCTCGACTGCGGGGGGAGTGGTGATCCAGGTCGGCGATCGCATCGAAGTTCTGCGCGACGACGGATTGCCGGTTCGGGTGATCTTCGACCGCGTTCCGCCGAACCTGCGCGCCCGCCCGACTCTGTCCGTCACGGTTGAGAGCCGCCGCGCGGGAACGCGGCCCGCGTCGGTCCGCTACCTGACGCCCGGCCTCGGCTGGTCGTCCGACTACGTCGCGCTGTATGACGAAGGTAAGGGCGCGATCGACATGCAGGGCTGGGTCACATTGACCAACGGCACCGGCACCACATTCCACTCCGCCAACACGCTGCTCGTTGCGGGCAACCCGAATCTCGGCGGTGGATCGCCCGTCTATCGCGGCCGCCCGGTGCCGCCGCCGCCTCCGGGTCGAGCGATGGTGCCGGGAACCGAAACCGCCGAACGCGAGCAACTCGGCGACTTCTACCTTTACCCAATTGCCGAGCGCACCACGATCGCCAACAATCAGACCAAGCAAGTCAGCTTCCTCGACGTGCAGGCCGTGCCGGCGCGCAAGATCTACGGCCGCACGGTCGGCTGGCTCAACTCGGATCCGCAGCCAGTTAATGTGCAGAGCCAGATTGCCTTCTCGTCGAGCCGCGACGGGGGCCTCGGCGACGCGCTCCCGGCGGGTACGGTGCGATTCTATCAGCGCGACCGCGCCGGGACCCCGCAGTTTATCGGCGAGAATGGCATCGGCCATACACCGATGGGCAGCGAGCTCACTTTGTCGACCGGCGATGCCTTCGATGTCTTCGTCCAGGCCGAGGTCGAGAAGCGCGATCGCATTACCGCGGCCGACTACGAGCGCAGTGCGCGTTACCGCGTAATTGTGGACGGCCAGGTGACCCGCACCGTCGAAGTCGACCGCTCGGTCGGCTTCTGGCGCACGACGATGCGCTACACGCTGACCAACGCCAAATCGACGCCAGTCGATGTCGAGTTGGTCCAGGCCGGCCTCGATCGCGGTTGGTGGGGCCGCGATTTTCGCGTGGTGAGCGAGGACGTCACCGGCGAGCAGCTCAACGCCGACCGGCGCAAGTATGTCATCACCGTGCCTGCCAACGGCAAGCGCGAGGTCAGGGTCACTTACGAGACGCGGTATTGAGGCTGACGCTGTGACCTGGCGCATCTTTGTGGCTCCAATCCCGCGGAAGCGGGGTCTCAGGGACGAGGGGACGTGGCGAAGGCGACGCGGCGCAGCGTTAGCGTTCACCCCGCTGCTGCTCGCATTGGTCGCCAGCCCCGCCGGTGCGCGCGAAGCCGTGGAAGCCTCCGCTCCCACGGCACTGGCAGTCACTCTCTACCGCGATCCCAACCGCGGCGTGGACGACGCGATGAACCGCGCGTGGCCTCGCGGTTTTGCGATGATCACCGAGAAGCGAACGGTTGCGCTGCCGCCGGGCGAGTCGACGATCCGCTTCACCGGCGTCGCCGAGGGCATGGTGGCCGTCAGCGCGATCGTCACCGGCCTGCCTGGCGGCACGATCGAGAAGAATCGCAACGCCGACCTGCTCAGCCCCGCCGCGTTGATCGACGGCACGCTCGGCAACCGCGTGACGATTACCCGCACCAATCCGGCCACGGGCGAAGGGGTGGCGGAGGACGCGATTGTGCGCACGCGGGCCGACGGCGGCCTCGTGCTGCAGACCGCGCAGGGCTTCGAGGCGGTCCGCTGCTCGGGCCTGCCCGAGACGCTCGCCTTCGACCGCTTGCCGGCCGGCCTCTCGGCGGAACCCGTATTCAGCGTCGACACACGCGATCCTAGCGGTGGCACTTACGAAGTGGAGCTGACCTATCTTGCCTGGGGGTTCGACTGGCAGGCGCACTACGTCGCCACACTGGAAGAGCCCGGCCGCGACGATGACGTGAAGCTGCGATTGATGAGCTGGCTCACTGTGCTGAATGACAACGGCCAGAGTTTTCCCGACGCGGAGCTGCTCGTCGTCGCGGGCCGGCTCAACGTGGTCAGCGACTTCCAGAGCCTTGCCGATCCGCCCGACGCGCGCCCATTGGCGCTGACCTGCTATCCGATCGGCAGCACGGCCGCCGGCTCCCCCGTCGACGAGCTCCTGCCCCCTCCTCCCGCGCCGCCTCCTCCGCCCGCCATGGCTCCCCAGGCAATCGTCGTCACCGGCTCGCGCGTCGCGCGCCAAGCCCAGTTCGCGGCGGAAGTGGCGATGAAGGCCGAAGAAGAGGAGCTCGGCGATCTCAAGCTCTATCGCGTGCCGGAGCCGGTCACCGTCGCGGCCAAGAGCCTCAAGCAGGTCGCATTCCTCGATCAGGATTCGGTCGAGGGCAAATTGCTCTATCGAGTCCGCTGTTCGCCGTGGGAGGGCGATGAGGCTGGGCCCGCGGAGATGCTGTTGGCAACCGAGAACGACAAGCGGCATGGTCTAGGGATGGCCTTGCCGATGGGCGGTGTGACGATCTTCGAGCCCTCGCCGTTCGGTGAACAGCTCGTCGCCGAGGAGCGCATTCGCGACTACGCCGAAGGACAGGAGGTCGAGCTGGCGCTCGGGCAGAGCCATCAGGTCTTCGCCCAATGCGAGCAGCTCCCGGCGGACGACCAGGCTCCGATGAAGCTCACGCTGACCAATGCCAATCGCAATCCGGTGCGCGTCCGCGTGGTGCTCGGGCCTTCGGGACAATGGATTATGCGCGGCCTTACCGGGGTCCGCGTCAAGGATGGCGAAATGGTCGCCGAAGTCACCGTCTCCGGAAACGGTCGGCGCGAACTTCAATGGGAGCTTCGCAGCCCGCGCGCCTCGTGAGCTGTGAGACCGGCACCAAGAATTCCCTGACCTGACCTCCCGACAGCGAACGGCGTGAATCGCCGGCGGCGCAACGACTTGCTTGAGGCGGCTTTGCCGTGCCCCGGCGCTCGTGCGGACGCAATTCGTCCACGCGAGCCTCTTGCGGGCTGCCAATCGTTCAGTAATAAACCATTCGCATACGAATCATTCATTCTAGAATGATTGGGCGAAAGAACGGGTTCTGTGCAGGCCCAAGAGCGGTCCCCCGCCGCGGCCAGCACGGGGGAAGGGAGCAGTAAATGATTTCGCCGTCCCGCCGGGGCGGTGAACCGTCACCAAGTCGATCACCGACCGCGGACAAGAGCCCGAAGCCGGGCCGTCAATTCCGCAAACCAACTGGGAGCAAAGATCATGGGGATGTCACAGCACGGGCAGCGGCTTCGGCCGATTCTTCTTGCCAGCGCGGTCTATGCGCTCGGCGTAGCGATGCCGGCCATGGCGCAGGACCAGACCGCGGAGGAGCCGGTCACGGGCGACGCCCCGGTAGCTGGCCAGTCGCCCAATTCCAGCGGCGCCGAAACGGATAACCGCATCGTCGTGACCGGCTCGCGCATCGCGCGCCAGGACTACACGGCTACAAGCCCGATCGTCACCGTCGATGCCGATGTCATCGAGCAGAGCAGCGCCGTGAGCCTCGAAGCCAATCTCAACAAGCTGCCGCAATTCAGCCCGGCGCTGACGCAATTCGACACCCAGGACATCCAGCCGAACGCCAACAGCACGCCGGGCGTTTCGACCGTCAGCCTTCGCCAACTCGGCGCGAACCGCAATCTTGTACTGATCGACGGCCGCCGCGGCACGCCGGTCAATGGCACCGGCGTGATCGACATCAACTCGATCCCCTCTGCCGCGGTCGAGCGCGTCGAGATCATCACCGGCGGCGCGTCGTCCACCTACGGCGCCGACGCCGTGGGCGGCGTGGTCAACTTCATCCTCAAAGACGACTTCACCGGGGCCGACTTCGACGCGCAGGTCAGCTTCTCGCCCCAGGGCGGCGGGGAGGAATATCGCCTCTCGAGCCTGATCGGCGCCTCGCTCGAGGATGGCCGCGGCAGCGTGTTGCTCGGCATGGAATACTACAAGCGCGAGCAGCTCCTGCGCGCCGATCGCAAGTCGTACCGCCGCGCCCGCGCCGATCCGACCGTCCCGGGCGAGGAGTTCTTCCTGTCTGAGAACTACGTTTCGACCGAAGGGACCAATCCGTGGGGAGCCGGCGCTCTCGCAGCAGCATTCCCGGGCGCGCCTGTTGCGGTGCCCGGAACCGCGAGCATCTATCGCAACGACGACGGATCGCTGTGGGTCAACACCTCGCGCACGGTGGACGGGACCTATTATCCGCTGCTGCTGAACTACCAAGGCGGGACCGACGGCGGCGTCACGCGCAAGATCGTCGACACGGGCCTGCTCGAGCAGAACAACCCTGACCGCATCCTGTCCTCGCCGCAGAACCGCTATTCGTTCTTCGCCAAGGGCGACTACGACATCACGGATTCGATCACCTTCGTGGCGCAGGCTAACTTTGCCCGCACGCAGACCCGCTCGGTCTCGTTCAACACGGTGCTGCTCGGCTCGACCGCGACGGAAATTCCCTACGACAACGAGATATACGTCGGGAGCCCGTGGGCTCCCCAGACCGCCGATTTCAGGGTCTCGTCGGTGCTACCCGACGGCACGCCGGGCGACCTGACCGACAATCCGACAAACCCGGACTTCATGGCCGGCGGACGGTTCGGGCTCAACTGCGGCCCGGTCGGCGGCTGCACCAACAAGCAGGTATTCCCGGTTCCGGCCAATATCGCTGCGTTGCTCGACAGCCGCGCCGATCCCGATGCGCCTTGGCTGGCCAATTACTCGCTCGATGCGTTCGGCCGCCGCGGCACGGAGAACCTCAACAACACCTTCCAAATCCAGCTCGGCTTCGAAGGCGAGATTCCAGGCACGGACTTCACCTGGGACGTGATTGCCTCTCACGGTGAAACGATAGCCAAGACAAATCTCGTCGGCCTCGTCGCGCTCGAGCGATTCCGCACGATCCTGACCTCGCCGAATTACGGGCTCAACTTCTTCGCGCTCGGCAACAACGGTGACCGGTATGGCTCGACCGCGAGCTGCGACACGGGGCTCAGCCCGTTCATCATCGACTCCGCGTTCAGCGCGGATTGCGACCTCGCCAGCAGCGCCGACGTCCAGTTCGAAAACCACATCAAGCAGGACCTCGTCGAGGCCAACCTGCAGGGTGGGCTGTTCGAACTGCCCGGCGGCCAGCTCCGCTTCGCGGTCGGTGCCGCCTACCGGAAGAACTCGATCGACTTCACTTCGGATAGCTCCGCATTCGAAGGGTCGTCGTTCTACCAGACGACGACGACCTTCCCGCAAGCCAGCACGAGCGGTTCTGAAGCCGTCCGCGAGGTCTATGGGGAGCTGTTCGTTCCCGTACTCTCCGACCTGCCGTTTATCCAGGAGCTCAATCTGGAACTCGGCTACCGCCTGTCCGACTACGATTCGGTCGGCTCGGTCGGAACCTACAAGATCAACGGCGAATGGGCTCCGCTCGATTGGCTGCGGTTCCGCGGCGGCTACCAGAAGGCGAGCCGCGCGCCGAACCTGGGCGAACTTTTCACCGCGCGCACGAACACGCTTTCGTTTGCGCGCGACGGCGACCCGTGTTCGCTCGAAAACAACACGTCGCCGCTGCTCTACGGCAACTACTCTGCCAACCCGACGCTGAACACCAACGGGACGGCTGCTCAAGTCCAGGCGCTCTGCCGGCAGATCATGGGAGCGGATGGCGCTGCGCAGTATTACGCGGCCGGGCGCGACGACTTTCTGCTCGGCGGGCAGTTCTTCACTCAGCTTTTGGACGGAGCGGGAGGCCTGCAGGAAGAGACCGCGAAGACCTACACGATCGGCGCGGTCATCAACGCACCGTCCGATAGCCCGTGGCTGCGCCGCCTGCGGCTTTCGGCCGACTATTACAATATCAAGCTGACCGACGGCATCTCGCAGCAGGGCATCGACTCGGTGCTGCGCCAGTGCTTCACGCAGGAATTCAACCCAAACTTCGAGCTCAACAATGCCTGCCAGCGCATCGAGCGCGACAGCGTGAACGGGGACATGCAGGTCGTCACGGTCAATTACGACAACCAGGGCGCGGTCGAGACGGCGGGCTTCGACGTGCAGCTCGACTGGGGGGTGACCTTCGAGGATGTCGGCATCGGCATCCCCGGCTCGTTCTCCACGAACGTCAACTTCACCTATCTCGATAAGTTCGCGACCACGCCCGATCAGGTCGCGATCCCGCTCACCGACTATGTCGGCACGCTCGGTGGCGGCGAGGTGGGAACACAGTCCGGATCGTACCGGTGGAAGCTATTCTCCCGCTTCAACTACACCTACGGCCCAGCCACCGTGGGTCTGCAGTGGCAGCACAAGCCGTCGATCAAGTCGGCCGCTGCCGCCACCAACGAAACCACCAATGTCGCGGGCGCTCCGGCTTATGACCTGTTCAACCTGAGCTTCCGGCTCCAGGTGCTCGACAACGTCGCGATCCGCGGCGGGATCGACAACCTGTTCGACAAGCAGCCGCCGTACGTTGGCTACTTCCTCGACGACGTGCTGGGCGACGGCACGCCGCGCTTCGGCCGCGCTGCCAGCCCTTATGATGCTAGCGAGTACGACATCCTCGGCCGCCGGTTCTTCATCGGCGCGACCGTGAAATTGTAGGTCTTTCCTGCCGGGTGAGATCTCACCCGGCCGGGGGGGGGGGGGGGGGGGGCCCCCCCCCAGGTGGAGTAGGCG
>JAEZCZ010000111.1 GCA_023433305.1 Pseudomonadota bacterium | reverse complement strand
CCGGCTAGCGCTCTTCGCAAAGGGCCTTGAGCTGATCGGCGCAGGCGCCCCAGCCCGGCTCGAAACCCATTTCCTGGTGCTGCTGCCGCGCTTCTTCGGTCCAGTGCCGGGCGCGCGCGGTGTAGCGCGTCCCGGCTCCCTCGGGTTCGATCTCCCAGAAGCCGATCATCATCGGGCCGGCAGGCTCGAAATCGCCGTCCTCGTCGATCACGGCCGCGTCGGTCAAGACGAAGCGGCGGCCTTCATCGAAGGCGAGGTAGATGCCGTTCTGCGGCATGACTTCTCCGTCGGGGCCGTAGAAGGTCATCTCGCAGCGGCCGCCGGCGCGGCGTTCCTGCCGGTCGATTTCCGCGCGCCACGGCTTGGGGCACCACCATTCGCTCTGGCGGTTGACTATCGTGTCCCAGACTTTCTCGGGCGGGGCGTCGATGTAGCGGGTGACGCTCAATTCCTTGGTTTCGCTCATGGCAACCTCTCGGGTCAGTCGCGGCCGTAGTCGACCTCAGGGAAGAAGTGCTCACCGCGACCTTCGGGGGTCAGGTCGAGCAGACCCCACAGCGGATCGATCAGGTCGTGTCCGCGGTGATGCTGGCCGGCATCTTCCGGAGCGAAGACGAGTTCGCTGCCCCAGAAGTGGCGGATCGTGCCGCCGTCGCGGCGGAACACGTTGAGCATCGGTTCGTCCCAGTCCTCGCCGTCCTTGTAGCCCCGTTCCGCTCGCATCGCGGGCGTGAGCGACGAGGTGTGCCCGTAATAGTGCGAACCGTAGGCGTTGCCGGCGCTCGAGATCAGCTGGAGGTGGTTCCAGCCGCGCTTGTGCGCCCAGGCGGCGAGGCGCGCGATGGGTGAGCGGGCGACGACATAAAACGCAGCGCGCTGCGGCGCGTGGCGCGCGGCGCCATCGTTGCAGTCGAGCAGGTGCGTGCAGCCGGGGCAGGGCGCGTCGCGCTCTGGCCCGAACATGTGGCTGTAGAGCAGCAATGTGTCGTGCTCTCCGAACAGCTCGGAGAGGCGGACCTGCTCGGGCCGTGAATGCGCGCCAATGCGCTCGAAAACGTAGTCCTCGGGGACCGTGCCGCCCGGTGGCAACGCGCGGCGCTGCGCGGCGACGGCCTCGACCTGGCGACGTAGCGCGATCTCCGCGTCGAGCAGCGCGTTGCGCGCCTCGCGATACGCGGAGCTCTCGTTGGGGAAGCTCATGCGGGAGAAAGTGGTCATGGCTCGTCGTCCGGTCCGTAGGGCTTGGTGATGAGCTCGAGCAGGTGCCCGTCGGGGTCCTCGAAGTAGACGCCGCGGCCGCCCCAGTGGCGGTTGATCTCGCCGGGCTGCGTGCGCCCGGGATCGGCCCAGTAGGCCAGGCCCTTGTCACGGATTCGCTGCATCCCCGCGTCGAACTCCTGGTCGGTGACCAGAAACGCATAGTGCTGGGGCGAGACCGAACCTTCCTTCTCCATGAAGTCGAGCGACACGCCGTTCGCGGCATCGACGAACTCGAAATGCAGGAACGTCCGCGGCGCCGGCAGCCCGAGCATCTCGGCCAGGAATGCGGATGACTTGTGCCGGTCATGGCACCAGACGATCGTGTGATTGAGCTGGGCGGGCATGGGCGTTCTCGTCAGTCTCGGTCCGGCGCGCCGTAGGGGAAGAACGGGCGATACGGCCGCGCATCGTCCACGCACCGCGCGACTTCGGGAAGCGCCAGGAGCTCAGCGCGCAGGGCGGCGAGGCGTGGGCAGTCGGCCGGTATGTCCTCGATCCAGTCGGCGTAGAACAGCGAAGGCGCGGCGGCGCAGGTCACGAGGCTAACGTGCGGCGGCAGCGCGTTGCCCGACAGCCAGCGCTCGAGCCAGGCATAGGCCCGCCGCAGCCCGGCCTTGCCGGCGGCGATCTCGGGCTCGAACGGTTCGTCCCGCAACCCGCGTCCGCCCGGATCATCCTTGTCGACGAAGTAGGCCGCGACGACGCGCTGCATGTTGCCCATCACGTAGTTGTCGAACACCCGGGCGAGCATCCGCGCCACGACCGCTTGCGCCGGATCGGCGGGGATCAGAGGGGCGGGGCCGGGATGGTGGACGGCCAGATGCTCGACGATCGCGCTCGTCTCGACGACGATGGCGTCGCCGTCGGTCAGGACCGGAAACTGGCCCGACGGATGCGCTTTGCCGGTGAAGCTTTCGAACTTCGGTACCGAGGGGTCGATCTGGCGGAACTCGAACGGCGTGCCGTTGGCGTAGAGCGCGATCAGCGCCTTCCATGTGTAGGACGAGAAAGGGTGTCCGTAGAGTGCCAGCATTCACCAGGTCTCCGCGCGCATGCGGGCCTGCCGCTCGATTTCGAGCGCGGACGGATCGGGGAACTGGAAGTCGGCGATCTTGACCTCGCCGTCGGGTTCGTAAGTCGACATCAGCGTCCCACCCGCACTCTGGCGTTGCTCCACCAGCTTCCAGCTGCCCGCCGCCGTGCCATCGCCGAACAGGCGCTTGCCCTGGCCGAGCACGACGGGCGCGACCATGAGCACCAGCCGATCGATCAGTCCGCGGCTGAGGAGCGGAGGATAGATCGTCGAGCTGCCCTGGATGACGAGATCCGGCCCGTCTTGTTGCTTGAGCGCGGCGATCGCATCCATGCTGGCGAGCCTTCGGCTCCCTTCCCAGTCGAGCGGAGCCTCGGACGAGGTGAGAACGTACTTGCTGCAACGCCGGAACAGGTCGCCGATCTCGTCGCCCTCGGGTGCGAACGGCCAGTGCGCGGCGAAGATGTCATAGGTCCGGCGACCGAGCAGGAGGTCGAACGGGGGCTTGAACAGCGTGTCGACCTGGTGACCCACGGCCTCTTCGAAAAGCGCGGCGAACCAGCCGCCATGTTCGAACCCGCCGGTGGTGTCTTCGTCCGGGCCACCGGGAGCCTGCATGACGCCATCGAGCGAGACGAAGGCGGCGCCAGTGAGCTTACGCATCGGATGTCTCCTTCTGGACGGCCGCGAAAACCGCACGCTGCGCGGCGAAAGCGCGTTGATAAGCGGGGCGGGCCATGCCGCGTGCGACGTAACGGCAGAGGTTCGGGAAAGATTCCAGGATGCCCATCCCTTCGGAGCGGCGCAAAACCATGATCATCATCAGATCGCCGACCGTGAATTCCCCTTCGAGCC
This sequence comes from Pseudomonadota bacterium, assembly GCA_023433305.1. Taxonomy (GTDB): domain Bacteria; phylum Pseudomonadota; class Alphaproteobacteria; order Sphingomonadales; family Sphingomonadaceae; genus Croceibacterium_A. The sequence goes on along the minus strand of JAEZCZ010000111.1, from coordinate 40,629 downwards.
ACTCGTTCTCGTCCAAGCAAGCCGAGAGGTCGCCGAATCGCTTTCTAATGCGTGGTTCGATCTCTCGGTTGAGCTCGGGCAGCCAGCTGGCGCCTTCGATGAATTCGGCCTGCTCGCGCTCGACCACGGGCGGCTCCACGGTATTGAGAGCGGCGAACAGCCAGGTGATGGCGCGCGCACGGGCACCCTCATCGGCGGGCAGCAGCCCCGGGCGGGTCTCAGCAAGGTGGAGGCATATCGCGCCACTCTCGAACAGTGTCAGGTCGCCTTCGGTGTACGCCGGAATCTGGCCGAACGGCTGCAATGCGCGATAGGCAGGCTGCTTCATCTCCTCGAACGATACCAGGCGCACGTCGTAAGCCTGGCCGACCTCCTCCAGGGCCCAGCGCACGCGCATGTCGCGTGCCAGGCCCTGGCCCTCATCCGGTGAGGCAGCGAAGGCGGTGATGGTCGGCTTGGCGGCCATGGCTCACGCCCGAGCCGGTTCACCCTGCGCGGCCGCCTCGAGCGCGGCGATGTCGATCTTCTTCATCGGCATCATCGCCTCGAAGATGCGCTTGGCGCGGCGCGGCTCGCCGTCCATCGCTTCGGCGAGGATGCGCGGGGTGATCTGCCACGAGACCCCCCACTTGTCCTTGCACCAGCCGCACTGGCTCTCTTGCCCGCCATTGCCGACGATCGCGTTCCAGTAGCGGTCGGTCTCTTCCTGGTTCTCGGTCACGACCACGAACGAGAACGCCTCGCTCTGCTTGAAATGCGGGCCGCCGTTGAGGCCCAGGCAGCGGATGCCCATCACGGTGAAGTCGACCGTCAGCGGCTCGCCTTCTTTCGCCGAAGGGTTGTCGGCTGGCGACTTGTGAACCTTGCCGACCGAGCTGTCGGGGAAGGTCTCGGCGTAAAAGCGGGCGGCGCCTTCGGCGTCCTTTTCAAACCACAGGCAGATCTGTCCGGTGGTGTCGGTCATCGTCACTCTCCTTTGCGTGGTCCGACGAGTCCGAAACCCGCACCTTGCGGGTCGCGCACGCGGACCGAGTAGTCGCCCCCGGGAATCTGCTCGATCGGGCCGGTCAGCCGGCCGCCGCGAGCCTCGACGGCGCGGGCTGCGCGGTCGATATCGTCGACGCCGATGTAGAAATCCCAGCGCGAGCCGTCGCCGCTGTCCTGGGCCTGGCCGACGGCGCCGATCATGCCGCCGTCGTGGTATAGGAAGCGGTATTTGCCCATCGGGCCCATGTCCATGTCGCCGTCCTGCTTCCAGCCGAACAGGCCGGTGTAGAGCGGGATCGCGGCCTCGGGATCGCTGGTCCACAGCTCGTTCCAGCGGATGTGCTCGGGTTTGGCGTAGTCGAACACGTCGCTCTTCGCGTCGGGCTGGTCGGGCGGAGGGACGGGGTCCATCAGGTAGATCACGGCGCCTTGAGGGTCGGACACCATGGCGATGCGGCCGACCGGCAGATCGGTTGGCGGCATGTGCACCTGGCCGCCCGCGGCGACGATGGCCGCCACGTCGGCGTCGACGTCGGGCGAATGGATGTAGCCGAGCCAGCCCGGCTTGGCCCCGTGCTGCTTCATGTCCTCGCTGATCGTCAGCACGCCGCCCGCCGCGCCGCCGTCGGAGCGGCCGATCATCCGGTATTCGGAGCCGCTCGGCATGGCCGAGCCGTCGGCCTGCACGCTCCAGCCGACGACCTCATCATAGAACGACTTGGCCCCGGCGGGGTCATCGGTCATCAGCTCGTACCAGATGAAGGCGCCCCTGTCGGTCGTGGTGTCGGCCATGACTCAGCGACCCTTCGCGACGATCGGCGTGAAGCCGCCGTAGAACATGCGCTTGCCATCGAACGGCATCTGGATGTCCTTCATGCGCTCGTCTTCCATCAGCTTGGCCCAGCCTTGGTTGCGGGCCTGCTCGTCCGGCCACTCGACGAAGGAGAACACGACGCTCTCGCCGTCCTCCGCCTCGACCGAGCGCGGGAAGCTGGTCACTTCGCCGTAGGGCACGTCGACGCCCCAAGCCTCGAGATCGCGCACGGCGCCGTGGTCCATGAACACCGCCGCGGCCTTCTCGGCCATGGCGATGTATTCCTCGCGCTTGGCGTTCGGGACCGGCGCGATGAATCCGTCGACATAGCCGCCGGTGGGCGTGCCCTTTTCGAGGATCGGCTCGAACCCCCCGTAAACCATGCGCTTGCCGTCGAACGGCATCTCACCGCCGAACTCCTGCATGCGCGGGTCGGACATCATCTTCTCGTTGCTGGCATCGGCGGTCGCCTTGTCGGGCCAGACGACCCACGAGAACACCACCTTCTCGCCGTCCTTCAGCGCGACGGCCTTGCGGAAGTCGGTCTGCTTGCCGTCGGTGACGTCGGCCTCCCAGGTCTCGACGTGCTCGATCGCGCCGTTGTCGTGGGCGATCGGCCAGAACTTCTCGGCCACGTCCTTGTAGGCGTCCTGCTTGTCCGCGGGCACCGGGACGATGAAACCCTGCATGTACATGTTCGGTCTCCTCAGGCTGGTTGTTCGGTCTTCAAGGCGGCAAGCTGTGCGGCGAGCGCGGCCTGGAATGCGGGGCGCGCCTCGCCACGCTCGAGATAGGCCCTAAGGGCGGGCGTTTCGGCGAGCAGGTCGGCGCCGCCGATGCGCAGGATCGTGACCATGGCGATGTCGGCGATCGAGAACTCGCCGGCCAGCCAGTCGCGCGAGCCGAGCGCTTGTTCGAGGCGCTCGAGCTTCTTGGCGATCGCCCGCAGGAGCCCGGGCTTGCGCTGCTCGGCCCACGGCTTGCCGGCGGCGAAGATCATCACGTTGGCGAGCTCCAGGAACAGCGGCTCGACGTTGTTGAAGGCGGCGAACAGCCAGCTCAGGACGTCGGCGCGGTCTTGGCCACGGGCCGGGAGGAGCTTGCCCTCGCGCTCCGCGAGATGCAGCAGTATCGCGCCGCTTTCGAACAGTTGGATCGGCCCGTCGTGCAGCACCGGCACCTGGCCCCACGGCTGCTCGGCGAAATACCAGTCCGGGCGCTCGGCCGCGCTGATCAGGCGCTCGCGATAGGGGAGCCCCAGTTCCTCGCAGGCCCAGCGCGGGCGCAAGTCGCGCACCAGGCCGCGGGCGAAATCGGGCACCCAGTCGAAGGCGGTGATCTGAATCTCAGCCTTGGGATCGATCGGCATGATCAGTCCTTTCGCGTGTCGAAGGGGAAGACGGAGCGGAGCGCCGGATGCCTCAGCCACAGGCCGCCCCACATGAAGAGCGCGAGGTAGACGCCGAACAGCGTGTGACTGAACAGCGGGCTGCCGACGCGGATGTGCGTGGCGATCGCGCCGCCGAGCAGCGCGGTCATCAGCACGGCCCCGAGCACCGCCGTGCGCGGCCACAGGTAGAGCGCGAGGAACGCGAGCTCGAACAAGCCGATCATCAGCACGTAGTCGGCAGACCAGCCGAGCGGCTCGATCGTTTCGGCGGCCACGGCCATGCCGAGCAGCTTGGGCGCGATCGAGGCGCCGAGCATGAACAGCGCGAAAAGCGCGGTCAGGGCGCGGCCGGCCCAGACGGACGCGGGTGTCGCGGATGCGGGGGATGCCGCCAGGGTTGCCATCGCTTGGTTCCTCTCCTTGCGAGTGTCGCTTAGCCGACCGCCTGTTCGGCGACGGTTTCGCCGGCGGGGACGGCGTCCATGTTCATGTAGACGTTCTCCCAAACGTGGCCGTCCGGATCCTCGAAGCTGCGGCCGTACATGAAGCCCATGTCCTGCTTGGGCGTGGGATCGGCCTTGCCGCCCGCGGCAACGGCCTTGGCGACGATCGCCTCGACCGCGTCCTGGCTGTCCTGGCTCAGGCACAGCAGGACTTGCGCCGTGTCATGCGCGTTGGGGATTGTCTTGCTGGTGAAGGTCTTCCAGAATTCGTGGCGCAGCAGCATCACCACGATCGTGTCCGACCACATCATCGCGGCCGCCTGGTCATTGGTGAAATCGGGATTGTTGGTGAAGCCGATCGCCTCGTAGAACTTCATCGACCGGGGCAGGTCGGTGACGGGCAGGTTCACGAAGATCATCTTGGCCATGGGTTCTCTCCTGGCTTGGGTTTCGGGGGTCAGTATTCGAGCTTCGGGTACCAGCCGGCGGCGCGGCCGCCGGGCGACAGGTCGAGTATGTTCCAGAGCGGCGTGGGATCGGGCGCGAGATGCGGGTCGAAGCCCGGGTCGGCGGTTTCGAAGCCGCCCTCGGCCGCCCAGAACAGGCGCGCCCGCCCGTCGTTGGCGTCGCCATCGCGTTGCCACATCAGCACGGCGGCGCCCTCGTCGAGGCCGTTCTCGCCGTCGGTGAGGGCGCCGTAGTCGCGGCCGAAATCGTCGCCGACGGTCTGGTAGAACTTGAGGTGAGCCCAGCCGCGCTCGCGGGCGACGGCGAGCTGGCGCTCTACCGGTGAGCGGCCGACGATCGCCATCGCGAGACGCTGCTCGATGTCGGGCGCGGGAATGTCGAGCGAGCCGACGAACGAGGTGCACATCGGACAAGGACGCTCACGCTCCGGCCCGAACATCCAGAAGTAGGTGAACAGCGTCTCATGCGCGCCGAACAGGTCGATCAGCCCGATCTCGCGGCCCTGGTCGTCGAGGAAACGATAATCCTTGGCAACGGGGCCGGGCGGCAGCGCGCGGCGGTGCTCCGCGACGCGTTGGATTTGCCGGCGCAGCGCGATCTCCTCGGCCAGGAGAGCGGTGCGAGCCTGGCGGTACTCCGCGCTTTCGCCCGCGAAACGCATCTTGTTTCCCGCCGCCAGTTCCTCCGCCGGCTTAAGCTCGTGCTGAGGTGGCAGTGTCGCGATATCGCTCATCTTCCAGTTCCTCTTGCCCCCGGGTTTTTGGGCGTCGCCGCGAATCGGCACTTGCGATTCGTGAACCTCTGAGTTACTAAAAGCAACTATGAAGTTACAAAAAGAAACCGAGTCGCTGAAATCGCACGGAAAATGGTATCAGGACGCTTGTGGCACCGCTTTTGCGATGGAACTTGTCGGCGAACGATGGTCCATGCTGATCGTCCGCGAGCTTATGCTCGGCGGAAGGCGGTTTTCTGACTTACGCGCCAGCTTGCCCGGAATCTCGGCCAAGGTGTTGACCGAGCGATTGGCCGGCCTCGAGCAGGCGGGCGTGCTGGTGAAGCGCAAGCTGCCCCCGCCCGCGGCCACGCAGATCTACGAGCTGACCGAGTGGGGCTATCACGCGGAACCGGCAATCCAGGAGCTCGGCCGCTGGGCTGCGCGATCCCTCGAGCATAATCCGCAGTTGCCGCTCTCGCCGGTCAGCTTCATGCTCAGCTTGCGCACGATGATCGACCACGAGGCGGCGCGAGAGTTCGACGCCACCGTCGGCTTTACCGTGAGCGGAGAAAGCTTCCTGGCCGAACTGAGCGGCGGAACGATGCCGGTGAGCCGGGCGGAGCCGGGAACGCCGGCACAAGCGTGGCTGTCGGCCGAAGTGGCGTTACCCCTGCTGCGCGTGATCTACGGCAAGCAACCGCTCAGCGATGCGCTGCGCGAAGGGGGCGTGTCGCTGAGCGGTGACCAGGCGCTGGCCGAGCGCTTCCTCGCGCTGTTCTCGCTGCCGCCGAAGGTACGCTCCTGATCGGCGTCGCTTAGCCCCCGGCTGCGGCCATGATCTTGCTCTCCACGTCGACCGCGGCTTGCCAACCCGCGCGCTCCTGCACCCGGCCGTACCACGCGGAGAGGCGCGGGTAGGCGGCGGAGTCGAGCTCCCATCCGGCATAGCCGAGCGTGCGGATCGGGGAGGCGAGGGCGATATCGCCCACGGTGAAGGCGTCGTCGAGCCAACAGTCACCCACCGCGCTTTCGAGATAGGCGAGCGGCCGTTTGACCGCTTCCTCCGCTGCCGCGGCGTCTGCCTCGATACCCTCGACACCGAAGATCTGTGGCCGCAGGAACCGATTCAGCACGATCGGGGCCGCCGCCGGAATGAAGACCGTATCGGCCACTTCCTCGAACCATACCGCTCGGGCCCGCGCCTCGGGCGATGCGGGGAGCAGGGCGGGGTCGGGGTACTTGGCGTCGAGATAAGTGACGATGGCAGTCGAATCCGCGATTGTGAAATCGCCGTCCCGGAACGCGGGGATCTTGTGGAACGGGCTGACCGCGGCAAATTCCTCGTCGGGATGGCTCGGGTTGCTCGGGACAACCTCGGCCTCCAGCCCCTTCTCCTTCACCGCCACCAGGACCTTGCGCACGAACGGGGACAACGGAAAACCGTAGATCTTCATCTTCGCCTTCTCCTGCACGGGGCGCGTTGTTGTTGCAGGGCCAACGCGCCGCGTCTAGGCAGCGCTCGCGATGAACGAAATGAGCAGCAAGCCCGGCGATTCCGGAACCGCCATGGCCGCGCCCGACCGCGAAGTCGACGTGCGCGAGACCTTCGGTATCGATATCGACATGAAGGTACCGGCCTTCTCCAAGTCCGACGAGCGCGTGCCCGATATCGACGAGAGCTACGTGTTCGATCCGGACACCACCCTGGCGATCCTCGCGGGCTTCGCCTTCAATCGCCGCGTGATGGTGCAGGGCTATCACGGCACCGGCAAGTCCACCCACATCGAGCAGGTCGCGGCCCGCCTCAACTGGCCGTGCATCCGCATCAACCTCGACGCGCACATCAGCCGGATCGACCTGATTGGCCGCGACGCGATCGTGCTGCGCGACGGCCTGCAGGTGACCGAATTCCGCGAGGGCCTGCTGCCCTGGGCGCTGCAGCACCCGGTGGCGCTGGTGTTCGACGAATACGATGCCGGCCGCCCGGACGTGATGTTCGTTATCCAGCGCGTTCTCGAGACCGAGGGCAAGCTGACGCTGCTCGACCAGAACCGCGTGATCCGGCCAAACCCGTGGTTCCGGCTGTTCTCGACCGCCAATACGGTCGGCCTCGGCGATACCAGTGGGCTGTATCATGGCACCCAGGCGATCAACCAGGGCCAGATGGACCGCTGGAATATCGTCACGGTGCTGAATTACCTGCCCGAGGCGACCGAACGCGAAATCGTAGAAGCGAAGACCAAGCTTGAACCGAAGGTCATCGCCGACATGATCCGCGTCGCCGATCTGACCCGCCAGGGCTTCATCAACGGCGACATCTCCACTGTGATGAGCCCGCGCACGGTGATCACCTGGGCGCAGAACACCGAGATCTTCGGCGACATCGGCTTCGCCTTCCGCCTGACCTTCCTCAACAAGTGCGACGAGGCCGAGCGGATGCTGGTGGCCGAATACTACCAGCGCGTGTTCGGGGTGGAGCTGCCGGAGAGCGTGGTGGCGAAGGCGTAACAAGCCAGCACGCTTGACACGCCGGCTACGTTCGCACTTCGCCGATTAACCTCGCAATTTTGCCGCCCCACGTGGGCCACCTCCCACTCCCCCATTAGTGGGGAAGCGTTGCTGCCTTTGAAGATCGGCGAGTGTTAGGGGTTCCTTGTTGCCGGCTCCAAACTCGGTCATTGACCGGCGCATGACCGTTCCGATCGACTACAAGCAGGCGAGTGCGGATTTCGACCGATTCATGCTCGATCTGCGAGAGGCGCTGGATCTTCAGACGACGCACCAGGCCTGGGGTGTTCTGCTCGGTGTCTTCCACGTTTTCCGCCTGCGCGTGACGGCAGAGGAAGGGCTCGCTTTCGCGCGGGCGCTGCCGCCGCTTTTGAGATCGGTTTTCGTGCAGGACTGGCACCTTCCGGAAGCGACCGCGCCGTTCGCCAGCCGGGCTGCCCTCGACGCAGAGGTCATGGCCTATCATCGCGACCACCAGCTTGCCCAACCCGGCTGTATCGCCGCCACCGCTGCGACCATGTGGCGGCACGTCGACAAGCAGCGCGTGGAAGAGGCTCTGGCCCAGCTGCCCGAAGGCGCGAGAGTTCTGGTCCGTCGAAGATTCGTGCGCGCGCTGATACGGCGCGCCCACCGTAGCAGTGGACTGGCGTCGCAGTTGTCGCTCCTGACCACCACGCAGTACCGATCCGAAGCAGGCATCGCCCCATTAACCTACCGCGCTCCAGCGGCCTTTCGTCATCGCCGCCGCGCCGATCGTAGGGGGACGTCAGCGCACAACCGACGCGGGCATCGTACGGATCGAGCCTATCGCTCCGCTTTCGCGCCCTCGGCGATCATCTGCAGACTCAGCCCTTTCGGAATCGCGCTGCGGTCCTCGCCGGCTTCGTTGATCGTGGCGCGGCGCATGTCGCGCTTGTGGCGGCGATAGTCGTATTCCGTGCCGCGGTGCAGGGTGCAGCGGTTGTCCCAGATGAGGATGTCACCGACCCGCCATTGATGGGCATAGATGAATTGCGGCTGCGTGGCGAAGGCGAGCAACTCCTCCAGGAGCGCGGCGCTTACCGCTTCGTCCATGCCGACGATGCACTGCGTGTGCGCGCCGACGAACAGTGCGGGGCGGCCGGAGGCACTAGGGCGGACCACCGGGTGCTCGGCTCGCATGTAAGGGGCGAGGGGATGGGCGGAATCGTCCACTTCGGCGCCGGCTTTGCGGCGGCTGTGGAAGTAGTTGTGACGTGCTGTCAGACCTTCGACGCGGTCCTTCAGCCGCTGCGGCAGCGCGTCGTAGACCGCGCGCATGTCGATGGTTTCGGTGGCGCCGCCTTCGGGCGTGACCACCACGCCGCGCAGCATCGACCACTTGCTCGGCAGGTCGTTGAAGGAGCTGTCGGCGTGGAACAGCTCGTTGCCCTTGGATATCTTCGCTCGGGGTGAATCGGACGGAATGATCTCGCCATCAGGGCCGAGGTTGGAGACGTCGTAGAGCCCGAACGCGACGCGGCCGCCGTTGTGCGGCTTGTTGCCGGGCAGCTCGAGCGGGCCGAACGCGCGCGCGAAGGCAAGGTGCTGTTCATCGTCGATATGCCCTTGCCCACGAATGCACAGGACCGCGTGCTCCCGCATCAGATGCTCGACCAGCCCGACGAGCGCCTCGTCTGGGCGCGCCACGTCGGCTCCGATCAGCTCCGCGGCGAACAGCGGGTGCAGCTTGTTGATTTCCACTTCGCCTGACTCCCGGAATATCGTTAGCAAGCTAATTACTTGGCATACGGACAATGCGCAAGCGCCTCAAAAAGAGGCTCGCATGATCTGTATTGGATCACTAATACAGTAGCCATGGGCATCTGGGGCCGGTCGAGATTGGCGGGGAATGCGGCGGCGGACGATGGATCCGAGCGCAGCCATTGGGAAGACATGCCCTACGCGCCCCTCTACGACGAGGACGGCCCGGGCGATCCGGAGTTCGGCGCCTGGCTCGACGAGAAACTGGGCCTCAAGCCCGAGGCCGAACCTGACGGTGCGCCTGGCAAGCACGCGCGCGGATGGTGGATCAAGCGCGGGCTGTTCGTGCTCCTCGGCCTGTTCCTCGCGCTGCTGGCGTGGCTGGCGGTGACCGCGCCGCTCTCGAAATCGCTCCAGCCGATCGTGCCCCCGCAACTGACGCTGCTCGCAGCCGACGGCACGCCGATCGCGCGCAACGGCGCCATCGTCGACCAGCCGGTCGACGTCTCGGAGCTGCCGCCGCACGTCGTCCAGGCGTTTCTCGCGATCGAGGACCGCCGCTTCTACAGCCACTGGGGCATCGATCCGCGCGGCATCGCCCGCGCGGCCTGGTCGAACCTCACCTCGGGGCGCACGCAGGGCGGCAGCACGATCACTCAGCAGCTCGCCAAGTTCACGTTCCTGAATTCCGAGCAGAACCTCGGCCGCAAGGCGCGCGAAGCGCTGATCGCGCTCTGGCTCGAGGCGTGGCTGACCAAGGACGAGATCCTCGAGCGCTACCTGTCCAACGCCTACTTTGGCGACAACGTTTATGGGCTGCGCGCCGCTTCGCTGCATTACTTCTACCGCAAGCCGGAGAACCTGAAGCCCGAGCAGGCCGCGATGCTGGCGGGGCTGCTGCAGGCGCCTTCGCGACTGGCCCCGACCAACAACCCCGAGTTGGCCGAGCGACGCATGCGGCTGGTGCTGAACTCGATGGTGGCGGCTGGTTACATGAGCGAGGTGGAGGCCGCCGCGCTGCCCACGCCGAAAGTCGACGTGCGGACCAAGAACGACCTGCCCACCGGAACCTACTTCGCCGACTGGGCACTGCCCGAAGCGCGGCAGCTCGCCGAAGTCGGCTACGGAGGCCAGACGGTGCGCACGACGCTCGACTCGCGTCTCCAGACCGCGGCGCGGCGCGCGGTCGAGCGAGCCCCGCTCGGCGGCGCCCAGGTCGCGCTCGTCGCGATGCGCCCGAACGGCGAGGTCGTGGCGATGATCGGGGGGACCGACTATTCGAAATCGCCGTTCAACCGCGCCACCCAGGCGCGTCGCCAGCCGGGCTCTACTTTCAAGCTGTTCGTCTATCTCGCCGCGCTCAACGAAGGGTGGGAGCCGGACGACCTCATCTCGAACATGCCGATCGAGCAGGGCTCGTATCGCCCGAAGAACGCGAGCGGGAATTACTCGCAGGCGATCACTCTGGCGGACGCTTTCGCGCAGTCGAGCAACGTCGCCACGGTGCGGCTGCTCGGGCAGGTTGGCGACGAAGACGTGATCGCGGTCGCGCGCGATCTCGGCGTCCGCTCGCCGCTCGCGGAAGGCGATCCGAGTCTCGCGCTCGGCACTTCGACAATGACGCTGATGGAACTGACCGCGGCTTACGCGGGCGTGGCCGCCAACCGCTTCCCGGTCAGGCCGACCGCGTTCGTTGCGCAAGAGCCCGGCTGGCTGGCGAGCTGGTTCGACGGCAAGGACAGCCTGTCAGGCGCCGATCACGACGACATCGAGCAGATGCTGCGCCAGGCGGTCAACCGCGGCACGGGTCGCGCGGCGATGCTATCGGGTCCGAACTTCGGCAAGACCGGCACGACGCAGGACAATCGCGATGCGCTATTCGTGGGCTACGCCGGCGGGCTGGTGGTCGGCGTGTGGGTCGGCAACGACGACAACACCCCGCTGGCGGGCGTTTCGGGCGGGGGGGTACCGGCGCGGATATGGAAAGACTTCATGCAGCAGGCTCTGGGCGAGCGCAGGGCCCCCCCTGCTCGGCCGCGCCCCACCGAGAGCCCCGATCCGCAGGGGCCGGTGCAGCCGCAGGACGTGCCGGGCCTGGAAGATCTGCCGATCGGCGAGACCAGCGTGCAGATCCGCGAAGGCGGGGCGGTGCTGTCGACCGACATCCGCGGAGTTCCGTTCGACCTGACGGTAGACCAGAACGGCGTGCGCATCGATCCGGGGGCGCGCAACCGCGAGCGGGAGGTGGTCGAGCCTCCGCCGGAGCCGACGCCTTAGTTTGGGCGGTTCGCGCAGAGCACGCAGAGGAGTGAGCGTGAACAGTCGCGGGGATGACGAGATCCGTCTTCTTCCGCGCTCTTTGCGCGATCAGTCCGGATACTGCGCTGCCACGAAGTACAGGCCCTCGGCCGGCGCATTGAGGCCCAGAGCGGCTCGGTCGCGCGCTTCAAGCGCTTCGGCGACCTGTTCCTCGCGCCATTGCCCGAGCCCGACGAGCGCGAGGGTACCCACCATCGAGCGGACCTGGTGGTGGAGGAAGCTTCTGGCCCCGGCCTCGATCAGAACCCGATCGCCCTCGCGCCTCACGGCCAGGCGGTCGAGCGTCTTGATCGGGTCTTTCGCCTGGCAGTGAACCGAGCGGAAGGTGGTGAAGTCGTGCCGGCCGACCAGCATTTGCGCGGCGCGGTGCATCGCCGCCGCGTCGAGGGGCCGCGTGACGTGCCAGGCGCGGCCGCGTTCGAGCGTAAGCGGGGCACGGCGGTTGACGATGCGGTAGAGGTAGCTGCGCCCGATGCACGCGAACCGCGCATGCCAGTCGTCGGGCTTTGCCTCGCACTTGAGCACCGCAATCGGATCGGGCCGGAGCCGCGCGTTGAGCGCCTCCATCAGCCGGAAAGGTTCGATGTCCTTGGCGATGTCGACATGGCTGACCATCGCCAGCGCGTGGACCCCGCTGTCGGTGCGGCCGGCGCTGTGCATCGTTACCGTCTCGCCGGTGACTTCGAACACCGCGCGCTCGACCGCTTCCTGTACCGAGGGGCCGTGGTCCTGGCGCTGCAGGCCCATGAAAGGACCGCCGTCGAATTCGAGGGTGAGGGCGAAGCGGGTCACGACTTGGGCCTCTTGTCATTTCGAGACGCTGCAGGCCGCGCGGCAATCCCGACTTGGGGTGCGCATGGCATCGGATTGCTTCGCTTGGCTCGCCATGACGAATGGGGGGACATCACCTCAGCACCGTTCCCACCGGGACAGATTTGCCACGCAGGAAGTCCCTGGTTGGCATCGCAGGCTTGCCGGCGCGCTGCACCGTCAGCGGCCGGATCGCGGCGTCGCCGCAAGCGATGGTGAACTCGTCGTCGAGCACGGTCCCGGGCGCGCCGTTCACGCCGATGACCCGCCCCTTGAGCACCTTGATCCGCTCGCGGTCGAGCTCGAACCACGAGCCGGGAAAGGGCGCGAAGGCGCGCACTTCGCGCTCGATCAGCTCCGCCGGCTTCGACCAGTCGATGCGGCTTTCGGCCTTGTCGATCTTGGCGGCATACGTGGCTCCCAGCTCGGGTTGCGGTTCGGGCTTGAGCTGGTCGAGCTGCGCCAGGGTGTCGACCATCAGGCGGGCGCCGATCTCGGCCAGTTCGGCGTGAAGTTCGCCGCTGGTCTTGTCCTCGAGCGGCACGCGCGCGGTCGCCAGCATCGGGCCGGTGTCGAGGCCGGGCTCCATGCGCATGATGGTGACGCCGGTGACGTGATCGCCGGCCAGGATCGCGCGCTGGATTGGCGCCGCCCCGCGCCAGCGCGGTAGCAGGCTGGCGTGGACGTTGAGGCAGCCCATCCGCGGTGCGTCGAGGATAGGTTGCGGCAGGATCAGGCCATAGGCCACGACCACTGCCACGTCTGGCTCCAGCGCGAGGAACTCCGCTTGGGCATCGAGATCGCGCAGGCCGAGCGGATGCCGCACCTCGATGCCAAGCGCTTCGGCAGCGCGGTGGACGGGGGAGGGCTGCAACTGCTTGCCGCGTCCGGCGGGGCGTGGCGGCTGGGTGTAGGCGGCGGGGATCTCGTGCCCGGCCTCGTGTAGGGCGACCAGTGTCCGGACCGAGAAATCCGGCGTGCCCATGAAGACAATGCGCATAGGCTCCCTTCCTCTCGGTGCGGCTTGGCCCTATCTGCGAGGCCATGGCATCGCAAGAGATCGAGGCGCTGGCCGGAGCGCTGGCGCGCCTGCCGGGGCTCGGCCCGCGTTCGGCGCGGCGAGCGGTGCTGTGGCTGGTCAAGCGGCGCGAAACGGCGCTGGTGCAGCTGCTGGAGACGCTCGGCGCGGTCCGCGAGCTGCTGGTCGAGTGCCGTACCTGCGGTAACGTGGACACGCAGGATCCGTGCGGTATCTGCGCCGATCCGCGCCGCGACGGGCGCCAGCTATGCGTGGTCGAGGATGTCGCCGATCTCTGGGCGCTCGACCGGGCGAGGCTGTTCACCGGCAGATATCACGTGCTCGGTGGAAGGCTTTCGGCGCTCGAAGGGGTTCGGCCGGAGGACCTGGCCATTGGCAAGCTGATCGAACGCGTGGCCTCCGGCGGGATCGACGAGGTAGTACTGGCGATGAACGCGACGCTCGAGGGGCAGACCACCGCGCACTACATCGCCGAGCGCCTCGAGGCCTATCCGGTCCGCATCACCCAGCTCGCGCACGGCCTGCCGGTGGGGGGAGAGCTCGATTATCTCGATGAAGGGACTCTCGCGCAGGCGCTGCGAGCTCGCCGCCCCGTCGGATGAAGACGAGAATTACCTCGGGCTGGATCGTCGGTGGTTGGATCATCGCGCTCCTGGCCTCGGCGCTTCCGGTCATGTGGTTCATGGCCGACCGCATCGAGCGCAATCACCTCGGCAAGTTCGTCGATCCGGAGACCGGCGCCTGGACCGCGCAGGTCTACACCCAGTTCCTGACCTGGTGGTCGCCGATAGCAGTTCCGGTGACGCTTCTTGCGCTGGCGTGCATGGCTCTCAACCGCCCTCGGTGAACCACGCTCGCGCTGACAGAGCTCTCGCGCCATTCACTTGTCGTTCGGCCGTGTTGTGCTTATTTGCGCGCCATGGCCATCCGTGAAATCCTTGAAGTGCCGGACCCCCGGCTGAAGACCGTTTCCAAGCCCGTCGAGACCTTCGACGAGGAGCTCAAGACGCTCGTCTCCGACATGTTCGAGACGATGTATGACGCCAACGGCATCGGCCTCGCGGCGATCCAGGTCGGCGTGCCGCTTCGCGTGCTGGTGATCGACCTCCAGCCAGAAGACCCGGATGCGGAACCGGAAGTCTGCACGGCGCACGGCGGGCACGAGCATACGCACCAACCGACGAAGCGGGAGCCGCGCATCTTCGTGAACCCGGAGATCCTCGACCCGGCGGAAGAGCTGAACACCTACCAGGAAGGCTGCCTCTCGGTCCCGGAAATCTATGCCGACGTGGACCGCCCGAAGGCGTGCCGCGTGCGCTGGCAGGACCTCGAGGGCAACGTCCATGAGGAGGAGATGGAGGGGCTGATGGCGACCTGCATCCAGCACGAGATGGATCACCTGGAAGGCATCCTGTTTATCGATCACCTGTCGCGCCTCAAGCGCAACATGGCGCTCAAGAAGCTCGACAAGCTGCGCAAGGCGGCCTGAGCTGCGCTAAGCTCTCCCGACAACCGAGTCGGGGAGGGCGAATGTCACCGAAATTGATCCTGGCGGCCGGGCTGCTGCTCGCGCCGGCCTGTGCGCTGGCGCAGGACCTGACGCTCGAGCAGCGTGTCGATCGCATGGAAGCGGAGTCCGAAATCCGCCGCATGCTGATCGAGTACGGCGCCCACCTCGATAGCCGGAACTTCGCCGCCTATGCGGACTTGTTCGCCGCCGACGGCGAGTGGATCGGTGGGTTCGGCAAGTTCGAAGGACCCGCGGCCATTCGCAAGATGCTCGAGGACAATCTCGGGGTGGCAGAGCCTGGGTTCGTCAACAAGTCCAACTTCCACATGCTGACCAACCCGTTGATCGAGATCGACGGCGATCGGGCGACCGTGAGTTCCAAGTACCTGTTCTGGACGCGCACGCCCGAAGATCGACCGGCGCCGCTGCTCGCGGGCCGCTACGTCGATGAATTCGTCCGCGAGGGCGGCAGGTGGAAGATCGCGCGGCGCACGACCTGGGGCGAAATCCCGTATCGCGATCCGAACCAGCCCGCCCAGGCGGGATCGTCGCCCGCCGCCGCGCCAGCCGACAGCTCAGCCACTCTCGAAAGCCGGCTGCGCGGCGCCGCAGACCAGCTCGCAATCCAGCGGATCATCACCGACTATGCCGCGCGGCTCGATGCGCAGGACTTCGATGGTTACGCCGCGCTCTTCGCCCGCGACGGCGTCTGGCAGAACGGGGCAACCGTTCGCCGCGGGGCCGAGGAGATCAAAGCCATGCTCGTCGGCCTGTTCGGAACGCCGGAGCCGGGCTACGTCAACTCCGAGAGCTATCATCTCGTTTCGAACATGGCGGTCGACGTGGATGGCGATCGGGCGACCGCCCGTTCGCGTCACCTCCTGGTGATGCGCGGTCCCGATGGCAGCCCGACGCCTGAGCTCGCCGGCGTCTACGAAGACGAGTTCATCCGCGAAGCCGGGCAGTGGAAGATCCTCCGCCGCGTCGACTTTCCTGTTATGCCGACGCCAGACGAGTGGCGCCGCGAGATGGCCGAACGCCGGCGTCGCTAACCCGCGCTCACGCCGCGGCGTGCGCTTCCTCGTTGAGCGTTTCGAGCGCGCGGCGGCAATCGTCGGCGCATTCCCGGCACATCTGCGCGCAGCGCTTGCAGTGGGCATGGTCGTGCCTGGCGCACTCGGCCTCGCACAACTCGCAAGCCTTGATGCACGTTGCAAGCATCGAGCGGATCAGCTCCCGGTTGCCTCCGGTGCGGCGGGTAGCAATCCGATAGGTTGCCTCGCACACGTCCGAGCAATCGAGGCACAGCCGGATGCACTGGCGCATGTCCATGTCTTCGGCCGAACACGCGTCGGCACACGAATTGCAGATCGCCGAACAGTACATGGCGTGTTTCACGGCCATATTAAGCGCTTCATTGACGTGCCCGCTCGCGATCACGTCCGGATGTTCCTGGATCATTTTCTGGATCGACATCTCGGTCTCCTTTCCTCGTGACGGGAGCGACCCGGCCCGGCGATCGTTCCGAGAAACAGGCAGGCCGAAGCAGGGGAGCGATCGATGCTGACCGACACGCTGATGCTGCAGATTGCGGGCGCGGTATCGCGCTGGTTCGAGCTGGCCGGGATCGCCGCGATCGTAGTCGGCGCGCTGATTGCGCTCGTCCGCTTCGCGGTAGAGGCGGCCCGAAGGCGCACGAGGCCTGCGGGCAACGTGGAGGTTCAGGCGGAGCCGATCTCGAATTTCCGCAAGACGCTCGGCCGCTCGATCCTGGTCGGGCTGGAACTGCTCGTCGCGGCCGACATCATCCGAACGGTAGCGATCGAGCCGACGATGGAAAGCGTGCTCGTGCTAGCAGTGATCGTGCTCATCCGCACGTTCCTCTCGCTCAGCCTCGAAGTGGAGATCGACGGCAAGTGGCCGTGGCGGCGCGAAGATCGAGGGGGCAAATAAGAAGGGCCGCCCCGGATGGGACGGCCCTGCGAAGGACGTTCTAGCGCAAGTTGATTTAGAACAGCCCTTCGATCTGCCCGTTCTCGAGGCGGATGTTTTCCGCGCTGGGGACCTTGGGCAAGCCAGGCATCGTCATGATGTCGCCGCAGATCGCGACGATGAATCCCGCGCCCGCGGCGAGCCGCACTTCGCGGATCGGCACCGTGTGATGCGTCGGCGCGCCGAGCTTGGTCGGGTCGGTGGTGAAGCTGTACTGCGTCTTCGCCATGCAGATCGGCAGGTTGCCGAAGCCCGCTTCTTCCCAGGCCTTGAGCTGGTTGCGCACCGACTGGTCGGCGATCGCCGCATCGGCGCGGTAGATGCGCGTGGCGATCGTGTTGATCTTCTCGAACAACGGCATGTCGGACGGATAGAGCGGCGAGAACTGAGCCTGGCCGGATTCGACGATCTCGACGACTTTGTTGGCCAGTTCCTCGGTTCCCGCGCCGCCGTTCGCCCAGTGCTTGCACACGATGGCCTCGGAGCCGACTTCGGCGACCGCCTGCCTGATCACCTCGATCTCGGCATCGGTATCGGTCACGAAGTGGTTGATCGCGACGACCGCCGGAACGCCGAACTGGCGGACGTTCTCGATGTGCCGCAGCAGGTTGACCACGCCCTTCTTCACCGCCTCGACATTCTCCGCCCCGAGGTCGTTCTTGGCGACGCCGCCGTTCATCTTGAGGGCGCGGACAGTCGCGACGATGACGGTCGCGGACGGCTTGAGGCCGGCCTTGCGGCACTTGATGTCGTAGAACTTCTCCGCCCCAAGATCGGCGCCGAAGCCGGCTTCGGTCACGACGTAATCGGCCAGCTTGAGCGCGGTCTTCGTCGCGGTCACCGAGTTGCAGCCGTGGGCGATGTTGGCGAACGGGCCGCCGTGAATGAACGCCGGGTTGTTCTCGAGCGTCTGCACCAGGTTTGGCTGGATCGCGGACTTGAGCAGCACGGTCATCGCGCCGTGCGCTTTGATGTCGCGGGCGGTCACGGCGCTCTTGTCGCGGCGGTAGCCGACGATGATGTTGCCGATCGATTCCTCGAGGTCCTCGATCGAGGTGGCCAGACACAGGATCGCCATGATCTCAGACGCCACGGTGATGTCGAAACCGGCCTCTCGCGGATACCCGTTGGCCACACCGCCGAGCGAGGTGACGATCTGGCGCAGCGCGCGGTCGTTCATGTCGAGCACACGGCGCCAGGTGATGCGGCGGGTGTCGAATTCCTGCGCATTGCCCCAGTAGATGTGGTTGTCGATCATCGCGCTGAGCAGGTTGTGCGCGCTGGTGATCGCGTGGAAGTCGCCGGTGAAGTGGAGGTTGATGTCCTCCATCGGCACGACCTGGGCATAGCCGCCACCGGCGGCGCCGCCCTTCATGCCGAACGACGGGCCGAGCGACGGCTCGCGCAGGCAGACGGCTGCCTTCTTGCCGATCCGGTTGAGGCCGTCGGTGAGGCCGACCGACGTGGTGGTCTTGCCTTCGCCCGCCGGGGTCGGGTTGATCGCGGTGACGAGGACCAGCTTGCCGTCGGGACGGTCCTTCTGCTGGTTGATCCACTCCATCGCGATCTTCGCCTTGATGCGGCCATAGGGCTCGAGCGATTCGTCGGGGATGCCGAGGTTCGCGCCGATCTCGGTGATCGGCTTCATCTTGGCTGCGCGGGCGATCTCGATATCGGTGGCCATGTGGGTCCTCTTCCGGCTGGCCCGCGCGCCGCGGGCGGTGATGGAATTTTCGCAATCACGAAAACTTCACGATCACGAAATTTGTAAGTGGCCCATACAATCTAGCGGGGCCGATGCTCAAGCCCGATTCTCACCAGCCTTAACGCTGCGGTTGGGGAATGTCCGCGCGCGATCCTTGTGCGCCGGCTCAATGCTTGATAAGTTCGCTGTTCGTTCCCCTCTTGCGGAGGTTCCGTGGACCTGCTCGCCGTGATTCTGATTGCTGTAGCCGTGCTGGCGGGGATCGGCTTGGGTTGGTTCCTGGGCTCACGTCCGATCGCTGACTGGAAGGCGCGGCACGCGGAGCGCGATGCGGCGGCCAAGGAGCACGAGGCGCAGTTCAAGCAGGCGATCGCCGAGCTCGGGCAGGCGCGGATCGAGATCGCGACGCTGACGGCCAATGCCGAGAACTTCGACAAGCAGATCGCCCAGTTGAACGCGGCGCGCGCGGAGTTGCTTGCACAGTTCAAGGCGGCCGGCAGCGAGGTCCTGTCGAAGGCGCAGGAAGAATTTCTCAAGCGCGCCGAGGAGCGGTTCGGCAATTCGGAGAAATCGAACAAGCAGGCGGTCGCCGCGCTGCTCGAGCCGGTCAACCAACGGCTCAAGAGTTACGAGGAGCAAGTTCGCGCACTCGAAAGCCAGCGCGTCGATGCGTTCGGCCAGCTAACGGGGCTGATCCAGTCGATGCGAGATGGTCAGGAAGCTGTCCGCACCGCGGCGCAGCAACTGGGCAACAGCTTGCGCAACGCCCCCAAGGCCCGCGGCCGCTGGGGCGAGCAACAGCTCAAGAACGT
This sequence comes from Pseudomonadota bacterium, assembly GCA_023433305.1. Classification (GTDB taxonomy): domain Bacteria; phylum Pseudomonadota; class Alphaproteobacteria; order Sphingomonadales; family Sphingomonadaceae; genus Croceibacterium_A. The sequence continues at coordinate 21,395 of JAEZCZ010000111.1, read as the reverse complement.
GCTCGAACAGTGCGGCCTCGCCGAGCACACCGATTTCGTGACCGAGCATTCTGTCGAGACCGAGGAAGGACGTCTGCGCCCGGACGCTATCGTGCGCGTTCCGGGCAACAAGCTGCTGGTGATCGATGCGAAAGTTTCGCTCAATGCCTACCAGGAAGCTTTCGAGGCTACCGACGATGCCGAGCGGATGCGCCATCTCGACCTTCATTCGGCCTCGATGCGCAACCATATCCAGGCGCTCGGGGCCAAGGGTTACCAGAGCCAGTTCGAGGAAGCGCCGGACTACGTGCTGATGTTCGTGCCCGGCGAGCACTTCATCGCCGCCGCGCTCGAGCACGATCCGCGGCTGTGGGACTTCGCGTTCGAGCGCAAGGTCCTGCTGGCGAGCCCTACCAATCTCGTGGCGATCTGTCGCACCGTCGCCCAGGTCTGGCGACAGGATGGGCTCGCCCGCGAGGCCCGCGAGATTGGCCGGATGGGCGGGGAGCTCTACGACCGGCTGGCGGTTTCGGCCGAGCACTTGAAGCGCGTTGGCTCGGGGCTGGAGACGGCGGTCGGAAACTACAATAAGTTCGTGGGGAGCTTCGAACGGAACGTGCTTTCAGCCGGGAGGCGGCTGCGCGAGAAGCACATCGAGATCGGCAAGCGCGAAATCGAGGAGGTTCCGGCGGTCGAAAGCGCCCCGCGTTATGGCGCAGCGGACGAGCCTAGACCCCGCCTTGTTGACACTTCGGACGATGACGATGCACGAAGCGCCGGATGAAACGCCTCTTCCCGATCGCTCTGCTGCTTAGCTGTGCCGCTTGCAGCCAGCAGGAAGCGCCGGTCGAGGAAGTTGCCAAGGCGGCTGAAAAGATTGTCGATCCCGCTGCCACACCGAGCCCGCTCGCCAAAGGGCCTTGGGCGCCGCAGGACACCTGCGCGACGGTAAAGGGGGCGGCAGCGTTTCGAGACAGCTTGAGGTCCGCCATCGAACGGCGCGATGCGGATGCGCTGGTAGCACTCGCTGCCGAGGACATCCGGCTCGATTTCGGCGGAGGCGCTGGGAAGGCGGAACTGCGTGCACGCCTCGACGATGACGCCATGGGGCTGTGGGATGAACTTCGAACGCTGCTCTCGTTGGGCTGCTCGGCCAACAAGCAGGGCGGCATCACCATTCCCTGGTATTTCGACCAAGACCTGGGGAACGTCGATCCGTTCGAGGCGATGATCGTCACCGGCGAAGACGTTCCGGTGCTCGATCGCGCCGATGCGAACAGCCGCCCGATTGCCTCCGTCTCCTGGGACCTCGTAACGCTCGCCGCGCCGATCACCGAGGAGGCATACCAGCAGATCGAGCTCAGCGACGGCACGACCGGCTTCGTCGCCACCGACAGGCTGCGCAGCGTGATCGACTATCGCGTGATCGCCTCGAGCCGCAACGGCCGCTGGCGGATCACCAGCTTCACCGCCGGCGACTAGGAGCCGGCCGCTAGCGCTCCAGCGTGGCGAGCACCTCGTAGGCCAGGACCGCGCCCGCCACGGCTGCGTTCAGGCTGTCTGCCCGCCCGCGCATCGGCATCGTCACGCGCAAGTCACACGCCGCCTCGTAATCCTCGGGAAGCCCGCGGCTCTCGTTCCCGACGAGGACGAAGCAGGGCGCCCGGTAAGGCGCGCCGCGATAAGGCACCGCTTCGCGCAGGCTGGCCGCGACGAGTTGACCAGGACCCGATCGCAGCCATGACAGGAACTCATCCCACCGCGCCGTTGCCACCGCCTGGGTGAAGATAGCGCCCATGCTGGCGCGCACAGCCTCGACCGAGAAAGGATCGGCGCTGTCATCGAGCAGAATAAGGCCGCCGGCACCGACCGCGTCTCCGGTGCGGAGCATGGTGCCGAGATTGCCGGGATCGCGCAGCGCCTGCGCCACCAGCCAGATCGGTGCCGAACTCCGGTCGAGCGCCGCGAGCGAGGTGTCGAATTCCGCAAACACACCGGCCACGGTTTGCGGGTTGTCCTTGCCGGTGATCTTGGCGAGGATGTCGGGGCTGGTTTCGACGATCTCGCCGCCGGCGCGCGCCACGTCGGCTTCGAGAGCGGCGAGCAGCGGGTGCGGATCGCGCGTGCCGGCCATGATCAGCATCTCGGGCAGGTGCCCGCTTTCGCGCGCATCGGTAAGCAGGCGCAGCCCTTCGGCGAGAAACTTGCCCTCGCGCCGGCGATGCTTCTTGTCGCGCAGCGAGCGAAGAAACTTGACCGTGGGATTGGAGAACCCGGTGATCTGGCGGCGCGCAGCCAAAGCTCAGTCCTCGCCGAAGCCGTCCTCGACCAGCGCGACCAACTCGGCAAGCCGCGCCTCGGCAGCGGCGCCGCGCACCGTCAGCTCGACGGTGTCGCCCTTCGCCGCGCCAAGCATCATCAGGCCGAGGATCGAGCCGCCGGCGGCGCTGTGCCCGTCCTTGGCGACGCGGACTTCGCACGTGCCCATTTCGGCCACCGCGGCGACGAACTTCGCGCTCGCACGCGCATGGAGACCACGCTTGTTGACGATCGTTACCTCCTGGCGCGCCTCTCCCAACGCGGCTTCTCCCTGTAGCTCTATGGTCAGGCCTCCTGTCCGAGGAATTCCGAGGCGATCGTTATGTAATTGCGCCCCGCGTCCCGCGCGGCCTTGGCGGCGGCCGCCATCGTCATGTCCTTGCGCGCGCCAGCTAGCCGGATGAGCATCGGCAGGTTGATCCCGGCGATCACCTCGGTCTTGCCCGCTTTCAGCAGCGAGATGGCGAGGTTGGAGGGCGTGCCGCCGAACAGGTCGGTCAGGATCACCGCGCCCCCGCCGCTGTCGACCTGCTTGATCGCCTTGGCGATCTCCTTGCGCTTGGCTTCCATGTCGTCGTGGGGTCCGATGCAGACGGTGGCCACGTCGCTCTGCTTGCCGACAACGTGTTCCATCGCATGGACGAATTCCTCGGCCAATTGGCCGTGGGTAACCAGGATCATGCCGATCATTTGGGGTTGCAGCTCACGCAAAGGGGGCTCGCACAAGGGGTGCCGACGGGCGCCCGGTCGAATATTGCACAGGTCACGGCTGGTGCGGCCCTTCGATCATTTCGGCAGCGCGCGACCCCAGGTTGCGATGGAGGACAGTGGGCGAAAAGCCGCCTTCGCGCAAGGCCTCCGCGATCCTCTCGGCGACGAACACCGAGCGGTGTCTCCCACCGGTACAGCCGAACGCGACGTTGACGTAGGTCTTTCCCTGGGCGGCATAGCGCGGCAGCAGCTCGAGCAGGAGGTCGCGGATCCGGTTGAAGGCGCTCTCGAACGCGATGTCGCCCTCGATATGGCGGGCGACCGCCTGATCCTGCCCGGTCTGCTCGCGCAATTCCGGGTCCCAGTGCGGGTTGTCGAGGAAGCGGACGTCGAACACCAGGTCCGCCACGGGAGGCATGCCGCGCGCGAAACCGAAGCTGGAAACAGTGATCGTCATCGGCTTGGGGGCGCTTTCGGCGAAAAGCTCGCGGATACGCAATTGCAGATCGTTGCTCGAGAAATGCGTCGTGTCGATCAGCACTTCGGCCCACCGCCGCAGCGGAGCGAGCAATTCACGCTCGGCCGCAATACCCGCCGCGACGGGAAGCCCGTGGGCGAGCACGTGCCGCCGACGGGTCTCGTTGAATCGGCGCTCGAGCTCGTAGCCCGCGCAATCGAGGAACAGCGTGGTGATTTCCACGTCGCTGCGTGCCCCGAGCCCCTTGACCCGCTCGATGATCGAAGCCGGGGCGAAGCCGCGCGTGCGGCAATCGAACCCCACGGCCAACGACTGCGCGCCGGGTTCGCCACCAACGAGGCGGTTCAGGAGGCGGATCGGAAAGTTGTCGATGGCTTCCCAGCCGAGGTCTTCGAGCTCGCGCAGCGCGGTCGACTTGCCGGCTCCCAACATGCCCGTGACGAGGAGGATACGTTGACGGTTTTCCGGTGACTCGCTGGCCATGGCTGGCGGTGTGCCGCCACTTCCTTAAAAAGGAAAGAGCGCCTGCCCGACCTCGCCTCAGGCGTCTCCGTGCAGCGCCAGCGCCCACTCGGCGCGAAGGTGCAGGAAAGGGCTGTCAGGGAAGAGCCGCACCATCGGAACGCGGACACCGCCAAGAGTGACCGCTTCGGGCTCCTCGGGAAGTCTTTCTGCATTCGGATCGAGCCGGATGACGAGCGCGATCGGCGCGGAAGTGGCGGGAAACGTGGCCAGGCCGACATTGCGGACTTCGAGCAGCCCGGGGATGTTCGGGTGAGGAAGCGCCCAGAGCTTGTCATCGCGCGCTTCGAGCAGCACCCCGTCGTCGCCTACGAGCTTCGCGCCGCGGTCGATCAGCGCGAGCGCGAGGCTCGACTTGCCGATCCCGCTGTCGCCCTCGATGAGAACGCCGCGTCCGCCGACGGCCACGCAAGTGGCCTGGTGCGGGAAGGCCGTCACGCCGCGGGGAGCCGCAACGCGAGACAGGCGCCGGAATTTCCATCGGCGCGGTCTGCCACGGCCAGAGTGCCATCGTGCGCCTCGGCGATCGTGCGCGCGATCGCGAGGCCAAGGCCGCTATGGTTTCCGAATTGCTCGGTATCGGGGCGGGAAGTGTGAAAGCGGGCAAAGACCTTCTCGCGCGCCTCCAGCGGAATCCCGGGTCCTTCGTCACACACCTTGAGCAGGACGACGTTGCCTTCGCGACCGATTTCAACCGTGATCGTCCCATCGGGCGGGGAGAAGGACACGGCGTTGTCGAGAAGGTTCTCGATCACGCGTTCCAGCCGCAGCGGCACCCCGAGAACTTCGGCGGAAGACGTTTCGCGTAGAATATCGACTTTCCGCCCCGCGTTCAGACCGCGCTCCTCGCGCGCCTTGAGAAGGTTCTCGACCAGCCCGGCCAGATCGAGCCGCTCGAATATCGCCCGGCTGAGCTCGGCGTCGATGCGGCTCGCTTCGGCGATTTCGGTGACCAGGCGGTCGATCCGGCGCACGTCGTGCGCGGCGACTTCGTTGAGCTGCTTGCGCAACTCCGGGTCTTCGACGCGGGCCAGTGATTCCACGGCGCTGCGTAGCGAGGCGAGCGGGTTCTTGATCTCGTGCGCGACGTCCGCCGCGAACATTTCGACTGCGTCGATCCGCTGGCGAAGCGCAGCCGTCATGTCCGAAATCGCGCGAGCCAGCACGCCGATCTCGTCACCGCGTGGGTTCATGCGAGGCACTTCGACTTCGCGCTCGCGACCGAGCCGCACGCGCACCGCTGCGTTGCCGAGCCGCCGCAGCGGATCGATGATGGTCCGGGCCAAGTAGAGCGACAGGGCGATGGAGACGGCCAGGGCGAGAGCAATGACCGTCAAGAGCGAGGTTCGGGCGTCACGGACCGCCTGGGTAATGTCGCTGGCGTTGCGCGTGGTCAGCAAGGTGGCGCCATTGAGCCCGACGGGGGCGGCGGCGGTGATCACTGGCGTACGGTCGGGCGCGCGGCGCAGTTCGATCTGCGTCAAGCCCTGCTCGCGGGCCCGCACGAGTTCGGGCCAGGCGCTCGCCTCCTTCTCGGCCGGTTCGACATAAACGGGCGGAGTGATCGCGCCGACTAGGAAATCGACCGCCGTGTCGAGGCCGCGCGCGAAGTCCTGGCCCCAAGGCGCGGCCACGGGATCGCCGAGTTGGAACGAGGGCTCGGCCAGTTCGAAATTGTCCGCCCAAAGTTGGCCTTCAGCATCGTACATCCGCAGGCGCATGCGCTGCTCCTTGCCGATCTGGATCAGCAGAGCCTGCTGCCGCTCCTTGGTGGCGCCGGCGAGCGCTTCCGCGGTAATCTGCGCTTCGATCCGCGCCAGCTTGAAGCGTTCCTCGAGCAATTGGCGGCGATAGGAATCAAGGAAGAACAGGCTGCCCGCGAGGATCAGCAACGGTATCAGATTGACTGCGAGGATGCGGGTGGTGAGCGAGGTGCGGGGTGGAAACGGCAACCGCTCGAATCGGCTCGCTTGCGCCGCCTCTTCAGCCATCGGAGAAGCTGTAGCCGGCGCCGTATAGGGTTTCGATGCCGCTGAACTCGGAGTCGACCGCACGGAATTTGCGACGCAGGCGCTTGATGTGGCTGTCAACCGTGCGGTCGTCAACGAAGACATCGTCGGGATAGGCCGCGTCCATCAACTGGTTGCGGCTCCTGATCACGCCCGGCCGCTGGGCAAGACATTCGAGGATAAGGAACTCGGTCACGGTCAGCGAAACCGGCTTGCCGTCCCACGTCACGCGGTGGCGCGACGGATCCATCTTCAACCTCCCACGCTCGACGATAGCGCCGTCCGGCCGGGCGGGGGTTCCCGGATCGCCGTCCGGCTCGCGCTCGGGCGCCGCACGGCGCAGGATCGCCCGGATGCGGGCGAGCAGCAGGCGTTGGCTGAAGGGTTTGGCGATGTAGTCGTCCGCGCCCATCGCGAGGCCGGCTTCCTCGTCCTGCTCTTGGTCCTTGCTCGTCAGGAAGATCACCGGAAGCTCGGAGGTTTCGCGCAACCGGCGGAGCAGCTCCATGCCGTCCATGCGCGGCATCTTGATGTCGAACACCGCCAGGTCTGGCGGATTCTCGATAAGCGCGTTCAGAGCTGCTTCCCCGTCCGAATAGACCCGGGTCGCATACCCTTCGGCCTGGAGCGCAATCGACAGCGTCGTGAGGATGTTGCGATCATCGTCCACGAGCGCGATGCAGCGCTGGGGCTCGCCGGCGGAGAAAGTGGTCTCATCTTCGGCCATCCCGAGCGAACTACCGCGTTCCCTGGGACCTGACAATTGCACCGTGCTACCGGTTCGGCCGCCCGGTTTGACGGAGGGGCGCCTGCGGACTATGCGCTCGCGCAAGGACCGACCGCCGAGCTGCCAGGCGGCACCATCCTGCACCTTGGGAGACGCCTTCAGTGACCGCTTCGCTCGCCGTTCCGCTTTCGAATCAGGGTATTGACACCCAGTCGACGATTCTTGCCAACCTCGGCACCGCCGCGCTGGTCGAAGAGTCAATCCGCAACGGCGAAGGCCGCCTGGCCAAACACGGGCCGCTGGTGGTCGAGACCGGCAAGCACACCGGCCGCAGCGCCAAGGACAAGTTCATCGTCCGCGATGCCGAGACCGAGGACACCGTGTGGTGGGGCAAGACCAACGCCTCGATGACCCCCGGGCATTTCGCGGCACTCAAGGCGGACTTCCTCGCGGCGCTAGCCGAGAAAGACAAGCTTTACGTCGCCGACCTGTTCGGCGGCTCGCAGGCCGAATACCGGGTCAACGTGCGGGTGATCAACGAGCTCGCCTGGCATAACCTGTTTATCCGCACGCTGCTGGTGCGCCCGAGCGCGCACGAGCTTGCGACGTTCACTCCCGAGTACACGATCATCGACTTGCCGAGCTTCCGCGCCGACCCGGAACGCCACGGCTGCCGCAGCGAGACGGTTATCGCCGTCAACTACAGCGAGAAGCTGATCCTCATCGGCGGCACCGCCTATGCCGGCGAGATGAAGAAGAGCGTGTTCGGCCTGCTCAATTACTTGCTGCCGCCGAAGGGTGTGATGCCGATGCACTGCTCGGCCAACATCGGCCCCGAAGGCACGGCGGTGTTCTTCGGGCTTTCGGGGACCGGCAAGACCACGCTCAGCGCCGACGCCAGCCGCGAGCTGATCGGCGACGACGAGCACGGCTGGTCCGACACCGCGGTGTTCAACTTCGAGGGCGGGTGTTACGCTAAGATGATCCGCCTCTCGCCCGAGGCCGAACCCGAGATCTACGCGACCACGCGGATGTTCGGCACGGTGCTCGAGAACGTGGTGATCGATCCCGAGACGCGCGAACTCGATTTCGACGACGCGAGCCTCGCCGAGAACAGCCGCGGAGCCTATCCGATCGACTACATCCCCAATTCCTCGGCGGCCAACATGGGCCCGGTGCCGAAGACGATCGTGATGCTGACCGCCGACGCCTATGGGGTGTTGCCTCCGGTCGCGCGGCTGACTCCCGATCAGGCTATGTACCACTTCCTGTCGGGCTACACCGCCAAGGTTGCGGGCACCGAGATCGGGGTGACCGAACCCGAAGCGACCTTCAGCACGTGCTTCGGAGCGCCGTTCATGCCGCGTCACCCGAGCGTTTACGGCAACCTGCTCAAGGAGCGGATTGCCAAGGGCGGCGTGCAGTGCTGGCTTCTCAACACGGGCTGGACTGGCGGCAAGTACGGTGTCGGCAAGCGCATGCCGATCAAGGCGACCCGCGCGCTGCTCAACGCCGCCCTCGACGGCAGCCTCGGCGACGCCGAGTTCCGCAAGGACCCGAACTTCGGCTTCGACGTGCCGGTGGCGGTACCGGGCGTGGACTCCGCGATCCTCGACCCGCGCGAGACGTGGGCCGACAAGGCCGACTACGACCGGACCGCGGCCAAGCTGGTGCAGCTCTTCGTCGACAACTTCGCCCAGTTCGAGGCGCATGTGGACGAAGGCGTTCGGAAGGCGGCTCCGGCGGCCGCCTGACGGGCGAGGAAACGGCGCTCGCGAGTGCGCCGTTAGGGCCATGTAAACCAAACTGCTTCACAGAGTGCCCGATGCGCCTCGTGCGCGCGGAACGGGCGATCCGATGGCAGTGCGCAGTTTACTGAGGGGAATCACCGGCGGAGCCGGGCGCGTGGCGAGCGCCGCCGAGCCCGCTGGCGCGCAAGTCATCTCCCCCGATGATGCCGCGCGCCGCCTGCAGGTGCTGGACGAGTTCGAGCAGGCCGGAATCGGCTGGATCTGGGCCACTGATGGCGAGGGCCGGCTGATATACCTTTCGGGGAGCGCCGCCGACAAGCTCGGCCGGCCGGCCGCGGAGCTGCTCGGCAAGCCGCTCGTTGCGCTGTTCGAGACCGATCCCGACAACCCCGACGAGAAGAGCGACCGCCCGCTCAATTTCCAGCTCAACGCGCGCAGCAAGATCCACGACCTGACAGTGCGGGTCATCAGCGAGAAGACGCTCGCGCGGTCGACCTGGTGGTCGGTCTCGGGCCATCCCAAGTTCGATCAGGACGGCAAGTTCCACGGCTATCGGGGCAATGCGAAGGACATCACGCTCGAGTACGAGCGAAAGGTGATGGACTCGCGCATGGCCGAGTACGACGCGCTGACCGGGCTCGCCAACCGCCACCGCATGAACCGCCGGCTCGACAGCATCCTGGCGGCCTACAAGTCGGCCCGCCGCGCCTGCGCGCTGATGATGCTCGACCTCGACCGGTTCAAATACGTCAACGACACGATGGGACATCCGGCGGGGGACGAACTGCTGCGCCAGGTGTCGGAGCGGCTGCGGAACATCGTCGGCGATCGCGGCGAGATCGGCCGTCTCGGTGGCGACGAGTTCCAGGTCATCCTCCCCGACCTCGACGATCGCGGCAAGCTCGGCGAGCTCGCCGAGAAGATCATTCAGATCGTGTCGCAACCCTATCCGATCGACGGCAAGCGCGCGATCATCGGGACGAGCGTCGGCATCGCGGTCGCGCCGTACGACGGGCTCGAGCGTGACGAGATCACGCGGGCTTCGGACCTGGCGCTCTATGCCGCGAAGAACGGCGGGCGCGGGCAGTTCCGCTTCTATTCGTCCGACCTCAAGGACGAGGAAGAAGAGCGGCGCCTTCTGCTCGACGACTTGCGCGAGGCGCTCGCGACGGACCAGCTCGAGCTGCACTACCAGCCAGTCGTTCGGACCAGGGATCACGTTGTCGTCGGCTTCGAAGCGCTGATGCGTTGGGAGCATCCCGAGCGCGGCAACGTCCCGCCGGCGGTGTTCATCCCGGCGGCCGAGGAATCGAACCTCATCAACCAGCTCGGCGAATGGGCGCTGCGCCGAGCCTGCGCCGACGCGGCGCAATGGCCCGAGACGGTGCGCGTGGCGGTCAACGTCTCGGCGATGCAGTTCAAGAACAACGGTTTCCTCGGCGTCGTCACCAACGCCTTGGCGGAATCGGAACTCGCTCCCGACCGGCTGGAGCTCGAGCTGACCGAAAGCGTCTTCATGGGCGACAGCGAGACGACCGACAAAACCTTCCGCGCGCTCAAGGAGCTCGGAGTGCGCCTCGCGCTCGACGATTTCGGAACCGGCTATTCGTCGCTCAGCTATCTGCGCTCGGCACCGTTCGACAAGCTCAAGGTCGACAAGAGCTTCGTCGATTCGTGCACCCAGAAAGACCAGAACAGTGCCAAGATCATCACCGCGATCATCGGCCTCAGCGAAGCGCTCGGGATGGAGACAACGGTCGAGGGGGTCGAGGCGTTCGACCAGTTCAACCTCGTGTGCGCCCGCGGCGCCAAGTACATCCAGGGCTGGATCTACTCCAAAGCCCTGCCCGTCGCCGAGGTCGCGGAGGGAATGGCCAGCGGCGAAATGAAGATCGAACCGAGCGGGCCCGAGATCCATCGGCCCGAGCGGCGCTCGGTGTTCCGACGCGTCGGCGTGATCCACGACGATCACCGCTACGAAGCGGTCATGCGCAACCTGTCGAAGACCGGCGCGGCGATCGAAGGCATCCTGGGAGTGCCGGTGGGCACCGGCCTCGTGCTAGACCTCGGCGAAGGGCAGCTTGCGGGCGGCGTCGTCAACCGCAGCGAGGACGCGACGATCGCGCTCGAGTTCGAGACGCCGCTGGTGAGCGACGGGGCTGGCGGGCTGTGCACGCGCCATCGCGTCTCGCCTTACGCACTCGCCGCAGCCGGCATGCCGCTCGCGGCGCTGCCGCCGGGCAACTATCCCCTTGCCGTCAGCGCCGCGGCGGCGCGCACCAAGCCGCAGTTCATGCAAGTGACCGTCACCGGCCTGGCCGGCTGAACATCGCGCCGCGCGCAGCTGTGTTGTAGGTCACGCGTGCCGCGATTACGCTGTCCGGCGGCATGACGACCGGCATCCTCCGCTTCGACCGTTTCGAGCTCGACGCCGCCAATCGCCGGTTGAGCCGCGACGGGACGCCGATCGAGTTGAGCGCGCGCTACCTCGATGCGCTGATGCTGATGGTGGGAGAGCCGGGCCGGCTGGTCACCAAGGAGCGCTTCCACCAGGAGGTCTGGCGCGGAATTCCGGTGACAGACGAGGCGCTGACGCAGTGCATCGCGACGCTGCGGCGGCAGCTCGGCGATGCCGCGGGCCGTCCGCGCTTCATCGAGACCGTGCCCAAGCATGGATATCGCTTCATCGCTCCGGTCGACAGCGCGCAGGCGGCGCACCAGCCGCCTTTGGCGATGACCGACGGTTCCCGCTGGCACGGCTTTTTTCTGCTGGGCGGCGCGGGAACCGTGGGTGGCGGCGTGGCCGGGCTGATTGGGGGGCTGATCTACGGGTTCTCGGCTGCCGCGCAGCCGGGCGTGGGGGCGACTTCGGTGCTGTTGGTGCTGGGGAGCCTGAGCGCGCTGGTGGGGCTCGCCGGCGCGGCGGGGGTCAGCTTCGGGATCGCGGCCGCGGCCCTCGCCAAAACGCGGCGCGGCCTGTGGACCGTGCTGGCGGCCGCGGGTGGGGGGATGCTGGTCGGAGCGGTGGTCAATCTGCTCGGACTCGATGCGTTCAACCTCCTGCTGGGGCGCACCCCCGGCGACATTGCGGGCGCTCCGGAAGGAATCCTGCTCGGCGGAGCAGTGGGGCTGGCGGCCGCGATTGCAGGTGATGGTGGAAGCTCGTTGCGACGCGGGCTGGTGATCGCAATGCTGGCGGGAGCGAGCGCGGGGGTGTCGATCTCGCTCCTCGGTGGGCGGCTCATGCTGGGCAGCCTCGACGCGGTCGCGCGGAGCTTTCCCAACTCGCAGCTTCGCCTCGAGCCGATCGGCGCGCTATTCGGCGAGCGCGGACTTGGCCCGATCGGCGAGGGGGTGACCAGTGGGCTCGAAGGCGCGCTGTTCGGCGGCTGCATCGTCGGCGCGATGATCGTCGCGCGGCGCGGGCTTGGCGGCGGACCCATCACCCGAGCCCCTCTCGCAAAGGGAGAGGGCTAAGTGCGGGACAACCCTCAGCTCCGCGCCGAAGCGATGTAGCGGTCGACGTTCTTGGCCAGCACGTCGAGCGGCGCATTGCCGCCTTTGACAACAGCGTCGTTGAATTTGCGCAGGTCGTAGGCGCTTCCGAGCGCCTGCTGTGCGCGGCTGCGCTGGCGGACCATCTCGCTGTGGCCGACTTTGTACCCACAGGCCTGGCCCGGCCACGAGCAATAGCGGTCAACCTCGCTTTCGACTTGGGGCCGCTTGTTGCCATTACGCTCCATGAAGAAGCGGATGCCTTGCTCGCGGCTCCAGCGCTTGTGATGGAGCCCGGTGTCCACGACGAGCCGGCAAGCGCGGAACGCCTGGTCCTGCAAGTAGCCGAGCCGCCAGGCGGGGTTCTCGTCGTAGGCGCCCAGCTCGTCCGCGAGTTGTTCGGCGTAGAGCGCCCAGCCTTCGGAAAAGGCGTTGAAGGCGAGGATCGACCGGATCAGCGGGAGCTGGTTTGAGTACTCGCCTTCCCAGACGTGACCGGGAATGGTCTCGTGATGGACCAGCGTCGGCACGTCGAATTTGCGGTGCAGGTCGGTGGTGCGCAAGTTGATCCACATCTTGCCCGGGATCGTGCCGTCCTTGGAGCCGGCGCCGCCATACGCGGTCGGCGCGCCCGGCTCCTCGGCGAGCGGCAGGCGGCGGACTTCCAGGCGCGCGGGCACGAGGGTTTCGAACGCACGCGGCATCTGCGCCCGGATCCAGGCGATGCGCTCCTGGATGAAGGCCATGATCTCGGCGCGGCCGGGGTCACTCTCGGCGAACTTGAAGCGTGAATCCTCTCCGAGCGCGGTCATCCGCTCGCCGACGCCGCCCTGGGTATAGCCCAGATCGCGCAAGATCGGATCCATTCGGCCGTGAATTTCCTCGAGCTGGGTGAGGCCCATCTCGTGGATTTCGTCAGGCGTCATGCCCGTGGTGGTGCTGGCGCGAAGGGCCCAGGCGTACCATTCGTCACCGCGCGGCTGCGACCACATGCCGGGATCGCCGTCCGCCCTCGGTTGCTGGCGCTTCAGCTCCTCGAGCTGCCGTTCGAGCGCGGCGGCGATCGGCCCGCTGACGACCGGGCGCGCCCGCGCTTCCCAGTCGCCGGCAACGTTGGCCTCACCGGCCTTGCGCACCAGCGAGTCGACCAGCCCGCCGCCGCCACGGGCGTCCGCGACCGAAGCTTCGAGTTGCGAGATCGCCTTGGCGAGCAGGAAGTCCGGCGGAATCACGCCCATTCCGGCCGCTGCGCGGACTCGCTCGAGCTCGCCGTCGAGCCGCGACGGGATCGCCTCGAGTCGCGAGAGGTACGCTTCGGCATCCGCGGTATCGCGCACCGGATGGTCGGAATCGAGGAAGCGGGGGAAGTCGATGTAGCCGCCGACGTTCTGGATGACGACGTAGGGCGCGTTGCGCCATGAGCCGATCGCGACGTCGCCATAGGGCTGCGCGAAGCCGTCGAGCGCGTTGGCATAGGCGCTCTCGACGACCTCGAAGCTGGTTCGGGTCGCAGGATCGAAGCCGGACGTGTCGGTCGCGCGGACCCGCGCGAGATCGGCGCGCAAGGTGCCGGCGAGCGCCTCAAGACCTTCGGGCGAAAGGTCCTTCAGTTTCCCGCGCAGCGCGGCGTGCTCGCCGGTGTCGACGCCGAGGGAGGTCGCGCGTTCGGGCTCGTGGCGCAGGAGGTTCCACGCGATGTCATCAAGCAGCGCCTGCGGATCGGCGGCACTGGCCGGCGTGGTGGCGGGAAGCGTCGCGCAGGCGGGCAAGGTGAGCGCGACGGCCCCGACACCAAGGCCTGCAAGCGCCTGGCGCCGGGTGAAGGTTTCATTTGCAATCGGCATGGCACGGCTTTTCGCCGCGCCCCGCCGGAGTGTCAAACGAAGGCTGTCGCCGCTAGTTGAGGAATTCCGCCGGCACCTTGCCGCCGTTCTTCGCCAGTTCCTGCATGGTTTGCCGGTGGAGCTGGATGTTATCCTCGGCCGATCCTTCGTAGCCGGCGTTGCCGAGTTCCTGGGCCAGTTCCTTGCGTGCCTCGTAGCTCGAGTCGACGTTGATCAGCTTCATCAGGTCGACGATCGAGGTGCGCCAGTTCAGGTTGTCGGCGCCGGGCATGGCACTCAGTCGCGCCTCGACATCGACTTCGCTGATCGGGGCCGGCGCACTGGACTGCGGCGTCGCGGAGCGGGTCGCGGGGGCTTGTTTCTGCGGAGCGGCGGGAGTCCGCTCGTCCTCGTCGCGGCCGAAGATCGCATTCTTGATCGAACTGAAGATACCCATCGACAATCTCCTCTTCCGCCGCGTCAACGCATCCCTCCGGCAAAGGTGCCTTGGCGGCGCACGAGACTCCTCGATGACTTTCGTTCGCCTCCCTTTGGCCGTAGCAGGGGTAGCAGGCGACCGAGGCGCGCACTCTGCGCCGCGCCATGCGAGAGAAGGGGATTGCCGATGGATATGCTCGACATGCTTCGCAACAGCGGCGGCCTCGACGCGATGGCCAGCCAGCTCGGAATCAGCCAGGCGCAGGCGCGGAGCGGTGCCGAAGCGCTGCTTCCCGCAGTCATGGGCGGATTCAAGAAGCGCAGCCAGGCGGGCGGCGCCGGCGAGGCCGGGATCGGCAGCCTTATCGAGGTACTCGGCGGCCTCGGCGGGGGCGGGCTGCTGGAGAACGTGATCGGTTCGCAGCCGACCGACGTGTCGCGCGGCAACGACGTGCTTGGGCAGATCTTCGGCTCGAAGGACATCAGCCGCCAGGTGGCTGGCCAGGCATCGCAGCAAAGCGGGCTCAGCCCCGAACTGCTCAAGAAGATGCTGCCGATCCTCGCGATGCTGGTCGGCGGCTACCTGTCGTCGGGCGCCAGCGGAGGCAGAGCGGATGCGCCGGGTGCGGGCAGCGGTGGGGCTCTTGGCGGCATCCTCGGCTCCGTGCTTGGCGGCGGCGCGGGCAAAGGGGCCGGCCCGAACCTCGGCAGCATTGGCTCGATGCTCGATTTCGACGGCGACGGGAACCCGCTAGACGACATAATCGGCATGGCCGGCAAGTTTCGCACCTGACCTATGGATACGGTCCTCTCCATCCTGGTGCTGGCGGCGATAGCTCTGGTCGCCGCGTCGATCTGGCAGTGGCGGCGGGGCGGGCCGCGCAAGCAGGTGTGGCTGATGCTGCTGCTCGCGGTGATCATGATCGCCAACGTGCTGATCTGGACCATTCCGAACAAGGACGGCACGGTCCCCTTAGACCGTGCCGCCGAGGGTGTGCGCTAGCAGGCTCGCAGCCGGCGCAGGTCCCTTCGATAGGCTACTCGGGAATATCCCACTTCACCGTGCCGGTGTAGCCTCCGACCACTTTCGCACCTGCCTCGTCGGTGGCCGGCTCGAAGCGGGCGCGGCGGACGATGAACTTGCAGGTCGCTTCGTCGAGCAGGCCGTTGCCCGTCGAGCGCGTGACCTCGCAGGCGGAGACGCGGCCATTGGTGCCGACGATCAGGCGATAGGCTGCGACGCCTTCGGCCTCGCTTCGCAAGGCGCGCGCGGGATAATCGTCGGTGCTGATCCACCCGAGCGGGCCGTTGGTGGGCCTGGCCTTGCGGGGGGTGAAGGCGGGCGTGACCCGCGGCTCGATGACCGGCTCGACGCCTGGGCCCGGATCGACGATCACCCTGTTTTCGACGGTGTCGTCGACCGTTACCAGCTCGACCGGATTGTCGACTATGATGTCGATGGGAGGCGTCGGGACGACGACGAACGAGTCCTGCACCTCGGTGTTCTCGACCGGCTTGGGCGGAGGTGGGGTCGGCTTCGCTTCGGGGGTGATCGTGAACGGGTTCCAGGTGTCGGCCGGTGGGGCAACCCCCACAACGGTCAGTCCCGCCGCCAGCCCCAGGCCGATCGCTGCATGAATGGCCACCACCCCGGCGATCGCGGTCGCGCGACGGCGGAAGTCCTGTGTCTGGTCGAGATAGGACATGCTCGCTCCTCTCCTTGCCGGCCGCCCTCATCGGACGATGGAGCGACTCGTGTAATGATGTAACATTACTGAAAAGGAGCTGTTCCCGCAAGCGGCAACCTGCGACGTCGGGCAAGCCCGGGCGGCTACCTTCAGGTGAAGCTTGGCTGCAGGCGATCCCGGCTCTGGCCGGGACGGCGCGCGATCAGCGGATCGTGCACTCCGGCGAGAGGCGGAAGTCGAGGTAGTTGTCGACCGACGCCATCAGATCCTCGATCTCGTTCTCGAAGAAGTGATTGGCCCGCGGGATTTCCTCGTGGTGGATCGTGATGTGCTTCTGCGTGCGCAGCTTCTCGACCAGCTTGGTCACGGCGATCGGCTGAACCACCGTATCGGCCGCGCCCTGGATGAAAATGCCCGAGGCGGGGCAGGGGGCGAGGAACGAGAAGTCGTACATGTTGGCGGGCGGCGCGATCGAGATGAAGCCGCGGATCTCCGGCCTGCGCATGAGGAGCTGCATGCCGATCAGCGCGCCGAAGCTCACCCCCGCGACCCAGGTTGTCTGCGATTCCGGATGGATCGACTGCACCCAGTCGAGCGCCGCAGCGGCGTCCGAGAGTTCGCCGATGCCGTTGTCGAAGCTGCCCTGGCTGCGGCCGACCCCGCGAAAGTTGAAGCGCAGCGTTGCGAACCCGCGGTCGACGAAGGTCTTGTAGAGCCGCTGCACGATGCGGTCGTTCATGGTGCCGCCGCCCTGCGAGTGCGGATGCAGGATCATCGCCACCGGCGCGCGAGGGCGAGGGGCGGGAGAGTAGCGGCCTTCGAGGCGGCCTTCGGGGCCGGGAAAAATGACGGACGGCATAGGTCTCGCTCTGAAATGAATGTCCCGAGGCGCGCGGGTGGCGCCCGGAAAGTGCCGGGCTATATAGTGACGATGCAACTTTTCGCAATTCCCGCGCGATGACCCGTATCTATCTGGACCACGCCGCGACCACGCCGCTGCGCCCCGAAGCGCGCGAGGCGATGCTGCGCGGGTTCGAGATTTGGGCCAATCCGTCGAGCCCGCACGCCGAGGGCCGGGCCGCGCGTGCGGCGCTCGAGGACGCGAGGGAGCGGGTCAAGGCGGCGCTCAGGTGGGAAGGCGAAGTGGTCTTCACCAGCGGCGCGAGCGAGGCTGCGGCGCTGGCTTTCGGTGCGGCCCGGGTGGGCGAGTTCCTGGTTTCCGCCGTGGAGCACGAAGCCGTGCTCAAGGCGGCTCCGGGCGCGTCGGTGCTGCCCGTGGGACGGGACGGCGCGCTCGACATGGAAGCCCTGGACCGGGAATCGCGCGCTGCCAGCCACCCGCTCGTCGCGGTCCAGACGGTCAACTCGGAGACCGGAAACTGCCAGGATTCCAGTGCCATAGCTGCACTCGTGAAGGGGGCCGGCGGGCTGTTCCTGGTCGATGCTTCGCAAAGCGCGGGCAGGCGTGCGTTGCCCGATGCGGACCTGGTGATCGTGTCGGCGCACAAGCTGGGCGGACCGATCGGAATCGGTGCGCTGCTGGTGCGCGATTACGCCCTGCTGGACCCCGCGGGCGGCCAGGAACGCGGCTATCGCCGGGGGACCGAGAACCTCCCGGGAGCCCTGGGTTTCGCCGCCGCGCTCGAGGCCTGCCGGGGATCGATCGTCGAAAAAAGCGTCAATGAAGCGCTCGATCGCCTGTCGAACACCGTGCGAACACTGGGCGGAACATGGCATTCCGACTGTCTCGCGTCACCGAGCGGCCAGATCCACGCCATCGCGATGCCGGGAATGTCCGGGAGCGCGCAACTGATGCGCTTCGACCTGCAGGGCATTGCCATCAGTCAGGGGAGCGCATGCTCCTCTGGAAGCTTGCGGGGCAGCCACGTGCTCGAGGCGATGGGAGTCGATCCGGACGAGGCCGCGCGCACCATTCGCCTCAGCGTGGGGTGGAGCACGACGCGCGAGGAGGTCGAACGCTTCGGCGAGGCGTGGGCGGCGATGGCGCGGCAGGCGCGCGAGCGGGCGGCGTGATCTATCTCGACTACCAGGCGACCACCCCGCTCGCGCCGGAGGCGAAGGAGGCGATGCTGCGCTGGCTCGACGGGCCGGACGGGACCGGCTTCGGCAATCCGCATTCCTCGCATCGGCTCGGGCGACAGGCCGACGCCGCGGTCGAGGTCGCGCGCGAGCGGGTCGCCGCGCTGTTTCCGCCGGGCGGCCAGGTCGTCTTCACCGGCAGCGCGACCGAAGCGCTCAACCTGGCGCTGCGCGGCTGCGAGCCCGGCCGCGCAGGCAAGCCCGTCGCGGTGAGCGCGATCGAGCATTCGGCGGTGCTCGACACCGCGCTCGACCTTCCCGGCGACACGACGATCCTCCCGGTCGATCGCGACGGACTGGTCAATCCGCAAGTTGCGCTGCCGGCGGGTCTCGGCGTCCTCGCGGTGCTGCAGGTCAACAACGAGATCGGCACCATCCAGCCGGTCGCGGAGCTTTACGCGCGCGCTCGATCGAGCGGGTCGCTGCTGGTCTGCGATGCGGTTCAGGCGGCCGGCAAGTTGCCGATCGCCGAGGCCGACATGATCGCGATCAGCGCGCACAAGTTCCACGGACCCAAGGGCATCGGCGCGCTGTGGGTGCGCGACGGGATCGAGCTCCACCCGCTCGTTACCGGGGGTGGACAGGAGAAAGGCCTCCGTTCGGGCACGCTCAGTCCCGCCCTGTGTGCCGGAATGGGCGCCGCCGCACAGCTCGCGCTCGAACGGATGCACGACGATGCCGCCCACGTCGCCGCATTGTGGAACCGCGCCCGCGAGCTCTTCGCGGGGTGGCAGCTCAACGGGAGCGCCCAGCAGCGCTACAAAGGAAACCTCAACATCCGCCGCGACGGGCTGGATGTGGCCCGCCTCATGTCGGATGTCCGCGAGGTGATGTTCTCCGCGGGATCGGCTTGCGCCAGCGAAGCGGGCAAGCCGAGCCGCATCCTCGGCGCGATTGGCCTGACTCACGACCAGGCGCGCGGGTCGGTGCGGATCGGCTTCGGCCGCTACACGACGCTCGACGAGCTTGAACGCGCCGCCGGAATGCTTATTCGTGCTGCAGCGCAGCAAGGATAAGCACCATTCGGGTCGTTTTCATTACACGCGACGGTGACAGGGTCGAGGCCGCCGCCGAACCCGGCGCGCGACTGCTCGAGGTCGCGCAGGCGGCGGGCATGCCGCTCGAGGGTACTTGCGAGGGCCAGATGGCCTGTTCGACCTGCCACGTGATCGTTGCCCCCGAATGGTTCGCGCGGCTGCCCGAAGCCGTCGAGGACGAAGAGGACATGCTCGACCTCGCCGCCGGCGCCTGCCGCACCAGCCGCCTGTCGTGCCAGATCGAGCTCAGCGAGGATCTCGACGGCATCGAGGTCCGCATTCCGCCCGACAGCCACGACATGCAGCGGCGTTAGGTCTCCCCGTGCCGAAAGGGGCGGGTCACACCTCTGCCGTCGAAACCCAGCCGAGCCGCCGCCGGAGCCGCTTCGCGCCGAGCACGCCCGCCACCACCGGCAAGGCGATCGCCCCGAGTACGATGACAACCGCGACGAGATTGCCCAAGATTGCCCCGAGCGATCCCAGGGCACCGCGGATCGGCGCGAGGAAGCTGCCGCCGGGCGCGGCGGATTCATAGGCGATCGTCATCCGGCTGAAGGGCACGCGGCCTTTCTGCTCCTGCAGCCGACTCTGCGCCCGGTCGATCTCTTCGTTGACCTGCGCCACGCCGCGTTCGGCCTCGACCAGCTCCTGCACCGTGCCCTTGCGCGTCCCGAGAACCTCGAGGAGGCGGTCGCGTAGCGCGATGCGGCTGCGCAACCGCGCTTCGGTGTCGACGATGCTCTTGGAAAGGTCCTCGCCGGAAATATTCGCTTTGAATTGCTCGGCGCCGCCGGTCTCGGCAGCATCGGACAGCTGCGCCGCAAAGGCGCGCGCCCGATCGGTCACGACGGCGAGCTGCAGCTCGCCCGTGATGGCTTCGTCTTCGCCCGAGCGGCTGAGCGAAATGATCTGGCAGGCATAAGGGCCTTGCGCCTCGCACAAGTCGGCATGCTTCTGCTGCAGCGGGGCAATCGCCTCGCCGGCAAGTCGGAAGCCGTAGTCGAACACATACGCCATCTTGGGCAACGACACGGGGATGTCGGGTCGGTCGGCGAGCGGCGCCATCGCTCCGCTCGGCGCCGCTTCGGACGCTGCAGGACCGCTGTCGGCGATTTCAAGGCTCGCGGTTTGCTCGTCGGTAGCTTCGGAGCAGGCGGCCAGCGCGATCAAACTGACCGAAAGAAGCACTCCGGATATCAATGTCCTCATCACTGCCTCCTTTTCGCCACAATGTTGCCTCAATTGCGCCTCATTTGGCTCGCTGGCAAGCGTAATTAAAAAGGGGCCCGCCGCGCGAAACGGCAGAGCCCCTGCGAAAATGGCTCATTTCAAGGTATTAGGCGGGCTGCGGGGAATCCTGCTTCTGCAGCGCGCCGATCAGCGCGTCGCTGAAGGCGGGGATGTCGTCGGGGTTGCGGCTGGTGATGAGGCTGCCGTCCTGCGCCACTTCCCGATCGACGACGTTGGCCCCGGCGTTCCTCAGGTCGGTGCGGATCGAGGGCCAGGCGGTGACGGTCTTGCCGTCGATGACGCCCGCTTCGGCGAGCAGCCAGGGGCCCTGGCAGATCGCTGCGACCGGCTTGCCGGCGTTGCAGAACTCGCGGACGAGGCGGACGGCCTTCTCCTCCATGCGCAGCTTGTCGGGGTTGATCTGGCCGCCGGGCAGCAGCAGCGCATCGAAGTCGGCGGCCTCGGCCTCGTCCAGCGTCAGATCGACGTCGACCGGGCGGCCCCAATCGGTCTTCTCCCAGCCCTTGATCTGGCCGTCTTCGGGACTGACCACGATCGTCTCGAAGCCAGCCTCGTCGAGCCGCTTGCGGGGCTGCTCGAGCTCGGACTGCTCGAAGCCGTCGGTGGCGAGGATCATCACGCGTCGGGGCATAGGGGTCTCCTGTGTTTGGGGGTTTGCACTTGTCCCGCGAACGGGTGTTGAAACCCGTCCGTTCCGCGCTGTCCCGCCAGCCGTGTCGCTGCTAGGCCGAGCCGCATGGATGTCATCGAAGACGAGAAGGACCCGTTCGACGCGATCGTCGACGCGCCGTTCGACAGCGCGCTGAGCGAACGGTACCTGGTCTATGCGCTATCGACGATCACGGCGCGTTCGCTGCCGGACTTGCGCGACGGGTTGAAGCCGGTGCACCGGCGCATCCTGTGGGGCATGCGCGGGCTGCGGCTCGATCCGGGCAGCGCGTTCAAGAAGTCCAGCCGCGTGGTCGGCGACGTGATGGGCAAGTACCATCCGCACGGCAACCTCGCGCTCTACGATGCGATGGTGCGCCTCGCGCAGCCGTTCACGCTGCGCTACCCGCTGGTCGAGG